>JAUICO010000004.1 GCA_030427825.1 bacterium | reverse complement strand
TCACTGCTCATCGTCGCGCGGGCCGCTTCGTACATCGACGCAAGGGCTGCGTTGTGTCCATCCGTTAGGGAGGCACGCGATGATGCGAGTGTCGCCTGCACGGCGAGGGGTGCCTGGGCAGCGATACGTTCCGCTATCGCCTCAGCGATCTCCAGCTGGCGACCCGTGGGGACCGTCTGCTGGACCAGGCCGATGCGGAGCGCCTCCGTGGCGTCAAAGCGATCTCCTGTGAGCAGCCAGCGCATCGCGTTGCCCCACCCGCATTCCCGGGCGAAGCGCAGAGTCGCACCGCCAAAGGCCATGATCCCGCGCTGCACTTCCATCTGGGCAAACACAGTAGACTTGGCGGCGACCCGCACATCGGCCGCCAGAAGCAGCTCTATGCCGATCGTCAGGCAAAACCCCTGGACAGCCATCACCAACGGCTTCGTTCGCCCCGGCGTCATCAGGTTCAGCGGGTCCACGGAGCCCTCGGGAAAGATGGGAGAGCCGCTGCGAACGGCGGGGCCGACCTCACCGAGATCGAGGCCGGCCGTAAAGTGGTCGCCGTGCGCGAAGAGCAGGGCACATCGAAGCTCGCTGTCGGCTTCGTACTCGGTCATCGCCTCGGCGAGCTCCCCCAGCATCGCGAGGTTGAATGCGTTGCGCTTGTCCGCCCGGTTCAGGCCGATGAGGTAGAGGTGGCCGCGCTTTTCAGTGGTTATTGTCGCCATGTGGTCCTGCCCGGGTGCCCGCTCGCGCGGTATTGGGTCGGCAAAAATGTGATACCGGAATGTGACCCTGCGCTTCCGTTCGGGTCCATGGTAACACGACGCGCCTGGGCTGCCAGCGAGGAGGCGGCATCACTACATTGGAGATTCAGAGATGGATACGGTTGAAGACACGCTCCTAAGCTCGCTCAAAGAGTTGGGTATCAATCAAGACAACTACGGCGTTCTTGCGCTGCTGCCCCTGGTGCTGGTGGCGTGGTCGGACGGCAAGGTGCAGAAAGCGGAGAAGGTACGGGTGCTTGAGATCGCCCATGAGAACGGCTTTCTTGTCGGTGGCGAAGATGTGCTCAAGGGCTGGCTCGATCGCGAGCCGACACGGGCCTACTACGACACCGGCTTCGAGGTGCTCATTGAGCTGGCGCGCCGCGAGCGCGGTGTCGGCACCGGTCTGAACGCTGACTCCCTGCAGGAGCTCCTCGACCTCAGCATGGACGTGGCTAAGGCTGCGGGCGGCCTTTTTGGCAAGGCGTTCACTGTGTGCGACGCAGAGCGGGCGGCAATGAACAGTCTCGCCGGCACCCTCTCCGTTGACGATGGGGCGTCCTGGCAGGATCTGCTCGCAGAGCTGGACTGAGCGCGCTGAGGTCACGCGACGCCTCGCCGACCCGCCCGCTAACGCGACCACGGAATGGCCGACAGAGGTGAGCGCATCGCCCGTCCTTCGGCGGCCGGTGGGCGTCAGAGCTGGTGGGTCTCTTCCATTCGGCGAATGATGCCGATCGCACCGTCGCCGACCGACTCCAGGTGGCTGGCGATATCCAGCAGCCACATTCCGGGCACTACGCCGATGTCGGTGGAGTTCATCCGTGCAAGATAGCGGTCGCGCATCGCTTTGCGCTCGGCGTCGATCTCCTCTTCGATCTGCTCAGCCACGGCCGCATCGCCTTCGTTCACCAGGTAGCGACCGAGGTTGTCGAGGGAGCGCGAGACCAGCTCGCCGAGGCTCGCGATATCGGCAATCGCGTCGGGCTCAAGCGTGAAGTCGGCACCCGCAGAGTGGTTTCGTGCTGCGATGTGGACCAGTTTTTCGCAGTGATCTGCCATGCGTTCGAGGCGATGGGTATTCAACACCATGGCGCCGATTTGCCGAGAGGCCTTGGCGGATCCGGCGGCTCGCGCCGTCATCGAGAGCACGGCAGTGATTTCGTGCTCGAGGTCGTCGACCATCTGCTCGCGGGCGAGGGTCTCGGCGACGAGGTCCCCCAACTCTTCCTCAGGATTCGTGAGGATGCGGAGCGCGTCGCCGAACATCCGCTGCACATGGCTGGTCATGTGCTCCATCTCCTTGGCCGCCTGCACCAGCAGGAGCTCGGGAGTCTGAACGTGCGCGGTCGAGATGAACTTCGTAACCCCTCGCGGTTGCGCGCTGGCCGCTGGAACCAGTCGCTCTACGATGTCAGCAAGGCGGTTGACGAAGGGCAGCATGACCGCGGTGTTCGTGATGTTGAAGAGGGTGTGAAACGCCGCGAGGTGGGCCGTAACGACCCCGGCGTCACCGCCGTCGTTGATGGCCAGCGCCGGGTTACCCGGGACCAGAGAATCCACGATTGGCAGCAGCACCGGTGTGAAGATCGCCAGCGCCCACGCGACGCCGAAGATGTTGAAAATCAGATGTGCCCGAGCGGCGCGTTTCGCCGCCGTCGACGTGCCGATCGCGGCGATGTTTGCTGTTGCCGTCGTGCCGATGTTCTCGCCGAGCACCATCGCTGCGGCAAAGGTGTAGGGAATGAAGCCGGACGCGGTGAGCGCGAGGGTGAGGCTCATCGTGGCCGAACTCGACTGCAGTATGACCGTCAGCGCGGTGCCGATTCCGACGAACGCCAGCACCGAGACAAACCCGAGGCTGGTCAGCGACTGCACCCAGGCGAGGCCGCTCTCATCGAGTCCCGGGACGGAGTCCTTCATCAGGGACAGGCCGAGGAAGAGCAGTCCGAAACCGATCAGGGCTTCGCCGACCTGCTTCGCGCGGGCCCCTTTCATGAAGGTCAGCGCCATCCCCGCGCCGACCGCAGGAAGCGCGAATGCCGCAATCTTTACCTTAAAGCCGAGCAGAGCGACGAGCCAACCGGTGACGGTTGTACCGATGTTTGCTCCCATGATCACGCCGATCGCCTGGCGTAGCGAGAGCAGCCTGGCGTTCACAAAACCGACCACCATGACCGTCGTCGCCGAGCTTGACTGGACGATCGTAGTAACGACGAAGCCCGTCAGGACGCCGGTGAAGCGGTTGCTCGTTATCTTGCCGAGCAGAGACTGCAGTTTCGCACCGGCGACCTTCTGCAGTCCCTCGGACATGATTTTCATGCCGAAGAGGAACACACCAAGGGCGCCCGCCAGATTCAGGATTTGGAGAAATGCGTCCACGATTCCGGGGCTTCTGGAGGCAGCGTTTTCCACGAAGTCGGGGCGCTGCTCGTGTGCCTCCCGACGACGGGTCGCCCGGTAGCCGGAATCCCCGTACCCTGTCCACACATTACAATTCTGTGACAGATCCGTGTACCCCCGGTGAAGCGCCGAATTCCGAAGCGTCGGTATCGTGTCGACAGAGGGCGATGTGCCGACGCCCGACGCCTGGCTTTTCAGAGCTGCTACACGCGTGCGCTTGCACGACACCGTGAGTTCAGCCAGTGCGTTGGTGTTCGCACCTCATGGTCCTGAGTAACGATGGCACTGAATCAGACGAAGCTCGCAATTGAGACTCTGGAGCGACTCGCCCGGCGTGTGGCGAGGAGAGACGACGTCCCCACCGGTGCTCAGGCGCCGTTGCTCTCGATTGGTGGCGGCAGGACGGGCAGGATGCCGCCGATCGGTCAGGGACTGCTCGAC
Organism: bacterium; assembly: GCA_030427825.1. Taxonomy (GTDB): domain Bacteria; phylum Myxococcota_A; class Bradymonadia; order REDH01; family REDH01; genus JAUICO01. Next base: position 79,951 of record JAUICO010000004.1, on the reverse strand, counting down.
GCATTTGTTCGGGCTCAGGAGCTGAACGACGTAACTCGGATGCGGCTCGGCCCCCTGAGCGTCTTCGTTCTGAGCGACCCGGAGCATATCAAGCAGGTGCTCCTTACAAAGCACGCCCTCTACGAAAAAGAGACCCGCGGCTATCGCAAGCTGCGTCTTGTGCTCGGCAACGGCCTGGTCACCAGCGATGGCGACCTCTGGTTGCGGCAACGTCGTATCGCCCAGCCCGCGTTTGCGCGCAGCGCTATCGCCGGATTCGCCGACCAGCTGGGAACCGGTGCGCTGGATTTCGCGCGCAGTCTTGAAGGCACGGCGTCGCGCAACGGTACGATCGATTTCGGCGATGCGATGAACTCGCTGACCCTTCGCATTGCCGGAGAGACGCTCTTCAGCACCGACATCAGTGGGCGATCCAGCGAAATCGGAGCCAACTTCAAGGAGGTGCTGCACGCCTTTCCGCGCCTGGTCAGCGCTCCGTATCCGTATCCGGAGTATGTGCCGATACCGCGCAACTTCCGTATCTGGGTCGCGCGCCACAAGCTCTTTCAGCTGGTGGACTCGTTGATCGCTGAGAGGCGCCGCAGCGGTGAAGAAGTACACGATCTTCTGGGCATGTTCATGGCCTCGCAGGACGAGGACACCGGCGAGACGATGACCGACCTTCAACTTCGGGATGAGGCGCTGACTATGCTTGGTGCGGGGCACGAGACGACGGCCAACGCGCTCACCTTCACATTCTACCTGCTCAGTATGCACCCCGACGTCGCTCGTGCGGTTGAAGCCGAGGTCGACGAGGTGGTCGGCGACCGGCTGCCGACCTACGAAGATGCGCGGCGACTGACCTACACAACACAGGTGCTGTACGAGTCGATGCGACTGCTGCCTCCGGTCTGGTCCGTTGGCCGCGTGCCTCGTGAAGACGACGAGATCGGCGGTTACACGATCCCGAAGGGCAGCTACGTGTTCCTCTCCCAATGGAGCATGCACCGGCATCCGAAGTATTGGGACAACCCGGAAGGCTTCGATCCGGATCGCTGGGCTCCGGATCGCCCGAAGCCGAACCGCTTCGTGTACTTCCCCTTCTCACGCGGTCAGAGGCAGTGCATCGGCGACCGTTTTGCCGAGATGGAGGCGCTGATTCTCATCGCTGTCCTTGTGCGACGCCTGCGCTTCTCTCTGCTGCCGGGATACCGGCTCGCGTTGGACCCCAGCGTCACGCTTCGCCCCGCCGGCCAGATGCAGATGACGGTCGCGCCGCGTTGAGCACCCCGCTCGCGGCCGCAGCGATGCTGCACTTCAACGCTGCTGTTCAGGTCGCTGTCGGCTCAACCGGGCCGACCGTCAGGCCGCGCAGAGAGCAGCAATGGGAGTGCGCCCACCAGATATGCCGCAAGCGAGAGCGCGAACAGCCCGCCGGACACATACCAGGTGATGCGCACCTGCGTGGCGGGAACCAGAGCGGCACACAACCGCGCGGCGACCGCGAGGTTGATCGAGACGAAGGCGACGCGCGCTGCCGTTCCGGCCTGTATGGTTCTGCCGGTGTGTCCTATCGTAACCCGCGCCATCATGCCGACTATCAGCCCGCCGATCGCGCCGATGGTTAGCGCGTGCAGGGCGAGGCTGTGGGGGAGTTCGGCGCGCACCGATGCCACGCCCACGAGCAGCTGGCCGATTGCGATCCACAAGTAGCCCGCATGCAGTATTGCGAGCATCGGGACGCGTATCGCAGATCGCGTTCCCCACCAGCGCATGCGTAGAAGCTGTGTGCATCCGGAGAGGAAGGCCAGGCCGCCGTATGCGCGAAACGCGGCGTCTCCCGCGCCCGGCAGCCATGCAATGACCGAAGCGGGAACCACCAACGCGGCCAGAATGAGCGCAGCGCGGTCCACGGCCGGCCACGACCGAATCGAATCGTCGCTGCAGCGGTTTCGCGTAAAGAGGGGGATGATGCGCCCGCCGATGACGACCGTGAGAAGCACGATCAGGTGCAGACCGCCGTATAGAGCCGGCCGTGTTGCGCCCGGTGTCACACCGAGTGCGTCCAGGTGCACAAAGAGTGACGAGCCCGCCACCGCGAGCAGGATCACGACGATGCCGTAGTTCCGCCGGCTGCCGGCGCCGACGATGACCCTGCCGACAACGGCTGCGAGGGCCAGGGGAAAAGCGACTACGCAGGCGGCCACGAGGGGGTTCGGCAGGCCTGTACGTCCGGACATCAAGACGCGTCCGAGCGCCCAGAGCAGGACAAGGCCGAGCAGCGCGTATCCGTGCGCGGTGTTCCGTCCGGTCCAGTTGCGCGACGCTGTCAGCAGGAAGCCGGCGACGACCGCCATCACGAAGCCGTGGAGCATTTCGTGGGCATGCCAGTAGTTCATCGCGATGTAGCCGCCGCCGGGGTCCCGGCCCGAGGCGAGTGCATGCAACCAGAGCGCGGTCGCGATGCAGGCGAAGAGGGCCGCGCACAGAAAAAAGGGCCGGAAGCCCATCGCCAGCCAGGTCGGAGATTTTCGCAGGGCCTCATCTTTGCGGGGTGCGCCCTGCATTCGTAGCTTCACCGGCTGTGACCCGCTGCCGGGTGACGGCGCGTCCGATTTACTCATTAGTTCCACTCACGTTGATCGCTGCGGCCGAGCGCTTCGCGTCGAGGATTCTCACCTCACGCTGGGGCAGTGGCATCTTTACGCCATGCTGCCGGAGCGTGCGCCAGATGATGAAGTTCAGGTCGGACGTGAACTTGTTCTCGCCGTCATCGATCCCCTCCACCCAGAACTCGATCGCGAAGTTGATGCCGAATTCGCCGAAGGAACGAAGCTCGAGGTCGGGCTTCTCCGGTTCCTGCAACACCTTGGGGTGCGCTGAGATCGCCGGAATCAGGAGGTCTTCGAGGGTGTCAATGTCCGTATCGAAGGTGACGCTGAAGTACACCTCGTAACGCTGGCGCGGGTCTTTGTGCGTCCAGTTCTCGTAAGCATCTTCGATGAACTTGATGTTCGGGACCATGATGTCCTTGCCGTCGGTGGTCTCCACCGTAGCCGAGCGCATGTTGAGCGCCGCGACGTAGCCTTCTCGACCGTCGGGCAGGACCACGAAGTCACCGATGAGTAGAGACCTGTCGAGCAGCAGTATGACGCCGGAGATGAAGTTTGCGGCGATCTGCTGCAGCCCGAAGCCAAGGCCGAGGCCGACAGCACCGCCGACAACGACAAGCGCCGAGAGGTCAATCCCGGCGATGTTCATCAGCAGGAAGGCCAGCAGAGCGAAGACAGCGAACTCGAAGATCTTGGCGATGACCTCGCGCGTGCCCTTGTCGATGCTCTCCTGTGATCGAATCGCGGCCTGACCCTTTTGATTCGAGATGCGCCCGACCCAGTAGAGCAGGGTCCCAAAGACGATCGTGCGGGCGACCATCGCCGCCGAGATTCGGATGCTGCCCGCCTGTACGTCCGTGCCTTCAAGGAAGGCGACAAACTCATCGAAGATCCCGAACACGCTCATGACAGCGGTTGGAATCACGGTCCATAGAACCAGCTTCCTCGCGAGGGGGTTTGGAACGAGCTCGCAGATCCCACGAAAGAGCGCGACGACCAGGCTGAGTCCCAGCACGAGGCGGAGCAACCAGTCTCTGCCGAGCACCGGGATCGCGGCGAAAGCCGTGGCGGCGGCGAGCAGGAGGATGGCGTACACCGCCGGCAACAGGGTCGCGCGCAGACGAAACACGAGCTGTTGGATCGGTAGAAGGCGTCCCTCGATGGGCTCTTCGCGAAGGATCGAGATCCGCCGACGCAGCACAGCTGTGACGATCGGTGCCACCATCGCGAGCACAATGATGGCGCCGACCTGAGCCAGGAAGGGGACGCTCTGTACAGCCTCGGCGATGAACTCGCCCCAGCTTTGAAGGAGCTCCTTCAGCTCCTCAACGCTGGCGGGCAACTCGAAGCTCTCATCGGGCGTATCGGCGGCCTGTGCGAGCTGGAACAGGGTGCGTGGGTCGAGCGCTGGTAACATCGTCTGTCCCTCATCGGGCCGGTGTTGATGGGACGCCGGGCCTGGGCGGCGCAATGCAGCAACCACGGTCGATCATCCCGCCGTTTTCAGCGCCGTTGACGGTACGCGCAATGGAGTGACCTCACAAGTCGTCATACGTCGCGTGGTGTGGCGCTCGTCGCGCTTGCAGTGTAGCTCGCTGCGATCGACACCGAGCAGGGACCGGCCGGTGCCGGCAGATACCCAACGCACAGGAGCCCTGATGATTCAGGTCACCGACTTCAAGAAGGGAACCCGCATCGAGCTCGACGGCGAGCCCTTCGCGGTAGAGTTCGTTACAACGCAGAGCCCGTCTGCACGGGGTGGGGCCACCCTCATCAAGACGAAGGTGCGCAACATCCGAAGCGGCCAGCTCTTCGACAGGGTCTTCAAGGCAGGCGACCGGGTAAAGGAGCCGGACTTTGAGATTCGCCAGGCGCAATATCTCTACGACGAAGGCGACACCTTCTATTTCATGGACACGAGCACCTACGAGCAGTTCCTGCTGAAGCGCGTGGACATCGAGTACGAGCTGCAGTTTCTTCGCGCTAATGATGAGGTTCGTGCCCTGCTCTTCAACGGCCATTGTATCGCCATTGAGCTGCCGGTGAACGTAGAGCTGGAGGTCACGCAGACGGACCCCGGAGTGCGCGGGGACACGGTCAACAGTGTCCAGAAACCGGCGACGCTCGAGACCGGTCTTGTGGTGCAGGTTCCGCTCTTTGTGAACGTCGGAGATCGGCTGATCGTCGATACCCGCGAAGCACGTTACCTGAAGCGCGCTCAGGGGTGAGCTGCGTCGAAGCAGCCTCGTTTGCGGTCATCAGCGACCTGCATCTCGGACGCGCCGGCGCAAGCACCGCATGCGCGGTCCCGGCGCATGAGCTTGTGGGTTTTTTGCGGGCGCTGCTCGACAGTCATGCTCTGTTGGTCGCCAACGGCGACATCTATGATCTCGAGCGCGGCACGGTCCCGTTCGCGTTCGCGCGTGAGCTTATCACTGTTCGTCGTGACAACGCCGCCGTGGCCGCGGCGCTCGACCACCCCCGGGTGGTCTCGACGGTCGGCAACCACGACGAGCACCTGGCGCGGCACGGCGTGGCACGGTCCCTCGATGTGGTGACTCCGGCGGGTGTGTTTCGGTGTGAGCACGGGCACCGCTTCAACCCATGGATCAAGCGCAACGCCGCATTTACCTCGGCCGTGACATGGGCGAGCGGCCGAGTGTCGGGGCGAGCCCTCAAGCCGCTGTGGGCGGCCCTTCGCAGCGGAGAACGAGCGCTGTCCGGGCCGAACTCCGTGAGTCGGATTGAGGCTCGCGCCCTGGCATCCATTCGAGAAGACCCGCGTTATGTGGGCATCGTGATCGGGCACACACACCAGGCGCAGCTGCTTCACGCGCATGATCGCGTGCTGGTGAATCCCGGCGACTGCATGCACGAGCCTCGATACGTGTCGGTCAATCCCAGCGCAGGCTGCATCGAATTCGGCGTGTTTCGCGAGGGAGCACTGACCCCGGTTGCACAGCACGATCTCTGAGCCTGCGGCATCCGGGTGCGGATACACGCCGAGCCGGGATACAGACCGGTGTCTGAGGACTTTCCGATTCGGCGGCGGAACAGTACACAGCTGGCGTGACCGGCGGGCGGGTTCTGCAGCCGGCACAGACCCGATTCGATTTTCCGATTCGTTTCTTCAGTCAGCGCGTCCCATGAGTGCCGACGATTCCACAACCGATCCGGCGACGACAGGCGACATCGGCGACCTGCCGCAGCATGTCGCTATGATCATGGACGGCAACGGCCGCTGGGCGAAGCAGCGCGGGCTGACCCGTAGCGAGGGGCACCGAGAGGGCGCGAAGGCCGTACGGATGGCGGTCACGAAATCGCGCGAGCTCGGTATCCGACACCTGACGCTCTATGCCTTCTCATCGCAGAACTGGTCGCGACCGAAGGCCGAGGTCGATTCGCTTTTTTCTCTGCTCGTGGAGTTCTGCGAGAACGAGAAACAGCTGATGATCGACAAAGGCATTCGGCTGAATCTGATCGGCGATCGAGATCCGCTCCCGCTTGTCGCCCGTGCTGCCGTCAAGGCGGTCGAGGCGGCGACTCGACGCAATCGGGATATGGTCCTGCACGTCGCGGTAAACTACGGTGGTCGTGAAGAGCTGGTACGCGCCGCCAGGCGCATCGCCGAAGACGTTGCGCGAGGAGTGCTGAGTCCCGCCGATGTTGACGAGCGTGCGATCGAGTCAAGGTTGTGGACTGCAGGTGTTCCGGACCCGGATCTGATCATCCGCACGAGCGGTGAGCTGCGGGTCTCAAACTTTCTGCTCTGGCAGCTTGCCTACGCGGAGATGTATGTTGATGAGTGCCTGTGGCCGGACTTCGACTGGCCGCGATACGAGCTTGCGCTCCGATCCTACACCCGTCGAGAGCGCCGTTTCGGCGGGGTCGGTTGAGACTCTGCCTGTGTCTTTGATGAAGGGAGTGACGAATGGCTAAGACCGAATCTACGATGCTCGCGCTGGGCACTGTAGCGCCCGACTTTTCGTTGACGGATCCTCGTACCGGCGATTCCACGACCTTGTCTGACGTGAGAGGTGAGGGCGGCACGCTGGTCGCATTCATCTGCAATCACTGTCCTTTTGTGATTCACATCTTCGATCACCTGCCGCGCCTCGCCGAGGAATGTGCTGCTGCCGGCGTGGGCATGGTCGCCATCAACGCGAACTCGGTGCTTTCCCACCCGCAGGATGGTCCCGAGAACATGAAGAAGCTCGCTGAGGCCAAAGACTGGAGTTTCCCTTTTCTCTTTGATGAGACGCAGGAGACGGCGAAGTCGTATACGGCCGCCTGCACGCCGGACTTCTTCCTTTTCGATGCTGACAATCGTCTGTTCTATCGTGGCCAGTTGGACGACAGTCGGCCGGATTCAGGCATCCCCGTCACCGGCGAGTCTCTATCGGCGGCGATCGCTGCGCTGAAGGCCGGCGCGGAAGCGCCGGCGGAGCAGTGGCCGAGTATGGGCTGCAACATCAAGTGGATTCCGGGCAACGCGCCCTCGTATTTCGGCTGAAGCCGGCTCCCTTTTTGGGGGTGCTCTGTACCCGCTTCGTGCCCGTAAATGCGGCCCGGAATATCGTTTGACACGCTATCTTTGCGCCCATATGGATTCGGCGTCCGGCCGCCTTTCGTGGCGACAGAAACGGGCGCCACACATTCCAGGTTTGCGCAATGATCCCCGTAATCAACAAGGCTCTCAAAAAGGCAATGGATGTCGTCGGTACGCTCCGCGGTAAGAAGAAATCGCGATCAACGACGACCTACACCGCGCCGCCGCGTCCGCAGGCCCCCGCGCCCAGCAAACCGGCGGCTCCGGTAGCGGCGAAGACCACGGCGAAACGCCCGGTGAGCAAGCCAGCGGCCGCAGAGAAGAGCGCAGAGAAGAGCGCAGAGAAGGCCGCGCCGAAGAAGGCCGCGCCGAAGAAGGCCGCGCCGAAGAAGGCCGCCGCGCCGAAGAAGGCCGCGCCGAAGAAGGCCGCCGCACCGAAGAAGGCTGCGCCGAAGAAGGCCGCCGCACCGAAGAAGGCTGCGCCGAAGAAGGCCGCCGCGCCGAAGAAGGCCGCACCGAAGAAGGCCGCACCGAAGAAGGCTGCGCCGAAGAAGGCCGCCGCTCCGAAGAAGGCCGCCGCGCCGAAGAAGGCCGCCGCGCCGAAGAAGGCTGCGCCGAAGAAGGCCGCCGCACCGAAGAAGGCCGCCGCGCCGCGAACCACCCGACGGCGCTCCGTGCGCCCCAGCGCCGCCGCTGCCCCGAAGGTGGCAGCGACCTCCATTGGAGCGTTGCGCGCCGAAGCTGCCGCGTTGAACATCAGCGGTAGATCGAAGATGAAGCGGGATGAACTCATCGCCGCGATCGCGGCCAGGAAGGAGGGTTGAGCCGGCGCGCTCTCCCCACCCGTGGTCACCGGCGGCGCTGCCGCGCTGAAGCCGTGTCGCGGGATCAGGTGCCGGATCAGGTCGGGGTTGGAATCGAGTTCCAACTACAGTAACAAGCCTGTGCTTATTCAGGAGTGCGGGCGCCCGAGGGTTGCAACCCGCTACGTCTTCCAGTCTTCGCAATGAGGTGCGACGTGAAGCATCAGTTCACGCTGCTGTTTATTACTGCAATTTCCATGACTTTCGGGGCCTGTGTCCACGTAGATTCCGTGCGGATCTCGAACCAGACCGAGGACCCGGTTCTGGTGCGAACAACTGTGGACCGCTGGTTCGCCGCGTTTGACTGCAACACTCGCGCTGAGATCGGTGGATTCAATCGCGAAGGCCTGCTGCCGATTGAGCCGGGCTCTTCCGTTTGCCTCGACGGTCACCAGTCCAGCCGCGAGCTGAGCTACGACGCGCGTGAGCACCTGCTCACCATGACTGTCATGCGTGATACGGAGCGCTGCTACGCGGCCAGTTCTGATTCGTTGATGGATTTCTACGAAAAAGAGCGCGGCTACCAGACCATCAATATCGATGATGACATCTGTCCGAAGCCGGAGCCCCGCGAGAACAACCGCCGTCCCGACGCGCGTCGGCAGCCTGTAGAGGAAGAATCCGCACCGGCGCCGTTCGCTGAAGAAACGGAAGAAGACTCGCCCGCCGCGCCTGCACCGGAAGGCGCAGAGTCCGAGGTCGAAGCGACCCCCTAAGGCCGGACCGTCAGTCCTTGAGGAACCCCGGAAGTTGATCTTTCGGGGTTTCCGGCCTTTTGTAGCGGTGCCTCTCGATCAGATCTCCGTAATCGATTCGTACCGGTCTCGACACGCGGCGAACTACGGTGGTCTCGACACCATCGAGCGCTTCGAGAAAGGCGTCAAAGAAATCGGTAGTCCAGAACCCGGATGCGTCGTCCGGATAGGGCCCCAGCATCTCGTCAAGCACCGACGCGTTGATGAAGCCACGGCGCAGCAGGTCGCGGACGGAGTTAGCGAGGCGCGTCGGCGTATAGCCGTCCAGCCTCATCGATTCGACGACTCTCGCGACGCCTTCGACAGAGAGCACGCCGTTCGCGTGCAGGATTACGGCGGCCTGGAAGTAGTTGTACACGGCGACGACCCGTGGGCCGTAGGCGAGAAAGCGCTGCAGAGGTGAGCGGCGGTCCAGGTGAATGAACACCCTCCGAACAACACCGCTCTGCGTCATTTCCCCATAACGCCGCACGAGGGCTTCCACCTCGTGTTCGTAGACACCGCAGGCCAGCAGGGTCTCCTGCAGCTCGTCCGCGCCGATGTCTCCGCTCAGCATATCCGCGTACATGCTGTAGATCAGCGCGTCCTGCTCGGAGTCATCGCCAAACAGGTACTCATCGGCGCCCTCTGACCGACTGTCCAGGAGCGCGGCCAGCTTGTAACCGACCTGGTTGTTCACCGCCTTCCACCGCATGAGCAGGATGTTGCTCAGGTTCGGTTTCAGGATGAACGCGTCCGGCTCGACGCCATCCAGGCGGAACTTATCGCTCAGCACGCGGCGCATCTGGCGCGGGCTGCCGCTGATGAATGTGACCCTGCTCTGATCTCGATCTCGGGTCGCGAGCAGCTCCCGCAGCAGCGCCGGCGCACCCGGGATGTTGGTCTTGTCCTCGGCTTCCTGGCGCCACGCCCGGACGAGGTCACGAAAGGTGTCGAACTCGGTGCGGATGTAGGTCTTATCGACATCCCAGCGGTAGTGGACGATCGCGCTCATGGGTGCCCTCCGGCCGCTGCGGCGGCGACGCGCAGGCGTCCGATCAGATCGCCTCTGTCGAGCTTCCGCGCGAGGCGAATGGCATTGTACCAGGCTCGGGTTCCCGCATCCTGTCGAATCAGGATGACCGAGCGGTCAAAACCCAGCACCGGCGCGCCGCCATAGTTTTCCCAATCCGTCATCTCGCGTAGCCGCTCGATGGCAGAGCTCAGCATCTGCACCCCAACACGCCACCGAAAGCGTCGCCGAGCCTGCTCAACCAGCGCTTCGCCGGTGGTCGCCAGGCCCTCGATGCTGCGTAGCATGACGTCGCCTGCCAGGCCCCCGGCGACCACCACGTCGGCATCCCCTGCAGGGACCTGGTCGGCCGTGATCAACCCCCGGTAGTCCCAATCCAGCTCTACCTCGTCCAGGCCGACGGCAGCCCTGCGCACTGCAGCCGAACAGAGGCTGCGCTGCGAGCTGTTTGCAAGCAGCGCTACGATCGGCTGGTCGTTGCGCGAGACGATACGCGCGTACTCGGCACCCAGCGCGGCCCAGACCACAAGGTCACGGGCGCGGGGTTCTACGCTCGCGCTCACATCCAGAAGCAGCGCGAAGGGGTCTCTCTCGTGACCGCGGTGGCGCAGGGTCGGATACACGCCCGCCAACGCGGCGCGCTCGACGCCGTCTATCAGCGCGAGGTGTCGATGTGCAGCGTCGATCAGGCCACGAGGGTTTGCGGAGCATATCAACGTCGACGGCCGCATCGCGGTGAGGCGAAGCGCCTGGTCCAGGGCTTCGTCGATGGAGTCGCCGGCGTAGTGATCGACCGAGATTCTCTCGAAGTCGCAGGGAAGCTCAGCGAGGGCACCGGCGAGAGTGTTTTCGTGCCCGACCAGCTGCAGATCTACGTCCAGCTCTGCTGACGCGTGCGCCGCCGCTTCGAGCGCCGCCGCAGAGTCGGGCGCGCCGAAAACATCAATGATCAGCGCCATGTCACCCGGATGCGATCAGGCCGGTTCCTGTTCCGGCGTGTGGATGTGTATCACGTCTTCATCGATCCCTGCGAGCAGCCTCGCGCTCACAATGTCGACGACATTCTCTTTGAAGTACGCATCGATATCCCTCGCACGTTGCAGGCGGCTTACCTCGCGCTGCATCCGAGTCCATGCGGCTTCATCGAGCTGGATTCGAACGGCAAACTCCTCTTCCAGAGCCACTCGAAACGAGGACAGTCGCTCCTCAAAGAGCTGCATCGCAAGTCCGCCGTCGTCTGCTGTGACGCCTCTGAAGGGCACAAACTCGTAGGTGTAGCCTCGAAGGCGCTCCGCGAGCTCTGCGTCAAAGTCAGCGAGACCGCGCTCGGCGTGCTGTGCATCGCCGCCAAAACCAATCCGGGAGACAGTATCGACCTCTACATGCACAGAGAGGATGAAAATCGCGTGCGTGGCGTCGGCCCTGAGACCACGCGTGTCCGTGATTTCCCCTTCGTCCAGGAGGCGAATCAATCGTTCCTGTACTCGTGGGTGGGCCAGGTTGAAGCCGTCCAGAAAGACGACGGAGCTTGGCCTGCGGCGCAGGGGCGTTACCAGCGCGTCCTCGTCCTGGTATCCGACGTAGCCCGGTGGGGTGCCGATCAGCCGGGAGATGGAGTGCGCCTCGTGGTAGTCCGACATGTCCAGCCGCAGCAGGGCGTCCGGACTGCCGAAGACTTCGTTCGCCAGTGCTTTTGCGAGGCGCGACTTGCCGACGCCGGGCGGTCCGGCAAACACGAACACACCCTGCGGTCGATGCCGGCCGACAGCGTTGAGGCGACCGGCGACGAGACATCGGGACACCGCCTCGACCGCTGCGCCCTGGCCCACGACCTGATCCCGCAGGCGCTCCGGGAGGTCCTTCCACCACGCGACGGAGCCGCGAATGATACGGTCCAGCGGGATGCCGGTCTTCGCGGATACCTGGCGCGCAACATCCAGTTTGGAGACGACACGTCGCTTTGGAGTCCCGTCGAGGTCGGCGCGTCCCGGCTCGTCGCTACCCGGGTCGAGGGCCAACTCCGATGCCACCGCGATCGTCGAGTCCATCAGCAGCTTCTTTGCCTTGTCCGGTAGCGACTGCTCCGGAATGAAGCGTGTGGAGAGGGCGATGGCTGCGTCCAGCGCCTCGGGGCTGATGGGAACTTCGTAGTCCGCCTCCCACGACGGCGCGAGGCTCTGCAGAATGGAGCGCGCGGTCACGGGCGAGACCTCAGGAATCGCGATCCTCTCAAAGCGACGCTTCAGCGCGGAGTCCTGTTCGATCCAACGGTGAAACTCTGCGTCGGTGGTCGCGGCGACGACGGCGATGCGTCCGGATGCCAGCGCCGACTTGAAGTGATTCGGGACCTCGGCGGGCTGTCCTGCAGCGGAGCGCGGCGAGAAGACCGCGTGTGCCTCGTCGATGAAGAGAATCACGTCCTCTTCGGCCTCCTTGAGCAGGGCCTTGATGCGCGCCTCAAGTTCGCCGCGGTATGAAGTGCCGCCGAGGAGGCCGGCGCCGTTGATCTCGACCACGCGCAGGTTCTTGAGCCGCGCGGGCACGCGCCCTTCATGAATTCGTTGGGCGAGCGCCGCTGCGAGCGCGGTCTTGCCCACACCCGGTTCGCCGGTCAGCAGTGGATTCCGCTGTTCGCTGCGCATCAGCACATTGAGAATGCGCTGCAGCTCTTCTTCGCGGCCCAGAATGGTCGGCAGGGTGCCGGCTTCGGCTTCGGCGCTCAGGTCCTGGCCCAGGAGGTCGAGGGTTGGGGTGCCTGATTCCTCGTCGGGCTCTTCCGCCGCGGCGGGGCCGATCCAACGACTCCGCTCGCGCTGGCGTACGCGCGGCTCGCCGAGGAGCTCGCGCAGCTGCTGCTCCACGCCGAGTGCGCGGACCAGTTCAAGGGAGGATCCGCCGTCCTCCAGGAAGGCCTCAACGATGTCCTGCTCGGTGACCCGGCGGCCTTCGCCGTCCGCCTGTTCGCCGGCGAACACGAGCATGCGGATCAGCCGTGGCGTCAGCGTGCGCCTGCCCAGGGAGAACTCGTCCTGCGCCGGTTGCCGGTTGCCGACGATGCGCAGAAGCTCTTCGCGCAGCCGTGAGGGGTCGACGCCATTCAGCTCTGCTGCGCGCCAGACGACGCTGTCCCGGGTCGAACAGAAGGCGGCGATAAGGTGTGGCGTGCCGAGAAAGGGCAAACCGGCTCTACAGCTGAGCCGCATGCCTTTTTCGAGCAGGCGCCACAGTCGCCGCGTAAAGACACGGTCGCGCAGCGTGCCGCCGGCGTCGAAGAGGTGCTCGCCTCCCGGTTGCGCAAGCTGTCGAATGGCCCATCGTACGGAAGCGCTCTCCTGCAGCTCTGCGCGCCATCGCACTACGCGCACAAGGTCGTGCTCTGTGACCCGCTCACGTCCGGACTCGTGGGCCCACGCGGCGGCGTCTTCGAGGATTCCCATGAAGCCCAGCGAGAAGCGGTTCATCTGCAATGAAGGCGCCTCTTCGCTCTTACGGTCCACGCGTTTGGCCAGGACGCTCAGGTTGGCCGCCAGGCCGTCTACGTCCTCGTTGCCGCGTGCGGCGAGCGCAATGACTCTGCCCAGGTCGTGGTTGTCCCGTTGAATCAGGACGACAATGAGATCGATGGGAAGAAAGGTGCTCCGGTTGATGCTCTGCAGCCACGCGAGGCACCCCTCCAGGACGTCTCGCGAGTCCCGGGTGAACCGGCTCAGGTCGAGGTGCCCTGTGTCGTCGTATAGCGGTAGTCCCGCGTGCTCGCTTTCTTCTGCCACCGTCTGGCCTCACACTCTCGTGGTCACCGTACCACAGGATAGCGTGTCACGGTCGAGCCCGCAAAGTCCTCCCTCGCCGGCGGACCGCGTCGCTCAGGTGCTGTCAACGCACTCAGGGCGCAAAGGTTCTTTCATAGAAATCGGCGCTTTGCGGGTTTTCTGAAGGGATCAACACCGCAAAGCAGCGATCTCATTCGCGCGCCGACCATCCGTGCGCTTGCCCGTACTCTCAATTCGCAGCACAATGGCGCCGCTTCAGCATCGGATACACCACGTGAAAGGGCCAGACATTCCCGCGCGCCAGCTACTGGCAGTCTTCGCACTCGGCCTGGTGGCGCTGTCCGGGCCCTGCTGCGCGGACGCGCCCGGCGACAACGGCGGCGGCTCCGTCTTCGACTCTTCGTCGGATACCGGCGAAGACGCGGCGGGCGATGCTGTCGAGCGCGACGCCGGCGATGACTCCACAGGCACGGGCTCGGATGGGACCGGTGATGGCGCAGGGGACGACGCCGGTGATACCGGCCTGCCGCCGATCGCGAATGACGTCGTGCGTGCCGGACAGACCGGAACGCTCGGACATCTGATCGACGGAGACACGATGGATCTGATCGTTGGCTCGCGCACATTCGCGGTTCGACTTCTGGGAATCAACGCGCCGGAATGCGAGATGGAGCAGAACAGCAGCTTCCGAAATCGCTGCGTCCGTGACGATGAGTTTTATGGCCTCGGCGCGTACGAGGCCCTGGTGGCGATTGTCGATCAACTGGGCCGGGACTCCGGATTCGTCGTCAGCTGCGATGACCGTGAGCGCGGAGAGGCCTGCGACACGGACAGCTACGATCGCGCTCTGGTCTACCTCGACGCACCACAGGAGGCAGGTCCATCGGTCGACCTCGGCGGTGAAATGGTCGCGGCCGGCGCGGCGCTGTCCTACACTGCGTTTCGCAGCGATCGCCGAGGCATGTACTGCCGCGCCGAATTTGACGCCCAGGACGCGGGCCGCGGAATGTGGCAGGGCCGACAGCCGAGCGAGGTGATCACCATGATGAGTACAAGCACCCAGAACTGGTATACCCAGCACAACGTTCGTTGCGATGCAGCGATGGAGGATCTATGAGCCGCGCGCGTACCTCCCGGAACAGTGCCATGTCATACGAGATTACAGATGAGCTGCGACACGCAGTGAAGCTCTTCAACCGCTGGCAGTTTGAAGAGGCAACCAAGGCCTTCACCGCGCTCAGCGAGGCCGCAGACAGCCCGGAGAAGGACTTTCTCGCGTCGATCGCGCTCCTCGCATCCGGCTTCTTCCGGATCTGGCACAACGGCGGTGAGCCGAACGCCATGGTCGACTACATCAACCGCGGCCACGACGAGCTGAAGTCGCACCCCCACGGCACGATGGGTCTCGACCTGCGCGAATTCGACCGCGGCGTGCCGGCCTGCATTGAAGAGGCCCGTCGGTGGCGTCGAGGCGAGTCCGAGATCTTCAACCGCGATTTCATCCCACGCATCGAATACATCCCCGTCGAAGACGAGGCGTGAGCTGAGGCGCATGGCGCGTTCTGCTCCCGGATCGGCAAGCGTACCCTTGCGTACGCGGCGATGCCTCCACTAACAGGCGCGCCGTTGAACCAACCCCGGTGTACCCATGCGACATGGCTTTGCCCCCGCGGCGCTCTCTGAACCCCTGTGCACGCGCCTGAAAGAGCGACGCCCGCAGCTGGCGGCGGACGTGATCCGTCTGACATCGCTGTCGGCGTCCGGACATCCCGGTGGCAGCCTTTCAAGCCTCGACGCGTTGATGCTGCTGTACGCAACCATCAACGTGGACCCGAAAAATCCCGCGATGCCGGAGCGAGACCGCGTCGTCGTGTCTCACGGACACATCAGTCCGGGCGTCTACTCCACTCTTGCAGATGTCGGATTTTTCGACATCGACGAGGCGTTTCGCGGCTTTCGTCGCGCCGGTTCGGTGTTCGGAGGCCACATCGAAAACGTGGTTCCGGGCGTGGAGTGGAACACGGGTAATCTCGGCCAGGGCCTGTCTGCCGGCTGCGGCATGGCAGTAGCCGGACGGGTACGAGGGTACGACTACAACGTCTTTGTCGGAATGGGCGACGGCGAGCAGCAGAAAGGGCAGATTTCAGAAGCTCGTCGCTTCGCTTCGCGTTTCAAGCTCTCGAACCTGATCGCATGGATTGACGTCAACGGACTACAGATCGGTGGCGCCACCGAGGACATCATGCCCTTCGATCTGGCGGCCTCGTGGCGCGCCGACGGATGGAATGTCATCGAATGCGACGGACACGACTTCGACGCTCTCTACGGCGCCTTCAGAAGTGCTGCGCTGAAGCAAACAAACAACCCGGATGCGCCGACAGTTATTCTCCTGCGTACCGTCATGGGAAAAGGAATCTCCTTTATCGAGAATCTGGCGAAGTTCCACGGCACGACACTCAACGACGAGCAGGCCGCGCGGGCCTTTGCCGAGTTGGGTGCCGAAAACAACCTGGATGCGCTTCGCGCGCGTAGGACCGAGCGCTCATCGAATCTGCCGCATCACGTAGAGCGCGACACACAGGTTCGCCTGAACACCGGCCCCAACCGCGACTACGAGCCGGGCACCGTTACGGACTGCCGCAGCGCGTATGGCGCTGTGCTCGCCGATCTCGCGGCGCTGAACGCGGAGGACAGTGAGGCATGGCCGGTCATCGGACTGTCCTGCGATCTCGAAGGTTCGGTGAAAATGAACGCATTTCACGCCGCCGTACCGGATCGATTCTTTGAAGCGGGAATCGCAGAGCACAACACGGCTGTAGTCGCCGGCGCCGCCAGCATCAGCGCCACGATTCCCTTCTTCAGCACCTTTGGGATGTTTGGAATCGTCGAGTGCTACAACCAGCAACGGCTGAATGATCAGAACGGCGCCGCGCCGCGTGTTGTTGTCACGCACTGTGGGATGGACGTGGGCGAAGACGGCCCGACGCATCAGTGCATCGACTACATTCCACTCGCCCACAATCTGTTTGGTTTTCACCTGTACTCACCCGCCGATCCGAACGACGCTGATCGTATCCTTCGATACGTCGCCGCAAATCATCGACCGGTGTTTGTGACGATGGGGCGCTCGAAGCTGCCGGTTGTTACAGATGGGGACGGAAACGCGGCCTTCGGCGGCGACTACGAATTCGAACCCGGCAGATGGCCTACGGTCCGCCCCGGCGACGACGCGGTGATCTTTGCCGTCGGGCCCATGGTCTACCGTGCGGTTGAGGCTGCCGAAACGCTCGCAGCGCAGGGAATCGGCCTGCGGGTTGTGAACGCAGCGAGTCTCAAGCCTGTCGATGAAGAGGCGATTCTCTCCGCCGCCCGCCAGGTCGGCACCCTGCTTACCTACGAAGACCACAACGTGCGTACCGGGCTTGGCGCGCTGGTGTCGCAGACCCTCGGTGACCATGGCGTCAGCGCGAGGCTCAAGCGGATGGGCGTGACGCGTTACGGGACCAGTGGGAAGCCCAACGACCTCTTCGCCGAGCAGAATCTGGCGCCTGAGGACGTCGTAGCGACGGTGAAGGCACTTCTTCAGTAGACGTCGGACGCACCGGGTGTTTGTGCCCCGGGCTTCGGCTCGCTATGCGCTTCGGGCGCGACTTGCGCATCCCCGGGTCCACTCACGCTGTGCACCGCCAGAGATTGATAATCGCGGCACTTCCGGTGACACTTGCCATGATCCTCATCATGGCGGTCGCCCCGGGAAGTACGTCCCATGCGCAGGATGGCGCCGCCGCAGCGGCACCGGCCACCCAGCCGGCTCCGCAGGCGACGACACAGCCTGCACAGGTCGATCTGCCACCCGCGGATCCGACGACACCACCGCAGCCCGACGACGCCCCACTTGATGAGGCGCCCGCCGTACCCGTCGCGATCGATGAGGTCGTCGCGCCTGTGTCAACTCCAGGTCCTCCGGCGGACGTTGCTGCTCCGTCGTCTCCCAACCTGCCGCCGCTGGCGTCGTTGCCGCAGGTCATCGAAGAGAATCCGTATCCCGAAGACTCACCCTACGGCGAGCTGGGCGCGTATGAGCTCGAGGTGTTGCGACCGATCTTTCGACGCCGTGGCTTCATCGCTGAACACAGCCCGGCCGGCCGGCCGATCTGCGAGACACACTATGCGCAGATCGACATCTTTACGCCCGAAGACCCCTTTCCGGATTGGGCGAACGCGATTCACTCGACGACGAAGTCTCGAATCGTAGAGCGGGCGGTCTCTCTCAAGCGCGGCGACGCCTGGAACGACGTGCTCGTCTCGGACATCGAACGCCAGCTCCGAAACGGGTTCATCTACTCGCTTGTCACGATCGTCCCGGTGGTGAGCGCCGAAAGCGCGCAGTGCGTTGACATGCTCGTCATGACCAAGGACATCTGGAGCCTCCGTATTACGTTTGCGCCCGACGGTACCTTCAGCTCTTTTAACCGCATCGACCTCGGAGTTACCGAGACAAACCTGCTCGGCACGAACCAGTCTCTTGGCATTGACGTCAGCCTCTTCGGCCGTGAACGCTCGGTTGAATTCGGCCCCACATTTATCGCACGACGTTTCGCGGGCAGCGACTTCGACGTTACCGGCTCCCTGCGGCTGGTGTTTGACCCGCTCTTCGACGGGCTCTCCGGGAGCGCCAGTTCGATCGACGTCCGGCGACCGTTGCGAGACACCACCTCGCGCTTTGGTTGGTACGGGTTCATCTCACACCGCAACGCTGTCGATCGCCGTTACAACGGCACCGCGGTTGACACCGCCGAAGGGCTCTACGGTCTGGAGCTGCCGCTGCGCTGGCGCCAGCGCGATGCAAACGCCGAAGGCGGTCTCATCCACTCCTTCGGCTCGAAAGTAAAACACAATGTGACCACCGGCGCCTACGTCTCGACGCGCAGAGTCCAGGCCGAGCCGCTGTTCGGTCGCGAGCCGTCGCCGTGGGGCAGCGTGGTCGGTCCCTTTGACTGGCCCTCGACTCCCGGCACCGTAACACCGAGTGACTCGCCGATCGCGGGGCTCACCCGCGAGCAGCTGGACGAAGCGCTCACGGACTTCGAGCAGCGCGAGCTGCCGCGGGCAGAGCTCTCGATCGGACCGCTGCTCGGTTACGAGCTCTTCTACAATCGCTTCTTCACGCTTGAGAATTACAACAGCTTCGCGGTCAGCGAAGAGATTCGCTTCGGGCTGAACGTACTGGCAGACGTGAGGCTCGCCGAGCCGGCCTTCGGAGCCGACGATCGCTACGTGTCCGTGAGCCTGACGGCGAGCTATACGCTCCCCATCTCGGATGACTCCTTCGCGATGTTGTCCGCTTATCAAGGCGCCCGCGCCGGCGACCGGGTGAGTGACATTGAAACACAGGGCTCACTCAGGCTCGTAAGTCCGGCCGTGGTCGGTGGGCGTTTCGTCGCGCGTATGCTCGCACGCAACATCAACCGCAATGAAGCCAACGTGGCTGCAGTCCTCGATACTCTGGGCGGATTTCGTGGATATGGTCACGCGCCACCGATTGGTGCGAACTACATCGTCAGCAACTTCGAGTGGCGTTCCCTGCCCATCGAGGTTCTCTCGGCTCGTATCGGTGCTGTCCTCTTCTACGACATCGGCGCCGCGTGGGATGACGATGAAGACATTGGTCTGAAACACACAGTGGGCCTCGGGATTCGCCTGTATGTGCCGCAGATCATGTCAAACATCCTGCGCATCGATGTTGCCTTTCCGGTCGTCGAACCCCTGCCTTCGCCGTGGTTCGGCAACGTTCCGGGGCCCGAGATCTCATTCCAGCTTGGCCAGATCTTCTGAGCTGCCGGCGCCTGCCCACCACTGCTCGACGATGTTGATGTCGCGTGTTCTGCGGCATCGCGGCAGCGAACGAAGGAAGCGCTTTCCGTACCCCTTGTTGACAATGCGGCTGTCGAGAATCGCGATCACACCGCGGTCTTCCCGATGCCGGATAAGCCGGCCGAAGCCCTGCTTGAGGGCAATCGCCGCTTCGGGAACCTGGTGATCCGAAAAAGGGTTCTTTCCCTGTGCGCGAATGTGGTCGAGTCGGGCTTTCGCGACCGGGTCAAAGGGGCTCGAGAAGGGAAGTTTATCGATGATCACCAGCGAGAGTGCGTCGCCCTGCACGTCGACGCCTTCCCAGAAACTCTGGGTCGCAAACAACACCGAGTGGGCGTCTTCACGAAAGGCCTTCAACAGCGCTGAACGTGTTTGCGTGCCCTGCAGGAGCGTCGTGTGTGGGATGTCTTCGCTCAGAAGTTCCCACGCGCGGTTCATGTTTCGATAGCTTGTGAACAGTACGAAGGCGCGCCCCTCTGTGATCTCGATCAAGTGCTTGATGGTCGGTGCCAGCGCGTCGACGAAGTCCGGCGCGTTTGGCGCCGGCAGGTGGTCCGGAACATAGAGCAGCGCCTGCTTCATGTAATCAAACACCGGCTCCAGGGGCAGCGCTTTCACCTCGGCAGACAAGCCCAGCTGCTCGCGAAACCAACGAAAGTCTCCATCGGTTGTCAGAGTCGCCGATGTATAAATCTGTGTGGCGCAGGCGGAATGAAGCAGGTCACGGAAGATATGTTGCAGGTCGATCGGGAAGGCGCGAAGAAACACACCGCGCCCCCGAGTCTCAGTCAGGTAGACCACATCCGGCGCCTCCCTGCGGACGAGGGAGTGCAACTCGGTGGCGATCGTCTCTGTGCGTTGGACCAGCTTCTCAGCGACTTCTCCACCGCCGCTCGCTGCCCCCAGCGCGCTCCGCAACTCGTTGAGCGTCTCATCGACACGGGCATGCATTCGTTCCAGGTCATCGCCGCCCTCAGCAAACACGGCCTCGCTGAGAACGCGGTCCTCTCGCCGCGGCATCAGACGCTTGATTGCGCCGAAGAAGCCGTCCGCCGCGCTCTTCAGAGACCGGCATGCGTCCGTCACAGCGGGCGTCAGCGCCGCCTCGCGCAGCATGGAACGCTCGGCGTCGGAGTACAGCTCGCTCAATCTGAAGTTCGAGACCTGCAGCCCGAAGAAGGACGCGGCGGTGTCATTGAGGTTGTGTGCTTCGTCGAAGACGACAGCGTCGTATGAAGGCAGCAACTCGACGCGATTCTTCGTGCCGCTTCGCAGCGAGAGATCAGCGAAGAAGAGGTGATGATTGACGACGACGATGTCGGCGGTGGCGGCGCGGCTTCGGGCCTTCACGACGAAGCAATCATCGTAGTGTGCGCACTTGCGCCCCGTGCAGCTGTCCGCCGATATGCTGAGCTCAGACCACGTCGCGTAGTTGTCGGGCAGACGTGAGAGTTCAGCGCGATCACCGGTCGTTGTCGATTTCGCCCAGCGGCGAATCGAAGCCCAGTATCGTGAGTCGCCGGCGGCCTTGAAGTCGGGGCTGCGACTGAACTCCTCGTACTGCCACAGACAGAGGTAATTCTGCCGCCCTTTGAGCAGCACGGCGTCGAAGTCCCGCGGCAGCACGCTCTTGAGGAAGGGAATGTCCTTGTTGAAGATCTGGTCCTGCAGATTCTTCGTCGCAGTAGAGACCAGCGTGCGGCGCCGGCTCAGGATCGCCGGCACAAGGTAGGCGATCGTCTTGCCGGTGCCGGTCGCGGCCTCGATGATGACCTTCTGCCGCTCCCGCAGTGCTCCCGCGACCGCTTCGGCCATCTCGAGCTGTTGCGGTCGCTCCTCGTAACGCTCAAGGGCGAGGGACAGGGCGCCGCCGGTGCCGAATATGTCAGATAGTGATTCTGCCATGGCGGCGGCGTTTAGCATGCAGATCCGGCCACGACGATCATCGCGGAACCCGCGCTCGTGGGCCTCGCTGCGGGTGCCTGCCAAAAAGATCCCGCCGCCTTGAATAGCTCCGTCCCCGGGGCGTCATATTTCCTGCAACGCGACGGACGGGGTCGGTCGGCCGGATGGCAACCACATGGGGTGGGGGTCAGCCGGCCGGCCACATTTTTGGGCGCGAAGTCGCGTGAGCGCCCCGTGCCTTCCAGCGACTGTGTGAGGTCACGCACTGATTCGGCAACTACGGTGCTGGACAGGGTTGCTCACATGCCCGAAGCCTCTGGCGCATGAGTCAAAATGCAAAACGGTTGGCTGCGGCAGCAGGGGCTGGTCGCGAACCATGCAGGCGGTGGCGCTGCGCGTGGCTCCTCGCCTGTCCCCTGCCATGTGTTTGGGTACTCGCTCTGGCCCTGGTCGGGACGATCGCTGCCCCCTCGAAGCGCGCGCACGCGCAGTTCCCGGACTTCCTGCAGCTCGATGCCCAATACAACGCGCCGGCTGCGGTGGACGGGCCTGCGGGCGAGACAGTGCAGATCAATGCCTACGATGTTGCGCTCTACGTCCCGATTCCCCTCAACGATCATCGCTTCCTGGTGCCCGGAGTCTCGCACCACACAGATGTGCTTTCGTTCAGGGATGGCGCTGCCGGCTTCGACCGACTGCCTCGTGTGTATCACGGTACGGATCTCTCTCTGTTCTGGATCGAGAAGTGGCCGGAAGACCTCGTGTTGTCGGTACGTGTTTCCGGCGGCTTCTCGGGGCCCTATTCGCCGCTTGAAGGGCGTTCATTTCGGGGAAGTTTGTTTGCGCTGCTGACGAAGGAGCCCTCTGAGCGGCTGCTGATCGGCGGCGGCGCGCTGCTCACGTACTCGGCACGCCGCTGGCTGCCTCTGCCGGTCTTCTATGTGGACTGGCACCCGACGGAGTTGGTCCAGCTTGAGGGCTTCATTCCCGCGTATATGCAGTTCAAGGTTCGCCCGGGCTCTCGCTTCGAGATTGGGGCGCGCTTCGAGTTTCAGGGCAACTCCTATGTGCTTGGCGATGACATCGCAGCGTCTGCACCGCAATGCGAGTCCGGCACGGCGCCCGAGTGTGTTGACCAGCTTGAGATGGCCTCCGGTCGCGGCGGACTGGTGGCCGGCGTGCGACTCGCGTCGACTCTTTGGTTTACCGCCTTCGGCGCATACACGGTGTTTCGACAGTTCGAGCTGCAGAATCGACGCTCCGATCGCATCGATGGCTCACCTACAGCCATCGACAACAGCTGGTCGTTCACGAGTCGACTGACATGGCGGATTCCACAGGGTGACTGACGGAGGTGAAGGTATGGCAGAGGACCACACCCCAACTATGACAGCGGCGAGGTCAAACCGTCGCCCGGGCCACGTTCTGCTCTTGGTCACATCTTTCATCATCGCAATCATCGCTCTCACGGGCGCCCTGACCTACGGATGCGGTGACAATGAGGTTGCCCAGCTGGATTGCCCACCGGGCTACTTCGCGGTCGGCGAGTGCTGCCTTGAGGAACGCTTCAGAGTGTACATAGACTTCGAGGGCGAGTGGGGCGGCGTTGGCTGTTGCTACGAGTGCCAGAGCTATCCTACAGCGACATCGTGTGTTGAGGACCCCGTCAGCGGGGTTCTCTTATGGAACACTGGAAACTGCCAACAGATGACGAACACGGCCTGCGTCGACGTGAGGTGTCCGTGAGCCCCAACGCGACTGGAGAAAGGTGCGGAGTTCGCTTTCTGCAGGGCGACCGCAATCGTATCCGACTACTGCATGCATTGGCTGCGCTGTGTCTTCTCATGTTCGTCAGTCCCGGGTGCGGTGGCGGCGATGTAGCGCCGCTGGAATGCCCACCGGACTATTTTGCATTTGGCGAGTGCTGCCTCGAAGAACGCTTTCGAGTCTACATCGACTTTGAGAAGGGATCGGATAGAGTTGGCTGTTGCCGCGAATGTCAGAGTTATCCAACCGGACGTACTTGTACTGAGGACCCGGACACGGGCGCACCCCTGTGGCACAATGGCAACTGCCAACAGATGACAAACACAGCCTGCGTCGACGTGAGGTGTCCGTGAGCTTGAACGTTGATAGCGATGGGTGCGGACGCGATGCAGGCGTACCGAGACGCGCTGGAACGGGTCGCTCGGCATACTGATCCGCCCACTCCGCCCGATGTACATGGCTACGGCGGGCCGGTGCCGGCGTTGCGTTCGCCGCAGGCTGAGGTGCGTTGACGAAGGCGGGTCTGGAGCCGACTCTGCGAAAATGCTTGAGTGTGTCCTTCGCAAGCGTGAACTCCGGCGACAGGAAGGCCAATGACGCAGCAAAGTGCCCCAACCATGCGCGAGCTGCTGCGCCGCTTTCCGCGTAGCGGTCGCGTCGAGTGGATTGGCCTCTCACCAGGACGTCGGGCGCCCATACAGGTCGTGACTTCTGCAGAGGCGCGCGTGGGCACGGGCCTGGTGGGCGACCGGCACGCAAATTCGGCGCGCCCGAGCAAACGCGAAGTCACGCTGATTCAGGCCGAGCACCTGCCTGTCATTGCGCAGCTGGCCGGAGTTGGTGTGACGCCCGAGCTTCTGCGCCGCAACCTCGTCGTCTCGGGAATCAGCCTCGTCGCACTGAAAGGACATCGCTTTACGATCGGCGACGTAACTCTGCTGGCGACCGGCCCCTGCGCTCCCTGCAGTCGCATGGAAGAGAACCTCGGCTTTGGCGGGTATGCGGCGATGCGCGGCCACGGCGGCATCACGGCGAAAGTGCTCGTCGCGGGTACGGTGCGCGTCGGCGATGAGGTGCACTATCTGGCGGAGCCGGTAGTGTCCTGATCGTCTGCATATCGATTCGCGAACGCGTGAAGGCGTACCATTTGCCGTGGATCCCCAACGTCAACACATCGTTCGGTGTCAATGACCTGCCGAGCACGGTAGCCGGCGTCATGAGAATGTCAGCACCCAAAGGGCGAGACTCACTCGACACCGCGCCCCCGCACAAACACAACCCCACCATAAGGCACTGTGGCGTCCATGACCGAGTATTCAGAGTCGTACACATAGCTCGTCACAATGGGTCGTTCTGTGCATGCAAGATACTCGGCGAAGACGCGGGTGCGGGAAACCAGCTCGAGAAGTTCGCCGTAGACGGTAGAATCGACGTGCATCATTGCCTCGACTTCGTAGGCGTTGACCGCAGCAGACAGATCGACGCCAAGCGGCTGCGCTCTAGCCGGCGGATGCACGGCCTCAGGCCACAATCGGCCACCGCCCCAGTTCCAGACCAGCGTTCTCTCGAACACAGCTTCGTGCAGTTCGTTGTCCACGAAGATCTCAAAACCGAGGTCGTACGGTGGAGCAAAGTATCGGGTGACGCCGCCCTCATCGCTGACTGATGAGGCGATCGTAGTTCCCGTAATCGGAAGGCCGGCGAGGCTGGCATTGAAAGCGCTCTCGCGGTCCGAGTGCTCTCCCGTTGCCCGATGTATCGTGTAGTCAACGACCTGTTCGTTTGCGGCGTACACACCCCCTCTCGTTGATATTCCGTCAACGAACACGGCGAGTGTCGTCACTTCGTCGGAGCATCGGGCGGTGTCTACTGACCACTCAACGTATTCACCGCCGCGGGCCAGTCCAAAGATCACGACCGCCGAGAGAACTCGGCGTGCGAAATCGGGTCCCTGCCGCAACCCTGGCGAAGCACTCTGTTGCTCACTCATTTTTCCTGCCATGTTGAATCAGCCGGGCGTCAGGGTATCCCTATCACGGTCCACTAGAAAGTGATGCTTGGAACCGACGGAGTCGGAGAGGTCGTCTGGGGTCGAGGCCGGCGGTGCCGCGCTCACCCGAGCGAGCGCGATGTTTGCCTTACTACCCATCTCGCTTCGCTCCGCCGACGACCGAACGGGCTCGTTGCACCGCCGCCCGTGTGCTCTGCAGGCACTCATGAGTATTACGAAGACGGTACTTCTGCTCGCTTCGCTACTTCTCGTGTTCGCCTGCAAGCTTCGGGCGAGCGAGGACCGAAGTTCGCCGCAGCTCGACGAAGACGGCGATGGGAGAGAGTATGCAGATCGGTTCGTTGCGGATTCGCAGCGCCGAATTCGGAGGCACTGACTCGCAGCAGCTGCCGACTGGATCGTTTATTCAACAACCTGGGGGGTGAGCGCGACTTGATATGATTCTTCCGGAGGCTCATATCTCGGCGCGCGCCAGACCAATCGAGTTATCCAACGAAAGCCCGCGGAGGCTTCACGTGGTGGGCGAGGCGTCAGCCCTGTTCCGGTTATCGATCCACGTTGGTTGTGGTAGCCATCGGACGAGGTTGTCGCCTTGGCATCATCTGATCCAAACTGCGGCATGTTCACACCGCCACTAGACTGGAGCTAACGGGAATGGGTCGCCGCAGAGGGTTCTTCGCAGAAATACAGCACCAAAACAAATTGGCCGCAAAGCGACAGGCCGCCGCACAACGCGAGTGGGAAAGGGAGCAACGTCGCGCGGTGCGCGAAGCCGAGAAAGCCCGAAAGGCGGAGGAGCGTGCCAGGATACAATTCGCAAAGGCAAGTGAGGCCGAGCGCAAGCGTCTCGCCAAGGCAGCACAGGCGGCGCATGTTGAACGAATGAACGCAGAGGCAAACCAACTGAACCTCGAGCTTTCCCACAAGTATGCTGAAATCGACGGGTTACTGGCTGCCACGATCAATGTAGATGATTTCGTCGACCTGGACTCTCTCAAGGAGTCCGCTCAACACCCACCGTTCAATAGACCTGATCTTGAAGTGCCGGTGGCAGTTCCCATCCTACCCGCTGACCCACCGCAACCGGTATTCTTCCCGCCGGCGGAACCGACAGGCCTGGGTAAACTGTTCAGCAAGGACAAGCATGCGAAGGCCGTTGAAGCCGCGCAGGTTCAGCACCGTCAAGACTTGGCGACATGGCAACGGGCGTGTCAGGAGAATGAGTCGAATCGAGAAGCTGCGAGTCGTTGGCACGCTGATCAAGAGCGGCAGCGAAAATCAGCGTTAGCGGATGCAAAGGCTGAGTACGCGGTAGAATTCGCCAGCAGGGAGAAAAGAGCAAACGAACGAAATGAGGCGATCGATAAGCTGAAGACGGACCTGAGCTATGGTGCGGTTGATGCTGTGGAAATCTACATCACAATCGTACTCTCAAACTCAGTCTACCCGGACTGCTTTCCTGTCGAACATGAGTTTTCGTTCGAACCAGCTACTGCTGAACTGAACCTTCGTGTGTTGTTGCCCCAACCCGACCAGGTACCCGGTGTAAAGGCCTACAAGTACACAAAATCGTCCGATACGATTACTTCGACGGCTCTCTCTCAGAAGGCGCGCAGAGACCGCTACGCGGGCGCTGTGCATCAAACGGCGCTTCGTACGCTACACGAGGTTTTCGAGGCAGACCGTCGTGCAATCATCAGATCGATTTCTCTTGAAGTTGGGACGGAGGCGACCGACCCTGCGCTCGGTACGCAACAATTCATGAGATTTGTTGCTGTGGCCGCAGAGCGAGATGCGTTCCTGCAGATTGAGTTGGCGAACGTGGTGCCGCAGGCTACCCTTGAGCACCTTGGGGCCGCACTCAGCAAGAATCCATACGGATTGGTGACGGTGGGCGCTAGCGGTGTGAGAATGTCATGACGGGTCCAAAGCTTGTATTCAATCCGCCGCCCGGGTGGCCGCAGCCGCCAAAGGGGTGGGTGCCGCCCAAAGGTTGGCAGCCAGAGCCGGGTTGGCCAGCCCCGCCCACAGGCTGGAAACTGTGGATTCCAGCCGAAGCCGACGGCAATCAGGACGCGCTCGTGGAACATCCGCCTACGGCCGGCGCGAAAGCGCCGACCCGTTCGCCAGGTACCTCGAACACAGATGCTCGCGTCAGCTTGCTGGAGGCCGAATTGGTGGAGCTGCGGAAGCAGCTGGCCAACATTGATTCGAGTGATGACACGGTCGTGCTGGATGACGAACGTGTGCTGCAGGCGGTCGGGATTTACCGCTATCACCACCCTCTTGAAGATGCGGCCGCTTACCAGGAGCGCCTGAACGAACTCGGTGCCAGGATTAGTGAAGTTGTGAAGTCGGGGCGGGCGATCAATACGTCGAATCTGTTTGCGTATGACAACTCGATAGCCAAGGGCCGTAGGATGTGTCGAGACCTCGGGCGCTTGATGCTTCGAGCATACAATGCGGAAGTCGATGTGAGTTTGCGTACGCTGCGTGCAGGCAACGTAATCACCGCCAAGAAGCGGGTAACAAGGTCGCGCGAGGCCATCGCAAAGCTTGGTAGGATGATGGAGATGTCAATCAGCGAGGAATTCCACAATCTGAGAATTGAGGAAATCGAGCTGACGGCAGACTTTCTTGTCAAGAAGCAGGAAGAGCGTGAGGCAGCGAGAGAAGAGAGGGCGCGACTACGAGAGGAAAAGCGTGTCGCCGCTGAGCTAGCCGCAGAACGCGAACAACTGGACAAGGAGCGTGCCCACATCGCGAACGCCATTGCGGCGTTGAAGGCGAAGGGCGAATCGGACCGGGCTTTAGAAGAACAATTACAGAGAATCGATGGTGCGATTGAGCAAAACGACTATCGCGCAGCAAACGTTCGAGCCGGCTATGTGTATGTGATTTCAAACCGTGGTGCATTCGGCTCAGGTGTCGTCAAGATTGGACTTACACGCAGGCTCGAGCCAGAAGACAGGGTCAGCGAATTAAGTGGGGCCGCCGTACCCTTCAGATTCGATGTCCATTGCTTGTTCTTTTCGGAGGATGCGGTGACGTTGGAATGGGAACTGCATCAACACTTTACAGATCGTCGATTGAATCAAGCGAATGCACGCAAGGAGTTTTTCTTCGCTACGCCGGCAGAGGTACGCGATGTACTTATGTCGAAGGTAGGAAACCTCCTCGAGTTTAAGGAAGCCGCTGAATCCACAGAGTACCTTCAGAGCGTGAGCTCCTGGCCCGCGAGGCAGTCACTGTATCCGCCTCCGACCAAATAGGCTTGTTGCCCCGCCGCACCTGTGCTCTGCACGCTTCCATGCGTACTACGAAGACAATGCTGCTGCTGGCGTCGCTCCTGGTCGTTTTCGGCTGCAGGCCGAAGGCGGGCGAGGAGCGAAACGCAGCGCAGCTCAGCGACGACAGCGGCCACGAGGGAGAGAGCATGCAGATCGATTCGCTACGAGTCAGCAGCGCAGAGTTCGCCGGTACGGACTCGCAGCTGCCGGGCGCTCGCGCGCCAAACTCGGAGCTGGAGGAGCTGCTGCGCACCGCCCTCGGCCTGCGTGGCGAGGACTACGAGGCCCGTACGCACCACTTCGACGAAGACGGCGCGCCGAGCTTTGTGAATCGCCTGATTCTGGAACAGAGCCCCTACCTGTTGCAACACGCGCACAACCCGGTGAACTGGTACCCCTGGGGCGACGAGGCCTTCGCCCGCGCAGCGGCGGACGACCTGCCTGTCCTGCTCTCGGTCGGTTACTCGACATGTCACTGGTGCCACGTGATGGAGCGGGAGTCCTTTGAAGACGAAGAGATTGCCGCCTTCATCAACACAAACTTCGTAGCCATCAAGGTCGACCGCGAAGAACGCCCCGACGTAGATGGCGTATACATGGACGCCGTCCACATGATGCGGCGCCGCGGCGGCTGGCCGATGACGGTTGTTATGACACCTGACGGCGAACCCTTCTTTGCCGGGACCTACTTTCCTGCGCGTGACGGAGACCGCGGCGCGAGGCAGGGCTTCCTCAGCATTCTCGGGCAGATCAGCGGGCAATGGCGGGACGAGCGCGCGCAGCTGCTCGACAGCGCTTCGCAGGTCGCACAGCGCCTGCGACAGGCCGGCGACCTGCTTCGACCGGGTGACGTTCCCGGACCGGAAGCCGTACACACAACGGCGCTGCAGCTGAACGCCTCGTTTGATCGCATCAACGGCGGCTTCGGGCGCGCACCGAAGTTCCCTACACCGAGCAAGTTTCAGCTGCTGCTACGACACTATCGCCGAACCACACACGAGCCCTCGCTCGAAAGCAGCGCTTCGACGCTTGAACATATGGCGGCAGGCGGCGTCTACGATCAGGTCGGCGGCGGCTTTCACCGCTACTCAGTCGATGCCCGCTGGCTGGTGCCCCATTTCGAAAAGATGCTCTACGACAACGCGCAGCTGGTGGTGGCGTATGTCGACGCCTGGCAGGCCACAGGCAACGCAGAGTTTGCGCGGGTTGCGCGAGAAACCCTCGACTATGTGGCTCGTGAGATGACGTCGCCCGACGGCGCCTTCTACTCAGCGACGGACGCAGATTCGCCCACCGGCGACGGACACACAGAAGAGGGACTCTTCTTTACATGGACCCCGGAAGAGCTGGCGGCGGTCCTCGATGCAGATGAACTTGAACTTGTGACTCGCTTCTACAACGTGACTGAGGCGGGAAACTTCGAGGGCCGCAACATCCTACACTCAACCGAGTCACGAGAGCACACAGCGACCCTCCTGGGCATCTCTCGCAGTGAGTTCGATCGGCGGCTCAGCTCGGCGCGGCAGAAACTGTACGATGTGCGTGCGACACGGCTGCCGCCGCTGCTCGATGACAAGGTGCTCACATCGTGGAACGGTCTGATGATCAGCGCGTTTGCCCGCGCCGGGTTTGCTCTGGACGTTCCGGAGTACGTACAGCGGGCTGAAGTCGCCGCAGACTGGATTCTTGATAACCTGCGAGAGGGCGACAGATTGCTTCGCAGAGCGCGCGGCAATGAGGCGCGCTTCGCTGCATATCTGGATGACTACGCGTTCCTTATCGCCGGGCTGCTCGACCTCTTTGAGGCGACCGGTGACGCGCGCCGGCTGCGAGAGGCCATCGCCCTGCAGATTGTATTGGATGAGGCTTTTAGAGACGAAGAAACCGGCGCGTACTTCATCACCTCGCATAACCACGAGGCCCTGCTCGCTCGTGAGCGCCCCTTCTATGACGGCGCCGAGCCCTCAGGAAACTCCATCGCCGCAATGAACCTGCTGCGCCTCGCGGAGTGGACACAGAACCACAGTTATCGTGCCGGCGCCGAGCGTGTGTTTGCGGCGTTTGGGAACCAGCTGGCGCAACGCGGTGCCGCCGCAACCTCGATGCTCGCTGCACTGGACTACTATCTGGACCGGCCACGCGAGGTGTTTGTGATTCTGCCGCCGGACGGCGACGCGCCTGCGCTGCGAAACGAGCTGCGAGCGACGTACCTGCCGAACCGGGTGTTGGCAGTTCTGCGCGAAGGCGAGCAGCTTGACGCGGCGCGGGCGCTGATTCCGCTCCTCGAAGGCAAAGTCACGCGGGGCGGACAGGCGACGGTGTATGTGTGTGAGGCCGGAACATGTGAGCTGCCCACATCCGACGCGGCTGAAATGCGTCGGCAGCTCTCACAGGTGCACCCGCTCATGCCGACTGCTGAGGTTCCAGAGTAGGCGGCGCGGGGAATTGCGCTCAGCCTGCGGCGATTCGATGCTTCTCGACCGCCGGGTTCTGCGACCAGTAGAGCTCGCCGGCGTCCATCCACACATCGGCACTTTGCGGAATGTCACGTTCGTCTTTCCAGCGTGCGCGAAAGGCGCGGTTTGCCTCGCCAAGGGCATTCGCCGGTGCCGCACCGCCGAGTGATTCGCGAAAGATTCGGTAGAAGTTGCCGCGGGAACCCAGCTTTGTCAGGATGGCGTACAGGCCCCACTGAATTCGGTTCACAAACACAAATTCTGCCGGCATGTTGACCTCTTTCATCAGGGGACGAAAACGGGAGTCGCGAGCAAAGGACTCCGACAATGTGCTGGCGGTGTATTCCGACGTAAAGACGAACTCGCGGTCGCGGCGGAAGGGCTCATAGAAGAGCCCGAAGAACTCGACGGCGAGAGCTTTGGGTACCGTGATTTCGCCCTGGAAGAAGCCGACATCACGGGTCAGCTCCAGGAAGTCGTCATCGCGCCCTTCCATGTTCGCCAGCAGAAGCCGCTTCCACAAAGTGACAAAGTCCGGCGCGTAATATCGAACACACCCGAAGTCGATGAAGGTCACCGTGCCGTCTTCGTGGAACAGGTAGTTGCCGGGGTGCGGATCGCCGTTCAGTGCGTGAAACTCGAATATGGAACTGAACACGAAACGAAACATGATCTCGGCCGCGCTCTGCTTGTGTGCGTCGTCCTGGTCGAGAAGCCACTCGTAACTGTGCCCGTGCACCCGCGTCGAGGTAAGCACACGCGCGCTGCAGTGCGACAGGCGTGCTTTCGGAACGTGCACGTAAGGGTGTCCTTCGTAGAGCGCTGCGAAGGCGTTCTGGTTGCGGGCTTCGGTTGTATAATCCAGCTCTTCGACCAGGCGCGTACGCAGCTCGTTGATCAGGGGGTCCGGGTCCATCGCCGGACTCATGATGCGGAAGATAGGACGCGTCCAGCTCAGGTTGCTGAGGTCAGATCGAATCGCGGCGTCAACTCCCGGGTACTGCACCTTGACGACGACCTCATCGCCGCCGGGGAGCGTCGCCGCGTGCACCTGGCCCACGCTGGCCGCTGCCAGTGGCTCCTCGGCAAAACTCTCGAAGAGCTCGGCAATCGGCGCATTCAATTCGGCTTCGACCAAGGAGCGGACCTGCTCGTAAGGCATCGGGTCCGACTGTGTTTGCAACTTCGCCAGTATCTTCTGGTACGCGGGTGGTACGTCGTCGGTGACGAAGGACGCCATCTGACCGATCTTCATCACCGCGCCCTTCATGGCCCCCATGGCGCGAACCATCTCGTCGGCGCTCTTGAGGTGAAAGGCCTCCATCAACTCCTGCTTCTTCTCGTCGCCGGCCGCCACTGCCCGCGCCTTCGTCGCGGCGAAGCGCCCGGATACGGACGCCGCCAGTGAGCTCAGCTTGAGGTTACGCCGGGCTCGTCCTTTGGGGAGTTTGAAGTCGGACATCGATGCTCATGTTGCTGCGATCAGGGGGCAGCCGAGATGGACCATGCGCCGCCTTCGGCGAGCGCTGTGTGCCGCGTGCCGCCGAGCATGTCGAGCGCGCTGTGATCGCTGAGTCCTGTGAGTTCAACCTGCAGGTCGGTGTGTCCTTCCGGTGCAAACCAAACAAGCTCGAGGTTCTCGGTGGCGCCGACCCCAGATGCGTCGAAGGTGCGGGCGACCGGGTCCCATGCGATCGCGTCGATCGCACCGGGAGCGTAGTGCAGGGCAGGGCGCCGCATCCGGTTGACCAGCCCCGTTCGTAACGGGCCGCGTTCGTTGGGTTCGTCGCAGTCCACATGCCGGTAGCTCCAGATTCCTTCACCGCTGTCGTCTCCGGCCGTTGCGGTGTAGGCGTGGTGCGGGTCTCCGCAGGCTGCCATGTATACCCAGTGCGCCATGCTCCAGCCTTCGCGGTCCTGGAGCGCAATCATTCGTGCGAAGTAGCCGTCATCGTTGTCCGCGTCGGCGTACCCCGCGCCCCACTCACCGACGACTACGGGCACTCCTCCGAAGCCTTGAACTTCGCTGCGGATTCGGCTGATCTGACCCTCGTCGAGGGGAACGTCCGAGATGCTGCCCTGGTAGATGTGTGGGCCGTACGCGACCTGCGTGTCCTCGGTGAACCGGCGAACAGACCAACCGGATTGGGCGAGATTCCACCCTGCGGACGGTTCGAAGACGACAACGCGTTCTGCGGAGCCGGCGGCCGCTTCTCCGGCGCGTATCTCGGGCAGGGCGTCTCGATACAGCTCTGAGAAATCGAGGCCGGCGAAGATGTTTGGTTCGTTGAGGACATCGTAGCCCATCACGCCGGGGTGCGTAGAGACCCGCGACGCAAGGTGTCGCCACATGGCGTTGAATCGAGTGCGGATTCCGACGTCGCCGGGTCCGATTGCATCTCGCATGAAGCTGGTCCAGGCTTCGATGACCGAGGACGAGAGTTCGCGGACAGGAAAGCCATTGACCAGCGGTGCGCACCGGGGTGTGTCTTCATCAACCAGGGTGGCCCACGCCGGTGCGCCGTCCCAACCCGCTGCGGGCGTTGTTCCTGCCGGGCACACCTCGTCCTGTCGAGCGGCGAGGGCGGGGCCCCACGCGTCCTGGTGCATGTCGACGAGGGTGTAGATGCCGCGAGCCCACAGCCCGTCGATAACCGCCAGGACTCCGTCGATGTAGTCGTCGTCGTATACTCCCGGCTGGGGCTCGACGAAGGACCAGGTGACGATGAGGCGAACCAGGTTGAATCCCATCGAGGCGATGAAATCCATGTCCTCTTCCTCGAAGGGGAACACGGTGATCCGAGACGCGTCGTACTGCCAGTACTCACCGAGGGAGTTTACGTTTACGCCACGTAGCAGGACTTCGCGGCCCAGGGGATCGACGAAGTAGCCGATACCGCCATCAACAGGGACTGCCCGTAGGGGCGGGTGCTCGACGCCGCCGCCGGTGTCGCCCTCTGTGTCGGAATCTGCGTTCAGATCCTGCGGTGCATCGCTAACCCCGTCGCTTCCCGTGTCGTTGTCGCCGACTTCGCCTCCGTCGTTGCAGGCGCTTCCGAAGACCAGCGCGACAACGATCGCGCACAGGTACAAGCCCCGAAGTTTCGACCCAAAAACCAACATGTTCGCTCCCGTGCAATCTGTGGGGCGAGCATAGTCGGCTGCATGCTGCGACTCTACTGCTGCGCCGGCAACGTGTGCCATCGGCGATCGCTTCCACCATTGTCCAACAGGAAAGCGAAGCTTTCCGCCGGGTGTCCAGAGGGCGAGAGCCCTTTGGTAGAGCGCGAGACAGAGTCTCGCACTCACAGTCAATGCCGCACGCGCCGCGTTCAGCGCTTCTTCTTCTGTAGAATGTCCGGGACGCCGTCGCCGTCACGATCGAGCATGCCGAAGATGCCTTTCAGAACCGCGCCCTGCGGGCTCTTCTCGGCGCGCTGGCGTTCTCCGCCCAGCGCAACGGCGAGGTCATCAGCCTTGAGGCCGCCGCTGCGCGCGGACTTGCCGAGCTGACCCATCACGACGGGCGCAAGCATCTCAAAGAGCTTGCCGGTGGTCTCGGAATCCAATCCAACCTGCCGGCTGACCTGCTGTTCGACGGTCGGTCGCTTCTTGCCGAGCGCGTGCTTGAGGATGCCGGCACCGGGCCCGTTCTGAAACTGGCCGATGAAGCCGCCCAGGTCGTCGAGGATGCTGCCATCGTGGTCGTTCTGAATCGCGTTGTTGAGTGATTCAGCGCCCTTCTTCTTTTGTGCGTTCTTCGCGAGTGCTCCGATGATGACGGGCAGCGCGACGGCAATCGCCGCCTGGGCCTTCTGGTCTTTGATGCCAAGCGATTGTCCGATCTGTCCGAGAATCTGGCCGCTCAGTTGAGGGGCGAGCGCATCCAAAATACCTGCCATTGTGTCTTCTCCATAAGAGCCGCTTCCGCGAAATGCAGAGGCGACAAGCCGTACGGCGTACCTATGACACCGTCAATCCGCTGCCGGTCACGTCAACGGCCACGTGACATCGACGTGCTCGTGCGGATAGGGTCTTCAGGTCGATGAGCAAGCTGAAAGACAAGTTGAGACGGTTGCATGCGCCTGCGCCCACCACCGCCGATTCCGCGCCGGAGAGCATCGACGTCGGCGCGCTGCCCTCACGCGCGTCCGCGCAGGAGAAGCTCCTGTCCGCGGTGTCTGACAGGCCTGCCGCTGCGGCGCCGGTCAGCGTACGACCTTCCCTGAAGGTGTCAGCA
The DNA here is from genome assembly GCA_030427825.1 of bacterium. Lineage (GTDB taxonomy): Bacteria > Myxococcota_A > Bradymonadia > REDH01 > REDH01 > JAUICO01. The sequence goes on along the minus strand of JAUICO010000004.1, from coordinate 44,868 downwards.
TCGCCCACCTCTGCGGCGCGTGATTCTTCGGCACATCAGTCCGGCGCCGCGCCACGCAGTTCTTCCGGCGGGCAGGTCCGTCAGCGCCTCGCTCGGCTGATGAAAGTCGCCGACCGGGACGAACAACGTCGTGCAGGAAATCCGGTGCCTCGCGCGGTGGCACGAACCGGAATACCGGAGTCGGACACAGCGCCGGCACGAAGCGGGCGGGCCACAGCGGGGCAGCCGCAGGGCAGGGAGTTTCGTCGCTGGAGGTTGGAGCGGGCAGAGCAGGACGCGGCCGGGGAGGCCGCGGATTCCGTTGCCGTCGACGACGTGCCGCCGGGCGGCCGGCTGTTGACCGGCTCCGACGCCGCGGATTTGTCTCCCTCTTTCTCGTCGGACGAAACCCGGCGCGAGCTCCGGCACCGAGCCGACCTGGCAGAGGCTTCGGGAGACTTTGTGCTCGCGGTGGAGCTGCTGCAACGGGCCGTGACATTGGCCGGCGCGGACCCGCTGCCCCACGTGGCACTCGGTCGCGTGTACGCCGACGGGCTGCGGCGACCGGACCTCGCGTTGCGGCACCTCAAACTGGCGCAATCCCGTGCGCCGTGGAATGAATCGATCCGCATGCAGATTCGGCGGCTGGAGTCAGCGATCGCAAACGAAGATTGACCGCTGCGTAACCTGCGCCGGGGGCCTGCGTATGTCGTTTCGTTGTCGCGCCCCGGCCCCGGCCCCGGCTCCGGCCCCGACCCCCGACCCCCGACCCCCGACCCTCACCCGTGAAGCAGAGGCGCCCGTGAAAGTTGTAATCGTTGGCAATGGAGTCGCTGGAGCGAACTGTGCCCTCGCGGTCCGTCAACGCGACTCCTCGGCGGACATCACCATGATCGGCGGTGAGACGGACTACTTCTTCTCGCGTACAGCGCTGATGTACGCATACATGGATATGATGTCCCGGCGCGATCTCGAACCCTTCGAGCGCCACGCGTGGCAGCGACAGCGAATCAACTGCGTGCGAGGGTGGGTCACTGATCACGATGCGTCGGCACGAACTGTCACTGTCGATGGCGCGAAGACCTACGACTATGATCGGCTCGTGTATGCGGTTGGGGCCAGCGCGAATATGTTTGGTTGGGAGGGGATCGACGACGTAAAGAAGGGCGTCGTGCACTTCATCTCGATGCAGGACCTGGACGAGTGCGAATCCCTTACCCCATCGACCCGTCGGGCGGTCGTGGTCGGAGGCGGCCTGATCGGGATCGAGCTGGTCGAGTGCCTCCGCTTTCACGGCGTAGAGGTCACCTTTCTGGTGCGAGAGCCCTGGTATTGGCCAATGGCGATCGGCGAGGAGGAGGCCGACTTCGTGACCCGCCATATGCGCGACCACGGGGTCGACATACGGCTTTCGGAAGAAATGACAAAGGTAGAGCACGACGCCGAAGGTCGAGTGTCCCGCGTGCACACAAGCGCCGGCGATGTCATCGACTGCCAGATGCTTGGGGTCTGCGCCGGCGTGCGGCCCAACGTTGCCCGACTGAAGGAGTTTAGGGACCCGCCTCCCATCGACCGGGGAATCGTCGTCAATGAATTCCTGCAAACAGAAGATCCAAACATCTTCGCGATCGGTGACTGTGCGCAGATTCACACAGACGAAGGCGATCCCTACATCGAGTCGATCTGGTACTCCGCAAAGCGGCACGGGATACTGACGGCGCGGAATCTGTATGGTGAGAGGGCGGCCTACCGTCGCCCTATATTCTTCAACAGCTCGAAGTTCTTCGAAGTGGAATACACCACAGTTGGTGATGTGATGCTGGCGCCTGAGGGCTCTCAGACCATTTATCTGAAGCACCCGAAGCGAGACCTGTCGGTGCGGATCGTTCACCATGATGGCGCTGTGATCGGCTTCAACATGCTCGGCTCTCGATGGGATCACGAGATCCTGGAGCGCTGGGTGCAGGAACGCCGCGACCCGGAGTGGGTGCTGACGAAGCTGCGCGCCGCACAGTATGATGTCGAGTTCGGACGTGCGCCTCTACGTGATCTGGTTCGCAGCGATCTTCCTTTGACCGACCAGCCACGCAGCCTCGGAGCCGCCTGATGATCAAACAAACTGCGTGGGGACGATTTACGCATGACGTAAAGAACCGTGGCATCTCGGCCTGGCTCATCGCCGCCGTTCTCGCGGTGTTCTATGTCGTCCTCTATCTCGGCGCGCCCTTCGAGGAGCCGACGGATTTTGTGCAGCGCTTTCAGAGCTGGATCTGGCCGGCGACCGAAGCGATGGAGTCGTTCTCACAGAGCCTGTTTTCCTTCTTCAAGAGGACGGATCCCGAGACCGGTGAGGTCACGGTGCTGGCGAGCCGCTGGACCCTCTATGGCTTCCTGTACACGCTCGCGATTACCGGCGGCGGCTCATACGTAATCTGGAAGTATCGACACAATCGATATCAGATTGTGCGCACCGCCGTGGTCATGTTCATCCAGGTGAGCTTCGCCTTCTCGATACCGCTCATGCTCAAGTTCTTCGGAAATCCCGAGTACTACTTCTCATACCTCTGGCCTCTGAAGATTGACTATCTCGATCCGCGAAACTTTTCGTACTACGGCCCCGTGCTGGTGATGTACGGCTTCTTCGCCTCGATCCTGCTGATCCCGGTCATGACCGTCCTTTTCGGCAAGCGATGGTATTGTTCATGGGTGTGTGGTTGCGGCGGACTCGCGAACACATTCGGCGAGCCCTGGCGGCATCTGTCGTCCAAGTCGAACCGCGCCTGGCAGATCGAAAAGGTTACGATCAATGCGGTCGTTGCGATCGCGTTCGTCAGTACCGCTGTTTGGTTTATGTCTGCTGTGATGCCTGACAGCGCGGGCCTCGGAAAAGCCGCCGACTCCTTCCGCCGATGGTACGGAATCATCGTCGTCGCGATTCTCTCGGGAATCGTTGGGGTTGCGCTGTATCCCATCGGTGGCACACGCATCTGGTGTCGCTTCGCCTGCCCGATGGCCGGGATTCTCGGGCTGATACAGAAGTTCGGTCGCTACCGGATTCGCGTGAAGCGCGACATGTGCATCTCGTGCGGCATGTGCTCGAAGTATTGCGAGATGGGTATCGACGTGCGTCAGTACGCCCAGAGTAACGTGTCATTTACGCGGGCCAGCTGCGTAGGCTGCGGTCTCTGCGCTGAGGTGTGTCCCCGCGGTGTACTCCGTCTGGAGAACGTCTGGGGCAGGGACCCGCAGGAGCTGTCCGTACGCTCTCTCATCGATGAGAGCTGGAAGGGCGGCGCATCGCAGGTCAGCCGCCGCGCCTGATAGCGACGTTGTCTGTGAGAGACGTTGTCGTCGACGGCGCGGGCGCTTTGGCCTAACCCTGCAGGAAAGGACTCGCTGGAGGGGGATATGAAGCTCAGGATCTACACTTGTGTGGCGGCGGTTGCGCTGCTCGCTGCCTGTGGTGACGACGGCGAAGGTACAGGTACCCCGGCGCGTTGTGGCCCGGGACTGACGCTGTTCGAGGGTGAATGTGTGGCGGTCGGTGATGACGCCGGCGGAGGTGACACCACATCGGACACAGGGGGCGACACCGGCGATACAGGGTCCGCTGACACGGTCTCCAGCGACGTTCCAGAGACCGGCGGCGGGTGCACGATCGGAGAGCGCATCTGCAATGCGGACCAGACGACCGTGCTCGAATGTCGGCCCGAGGTTGGATTCGTAGAGGTCGAGGTTTGTGACGCGCTCGCTTTTGAGGCGTGTGCCGGCGGGGAGTGCGCGGAAGGCTGCGCCGCCGTCGGGAAGACTCCGAGCTATATCGGCTGTGAGTACTGGTCGGTGGATCTGCCTCAGTACGCGGATCCCTTTGGCGATCCCCGAGCGATTCCCCACGCGGTGGTGTTCGGCAACGTCTCGCCAAGGCCGGCGGAGATCATTGTAGAAGCCGGCGTTGATGTGCCCATGCCGACGAGCACAATGACCGTGCCCTCGGGGCAGACCCGCGTCTTCACCTTTCCCCGCCTGGATGTGGAGAATTCGACGCGCTCGCTGCGCAGCTTTCGCATCGCGTCCAGCGAGCCGGTGATTGCCTACCAGTTCAATCCGCTGAACAACGTCGGTGTGGCGTCGAATGACGCGTCGCTGCTTCTGCCTTCGAGCGCGCTGGGCACCGAGTACTACGTCGCCAGCTGGGGTTCAGGCGTCGGCGGGATTGGGTTCGAGCCGCAGAACGGCTGGTTTACTATCGTGGGCGTGACGGAACAGACCCGGGTGACGATTACCTTCAGCGCCGACATCATCGATGGGCCGGACTTTCAGGGAATCACTGCGGGAAGCACACACAACTTCGTCATCGGCCCCTTCGAAGTGCTCAACTTTGAAGCAAAGAGCGAGCTGGAGGGGTTCACGTCGACGATCGGCGATATGACGGGAACACACATTGTTTCGAGCGCGCCCGTTGTCGTGTTTGGCGGTCATGAAGAAGCGATCATCGGCGAGAGAGATGAGGAGGACAGACTCTGTTGCGCCGACCACATGGAGCAGCAGATGTTCCCGGTGGACACGTGGCGAAACGAGGTGCTGGCCGTGCACAGCCCGCCGCGGGGCAACGAGCCTGACATATGGCGCATTGTTGCCTCGCAGAATGGCACCACGATTACGACGGATCCGCCGGTCGCCGGGCTCAACGGTGTCACCCTGAACGCGGGGCAATTTGCTGAAGCGGAGGCCCTCGACTCGTTTGTTGTTAGCGCCTCCGCGCCGGTGATGGTGGTCCAATATCTGGTCAGTCAGCAGGATGCGCGGATCACCTCAACGAAAGGGGATCCGGCAATGATACTGGCTGTACCCACAGAGCAGTATCGCAACGAGTATGTCGTCCTCACGCCTGAAGACTATTCCGAAGACTGGCTGACCGTTGTGCGTCCGGCCGGCGTGCGCGTGATGATGGATGGCGCCCCGCTTGCCGACACGCTGTTTCAGCCGGTCGCGGGTGGCACCTGGCAGGTCGCGTACGTCAGTGTCGAGCCGGGACGGCACTCACTGGATACGCCTGGCGAAGAGGGCTTTGGCGTGTACGGCTTCGGATACAGCGGCGCGGTCAGCTACGGGTATCCCGGGGGTCTGGATCTTGCCCGCCCGACTGTGGAGACGCCGCAGTAGTGCCTGACTTCGCAGGCCTGTCCGTGGACACGGGTGCATCCGGGTGAGTCGGCCCATCCGTCGGGTCCCTGGTGTCTGCGAGGCCGGCGAGGAGGTAGACGCCTGCACCGACAGCCTTCTCCATCGCGGCGCGCACGACCAGCATGCTCGCGATCGCGGCGGTGGATGCGTCCAGCGTTCCGCCGATGCTGACTACCAGGGTCGCTGATACCAGGTCCTTGGCCGGGATCAGTGGCAGCCGATGCGCGACGGTATACACAGCCAGCACCGTGGCCCAGACAGTGAAAGGCGTGTCCGGCAGCACGACCCACCACTGCAGCACCTGCAGAGCGCTGATTGTGACGAAACGCGCGGTGTGTGTGCCGAAGAGAAAGCCCAGGGTCGGCAGGTCGCTGGTGAAGATTGCTTTGCGCAGCGTCAGTATCGCGCCCATCGCGATAATGAGGATGAACGTGCCGCCGACGATTACCCAGCCACTGCGGCCACCGGTGAGATCATCGACCGAGACAAAGCCTGCAGATACGAGCACCGTCAGCATCACGACGGCACCGATGTTGGAGGCAGCCGACGACATGATGAGGTTGTCTTTCGTGAGCCCGAGGACCCTGTCAGAGAGCTTCCTGCGCCGCGCCCAGGCAACGAAGAAGACCTCGCCGGAGTAGTCGAAGAGATCCATGTTCAGGACGCGCTTCTGAATCAGCGCCGGCAGCAGGACCCGCGGCGAAGCTCCGAACAGGCGATGGTAGATGATGGACTCAAAGGCAGGCAGGTAGAAGTAGATGCCCAGCCCGACGACGTAGAACCAGATGGTGCGCGGCCGCTCAGCCCACACACGCCCCCAGCCGATCAGCGAGATGCGGTAGATCAGGAAGGCGATGACGGCGATGAAGAGCAGGGCTCGGATGATGTTGATCGCGCGCTTTCCACCGGGGCTCTTCGCCCAGGTCTCAAGCCTCGTGAGAGTTTCGCGAGCGCTCATTGCTCTTCAAGCGGGGGCATCAGCAGGTTCCGATCAAAGAGGCGACCGTAGTATCGGAAGGCGTCCTGGTAGCGCGCGATGTCGAAGTCGCGCGCAGGTCCGTATTCGTTCCCGTGGCCTTCGAGCAGCCCATATGAGAGCTCGCTGGTCCGGTCGAGTTGATACTGTGTGGCTTCTCGGCCGCGCATAGAAAAAATGGTTCTGTCGTCGGGTCGCGAGCGCGCGATCGTGTCGTAGCGGAAGGCCCAGGCCGGTCGCTCTACGAAGTTCGCGCCGTTGAGATCCTGACCGATGAACGCGTTGCCGACGCGGAGATTGAGCATCGTGAGCAGCGTCGGAGCGAGGTCGATGTGGCTGATGATCTCGTCGCGGCGACCCGGCGTCGGTCGACCGTGCCAGCCGCCCGTAATTGCGAGACCCGTCCATGTGTGGCCGGGGTTCAGCTCGCCGACCTCGTCCTCATGTTGCCGTTGCCACACTGTGGGCTGGGCGTGATCACCGAGGAGAATCACGATCGTATTGTCCCAGTCATCCCGAGCCTTGAGGCGATCCAGAATGCCCGACACATAGATGTCGGCGTACTGCATCGCCTGACGGAAGCGCTCTTCGGTGGTGTCTGCCGGCCGTACGCCGCTCTCGGGTGGGACGTCGTACGGTGGGTGCGTTGTGGCCGTCCACGCGAGCGCCAGCAGGGGCGCCGAGTCTTCATTCAGCGCCGCTTCGATACGCTCGTAGAAGCGGTCGAGGATCGGCCCGTCGTGCACGTTCGCAGGGTCGTATTCGTAGTCGTCGTACCAGCGCTGAAACCAGGGAGTGAAGTTCGAGAATGAGGGGTCCGCCCCCAGCAGCGCGAATGACTGATAGCCGGCCTCACGCAGAACTTCGGGGAATCCCAGGGTGCGCACGTGCAGGTACTGAGAAAACACGATGTTGCGGAAGTGCGGCCACAAGCCGAGGTGCATGCCCATGCATCCCTCCACGCTGGGGAAGCCGTTGCTGTGCGTGAAAGGGAAGTACTGTGCGTTCTCGCGGATGAACTCGTCAGTGCGTGGTGTGTCGGACTCGACGGTCGTGCCGGGGTGCCAGCCGGTCATCCAGCCGCGCATGGTCTCGAAGACAATGATGATGACGTTGGGCCGCTCGCTACGGTCCTGCGCGGCGAACTCCTCCGGTGTCAGCTCACCGAGGTTCGTGTCGCGGTACAGAGGGTAGGGGCCTCCGCTCTGTGGCGGAGCGTCTCCGTCGATATCGCCGGTATGCGCCAGCGACCAGAAATCCTGTGCCGCGCGTCGCGGGTTCCTCGGGTTGTCGGCGCCGGTGATTCCGCGCCACGCGTCTTCAGCGACGCTCCACGCGGCGGGTTTTACCCGCCGCCACCGCTTCTCGGATTGTCGCAGCCACAGGTGTGCGGTCAGCCCAAAGACCGTGAGCAGAGCGAACACCACCAGGTGTTTCCTGTCGGCGTCGACGAGAAGGGGCTCTCGCCTGCGCCAGACCAGCACCGCAGCGACGACCGCCACGATGGCCTGGATCAGCGCAATTGCGGAGAAGAGCACGTCACTCGCGAGGAGTCGGCCCAGCATGTGTGTGTCACGCACTCCGAAGTAGGTGCGCAGGAAAGTCACGCTGATGTGCTGGCCGAGCCAGCGCACGGTCTCGCCGTCGAACTGGCCGAAGACAACGTACATGGAGAGTGCCGACACCAGTCCGATGTCGATGCACCAACGCGCCCGCTCCCGCCTGAACAGAAGGCGTAGGACGACGAAGAAGAGGGTGATGAGGCCCATCATGCCCAGCTCGGCGATGATGGCGTCGGGTAGAAAGCGGTCCGGATTGACGACGAGTCGTCCGCCATAGGGGCTGGGTCCGCAGTAGTGCAGCACCAGCGACAGGACGCGCAGTCCTGCGAACACGAAGAATGTGCGTAGGGTAAATCGGGTCATCAGCCGTCAGCCGGGCGCGACAATGTTGCGGATGGCCGCGAAGGTATCGGCACAATGTGCGGGGCCGTCATGAGCAAAAAGGCGAGTGCGCCAGCGATCGCGACCCTCGGCCACGCGCGTATCGTCGAGCCAGGACTCGTTGGTGAGCAGCTCGATCAGCCTCTCAGGGGTGGTGGCGTGCATAGCGAAGTCGAGCTCCGAGTACTCTACGTAGAGCCGGCGCTTCGTCAGATACGAAGCCAGATCAAAGGGAAAGAGCATGATTGGTCGATTCAGGGCGAAATAGTCAAAGGTCACGCCGGAGTAGTCTGAGATGAGCAGCGCGGAGCGGGCCGCCAGCTCAAGAAGGCGCTCTGGTGGGGCGAGCGCAAAGGGCTCGGCGACCTGTAGTGGTCGCACGCGGGTGTTCGTATGCGTTACGATGTACATTCGCCGGCTCGTGGCGCGCAGCCATTCGGTGAGCTGATCGCTCGCGGCAAGCTCTTCGATCGTGTCCTCGAGGCGCAGTTGCGCCTCGTTTCCTTCTCGAAAGGTCGGAAAATACAGGATGCTTCCATCGTGGGCCGACTCGCGCATTCGCATCCAGCCGTCGACATGAGCGCCGCCACCGAGCTGAATGCGCTCCTTTCGATGGGGGAAGGACAGTTCAAAGTTCGCCCGCTCGGCCTCGGTGCAGGCCAGCAGGTGGTCAAAGTCGGTGACCAGCAGGTTGTACATCCATCGGCCCGGGCCTCGGCGCGAATCGGCGGCCGGCGTGTAGTGCTGCCCTGCTTTCAGGTGGTTCATGCAGTGGTTCAGGTAGATGCGCTCACCGAGCACGCGTCGAAGCAGGATCCCATAGAGCTCAACGTCATCTTCGCCATGGGAGTAGATCACGGCCGGCGCTGTCAGCAGTGCCCAACGGGCCGCTGCAGAACCGCGGCGGCGGACCTCGTAGCCTTTTGCACGCAGGTCGTCGGCGAGGCGGCGGTTGCCTGCGATCCAGATCACAGGCTGCCCGGCGTCTACCGCGTGAGCGTGTAGCGCGGCGGAGTTGTCCATGTAGGCACGGCCACCGTGGCCTCCAATCACCCACGGGCGATCGGGGCTGCGCGTGAGCATCGCCGGCACCAGCATCGCGGGTACCGTGAGGGCGAAGGTCAGCGCCTGCCATATGTAGCTGAGAACGGACATTCGCCACGTAACCGGCCTGAGAGAAGGGCGGTCCCGTAGCGAAGCGTAGGACGGCGAACAAGCGGCAATGCGCCGTCGCCTGGTCTCAGCGCACGCCGCCCGCCTGCCGCGCTGCGTTCGCGTTCCAGCCGATCATCCCACCGGCAAGGTTGGTCAGATGACGAAAGCCCATCTCTGCAAAGAGCTCACAGGCCATCCGTGACCGGTTGCCGGAGCGGCAGACGAAAAGCAGCGCCTCGTCTCTGCTCATGTCCTCGGCGGCGGCTCGCAGTCCGTCCAGAGGGATAAGCTCTGCGCCTTCGATGTGGCCGAGCTCGCCGTTGAACTCTATGGGCTGGCGCACATCGATGATGCGGAAGCCGTCGAGGTTCTGCAGGGCCGCTGCCGGCGCCTCGTTAAAGCGACGAGTCGCTTCGGCGTCGTAATCGTTGGAGAGTCCGCAGCTCATGTTGGCGGGTACGGCGATGTCCATCAGCTTCGGGTTCGCGAGCTTCAGGTTCGCCATGATGTGCACAAACTCGTCTTCGCTGACGCTGTCGCGCAGGCGGCGATTGTGGGCGCGCTCTTCCCCGACGCTGCTGGCGGTGTGTCCGCGGTAGTCGTGGCCGGGGTAGACGAGCGTGTCCTCAGGCAGCGAAAAGATGCGTTCGCGGACCGACTTGTAGAGTGAGCGGGCGCTGCCCTGCTGAAAATCGGTTCGCCCGCAGCCTCTGATCAGCAGCGCGTCGCCTGTGAAGGCGTAGGTCTGCCCGTCGGCCTCTACGATGAAGCTGACGCACCCGTTGGTGTGCCCGGGCGTGCTGCGGACTTCGACCTCGTAGTTGCCGAAGCTGAGTCGTTGGCCATCACCGGCGGCGATGTCGATGCATTGTACGTCTGCGGCTTCCCCGGCGACGGTTTTTGCGCCGCTTCGGTCGCGGATCAGGCCCGAGCCGGTGACGTGGTCGGCGTGCACGTGCGTGTCCATCGTGTAGAGCAGCTCCAGGCCGAGCTCTTCCACCAGGCGCATGTCGCGCTCGACCTGCTCCGCGACCGGATCAATGATGACGGCGCGACGTGTCTCAGGGTCGGCGAGCAGGTAGGTGTAGGTCCATGAGTTTTCGTCGAAAAGCTGGCGTAGGATCATGATTTCCTCATCGCAGTGTTCGGCGGCTGTTGCGCCGGGTTGGGGCGTCAGTAAGTCGTCGTTGGCGGTTGAAAAGGGGGTTCGGCGATTTCAGTAGACTTTGTTGTCCGTTGTGTTCTTCGCTCGCCGCAGCTTCAGCTTCGTAGCGCTCAGCTGCAATCCGCTGCCTGTGCTTCCAACTCTTCCCATCGGGCGTACAGCTCTTCGAGGGAGCTTGTGATCGCCTCCAGCCGTTCCACAGCCTCAGCCACCTCGGCGCCGCGCTCTTTGTGCATCAGTGGGTCCATCAACGCTTCGTTGATTGCGGTCTGCTCAGCCTCCAGGGATTCGATGCGTGCCGGCAGCATCGATAACTCGCGTCGGTCTGCGCTGCTCATCTTCTTTGGCGGTGCCACCGTCGCCGCGGCCATCGCGGCATGCTTCGCCGCCGTCTCGGCATCGGCGGCATCGAGAGCTGCCTGTGCCGTGAGGCGTTCGTCTCGCAGGCGGGCCCACATCTCGTACCCACCGACAACCCGGGTCACGACGCCGTCACCTTCGAAGATCAGGCTCTCGGTGGCGATATTGTCGAGGAACTCGCGGTCGTGGCTGACGACGAGGACCGTGCCTTCGAAGCGTGAGAGCTGCTCTTCCAGGACGTCGAGTGTCTCTACGTCGAGATCGTTCGTGGGCTCGTCGAGGACAAGTACGTTTGCCGGTCGCGAAAAGAGCTTCGCGAGAACAAGCCGGTTGCGCTCGCCGCCGGACAGCACCCGAACGGGCGAGCGGGCCTGCGCTTCATCGAAGAGGAACATGCGGAGGTACGCGATCACGTGCATGTTCTGATCGCCAACGACGATCATGTCGCCATCATCTGCCACGGTCTTTGAGACCGTCGCGTTGAGGTCCAGGGCGTCTCTCAGCTGGTCGAAGTACCCGACTTCGAGCCGTGTACCGTGCCGTACTGTGCCGGAGTCCGGCTCCAGTTCACCGAGCAGAAGCCGCAGCAGGGTCGTCTTACCGCTGCCGTTGGCGCCGATCAGACCGAGGCGGCTGCCGCGACGCAGAAGCAGCGAAAAGTCTCGGATGACAGGTTGATCGTCGTAGGCGAAGGATACCGACTCCGCTTCGAGGACGATCGATCCCGAGCTCTGCGCCTGCTGGATCGCAAACCCGGCGCTCTGTTTCCGCTTTCGTCGCTTCGCGCGCTCGCTGCGCATGCGCTTCAGGGCTCGGACGCGTCCTTCGTTGCGTGTGCGCCGCGCCTTGATCCCCTGGCGAATCCACGCTTCTTCGGCAGCAAGCTTGCGGTCAAAGTGCTGATCATGCGCTTCTTCGACATCCAGCGCATGCTCTTTCTCTTCGAGGTAGCGGTCGAAATCGGGGGAGAATTCGACAAGCCTGCCGCGGTCCAGCTCGACGATACGGTTCGCCACGGCCCTGAGAAAGGCGCGGTCATGCGTAATGAAGATCAGGGCACCGTTGTAGTTGGTCAGCAGGGTCTCAAGCCACTCGATGGCGTCAATATCGAGGTGGTTTGTGGGTTCGTCGAGGAGCAGAAGATCGGGCTCACGGACGAGGGCACGTGCCATGTATACGCGCCGGCGCCATCCGCCCGAGAGGGTACCGAAGAGGGCGTCGCCATCCAGCTCAAGGCGTGAGAGCACCTTCTCTACACGGTCGTGGGCCCGCCAGCCGTCTACCGCTTCGAGCTGTGATTGCGCTCGTTCGAGTGCCGCGAAGCTGCGGTCCGAGGCGTCGACGCTCACCCTCTCGACGGCGTGGTGGTACGCAGCGAGTGCCTCGCTCACCTCGCCCAGTCCTTCGGTTACCACGTCGAATACGCTGCCGTCGGAGGGCTCCGGGACGGCCTGCGTCAGCACCGCGACGGTGCTCCCCGCGGCCAGATCTACCACGCCGGAGTCCGGCTTCAGGTCACCCGTAAGTACCCGCAGCAGCGTGGACTTCCCTTCGCCGTTGCGTCCGAACAGGGCGACCCGATCTCCCCGCCGAACCTCGATCCGCGCGTCGTCGAGCAGCAACGGACCTCCGAATGAGTGTCGCAGGTCACGGGCGACCACCAGGGGCAGCCCCGGTCGGGGGTTCTTTCGGGAGGTGTCGGACATGAGAGCGCAATACGCGCAACGGCGGCGCGTTCAAAGCCCCATGCGCTGACCTGGCCCGTCGTGGGCCGCGCGGCGCATTGTCATGCGGTACGCTGCGCCGTCGGCGGGGGACTTCCGGCGGCAGATGCGTTCGCTCTGCGCCATGGTGGCTCGTGTCGCAGCGTCGTGGATTCTGCGCTCACAGTGCGCTAGTTGGCGATGACGCGCTCGCATCAGGCGCGCTTGCCACGTGCTTTTCGTCCCCGCTTTGAAGAGGGTTCGGGAGGCTCTACACCGGAGATAGGAATGTCGAAATTCGCCAAAGCACTTGCGACCCTTATCGCAGTCTTCTTCCTCGCAGCAGCCTGCACACCGTCGCCCAAGGCTGTGTGCAAGAAAATTGCCAAGAACGCGGGCGAAGACGTCTCGTCCGAGGAGCTCGGTGAATGCGAAGAGGCGTTGACCCAGTTCAAGGACCTCGTGGACGGCAAGATCTGGAAGAAGGCGGCCAAGTGCATGATGAATGCGGAGGGCGAGAGCGATGCCCGCGCATGCATGACCGAAGCCGCCGAAGCCGCCGGAATGTAAGAGTTCCCGTTCGGGCCCGGCCGAATCCGTCGGGCCCGAAGCCGCGAGCTGGAATCCGGAGTATTCCAGCGGTCGAGCTTGTCGCCGGGTTTCATGGTGAGCCGCCGGCGGCGTTAGTGCTGGTATCCACGCCCTTCGCTGAAGTACATTGGCAGGGTAGCTGGGTTCCAGTTGCGCCCTGTCGATTGGAGGCGGCCTGTCTTGCAAGACGCGAGTCCAGATCGAGAGCGTTACATCGTCTCACCGATGCAGGCGCCCGGTACGGCAGAGCCACGGCCGGGCACGGATTCCGCCGTTCAGGCGACTCGCATCGGCTTCGCGCTTGTGGTTGTCGGGCTCGTGGCGCTGGTGAACTGGTGGTTGCCGGGGCACGGAATCTGGGCCGAGCACCTTTTCGCGCAGACAATGAAAGCGAACTCGGCGGTGTGCATCATGCTTTGCGGCGTGATCGTAATCTCACTCGCCGGGCGCCTTCCAATGTCCACCCGCGCGATGGCGATCGGCTGCATACTGCTCATCTCGGTCGGGACCCTCGTAGAGTACGCCCTGGGGCAGAGCTTCTTTCTCGATGAAGTTCTGGCTCGGGACACCAGGTCGGAGACCCTACCCGGACGGATGGCGCCGGCGACGGCCCTGGCATTTCTGCTGGCCGCGTTGCTGGCCCTGGCCCGTTCCGTCGAACGCATACGCCGCCGGCGCGTTCCCTACGCGATGTTCGCCTTTCTTGGCCTGTCCCTGCCCCTGATAGGGGGGTCGGCGCACCTGTTCGCTGAAGGATACATCGCAGACGTTGGCTTCTTTCGCACGATGTCTGTCCCGACCTCGGTCTCGCTGATCATGTACTACGTGGGCATTGTGCTGAACGCGCCCGGGGACAACCTGTCGTCCGTAGTGATCGCCCAGACCCGCGAAGGACGCCTGACCCGTCTGCTGATTCTCGTAGTGCTCGCGGCCCCAATCGCCATTGTCGGGATCTCCACCTACATCACTTCTGCCGGGTGGCTGCCGGCAGGTGTCGTGCGAACCACGGCAGGTGCGATCGGGACTACGACGGCTCTTGTCGGGATCGTGTTCCTGATGAGCCGCGAGCAGCGAATCTCGCACCAGCTTCGGGATGAACAGCGCGAGCGCGGTCGCCTCGAGTCCACCCTGCTGAAGATCCTCAACGAGACCGAGGAGGTGATCCTTGCTGTGTCGCCGGAGATGACCATCAAGCAATCGAGTGCTTCGGTCTACAAGCTGCTGGGCTGGAGCCCGGAAGAGCTCAGGGGCCAGAGTATCGAAATGCTGATTCCCCGTGCGATGAGAACCAGGCACAAACAGATTGTGAAGGACTTCGTCGCGCGCGGAAACGAGTCGGCCGCCAACGACGACCCCACCCGCATGGTTGCGTTGCACCGCAACGGCGACGAGATCTCTGTGATGACCTCGGTCGTTCGTCGCAGGCTCGAAGACGGGGTCGAATTCGGCGTGGTGATGCGCTCAGCAGTGCGAATCGAAAAGCAGCTGCGCGAGATTCAACGGGTCGCGAGGTACGATCCGTTGACCGGTGTCCCAAACCGCCTGGCCTTTGAGTCATGGCGTGGTCAGGGCAGACTGGTGAGCTTCACCACGGCGGTGCCCGTACTGCCGGTCGCGATCGCCAGCGTTGACGTGGACAACTTCAAGACCCTCAACGACACCTTCGGTCACGGTGGCGGCGACGCGCTGCTGCGAGCTTTCGCGTGGCGCGTGCAGCAGTATCTGAGCGAAGACTCGCTGATCTTCCGCACGGGCGGTGACGAGTTCATTATCGTATTCGGCAGCGCCTGCGGCGACCCCCTCGCCGCCGCCGAGGAGATCCGCGCGGGTGTCGCCGGCTCACCGCTTCGCTTCGATGCGGGAGAGGCTCACGTCACCTGCAGCATCGGTCTGGCCTTTACCAGGGACGAGGATCTCACCTCGGTTATCGAGCGCTCGGACCGTGCCCTCTATCTCGTCAAAGAGCATGGACGAAACGCGGTGTTCTCCATGGACGAAAACGTCGCGGACTCCTCACTTGATGCATGACCTGCAACGGCAACGCCCTCGCGACGAAGGACCACCGGCCATTGTAGGGCAACCTGCAAGTGCCCTGTCATGGGTACACACATGAGCGTTCCCACGCGCATGCACGCCATGCAGTTTGATCAGTACGGCGCACCGGATGTCCTGACGCTTCGCGATGTCGATGTGCCGCGGACAGGGAGTCGCGACGTGCTCATTCGCGTGATCGCGACGAGCGTGAATCCGGTCGACTGCAAGATCAGAAGCGGGATGCAACGCGGTATCATCCGCTATCGTCTTCCGCGCACCATCGGGTTGGATGTATCGGGTGTTGTGGTCGCGGTCGGGCCCCGGGTCAGGCGTTTTTCGGTCGGTGACGCTGTGTTTTCTTCGCCGAATCATCGAGGCGAGGGCACCTACGCAGAATACGTGGCCGTCCGCGAAAGTGAACTCGCGATGAAGCCCGCGAGTATTCCACACATTGAGGCGGCGACGCTCCCGCTGGTCGGTCTGACCGCGTGGGAGTCACTGTTTGGGCGGGCAGGACTCGCCGGTGGCGAGCATGTGTTGATACATGCCGGCTCGGGCGGGGTTGGCAGCGTCGCCATTCAACTTGCGAAGTCGGTCGGCGCTGAGGTTACGGCGACGGCCGGCGCCGCGAATCACGAGCTCCTGCGGCAACTCGGCGCGGACCACGTGATCGACTATCGGCGCGAGCGTTTCGAGGACCGTGTCTCTGATGTCGACGTAGTGCTCGACAACGTCGGCGGGGACACAAAGTGGCGTTCTCTGTCGGTGCTTCGTAGTGGCGGGCGGATGGTCTCTATCGTCTCCGGTCTGACGGAGTTTACGAAGGTGTCCGGCCCGACCGTCGGCCTGCTCCGGACGATCGGCGAGATGATCAAGCTGCCGGTTGTCGCCCGTCTTCGATTCGGTGCACGTGGCGCCCATGCGGTACGTCCGTCCGACGGACTGCGGCTCGCCGAGCTCGCTGCTGCCGTTGACGCCTCGCAGCTGCGGGCGGTTGTCGATCGCGTGTTTGATCTCGAAGATCTTGCTGAAGCGCACCGGTACAGCGAGACGGGCCGTGTTCGAGGCAAGATCGCGATTCGGGTCGCGCCCGAACCCTGAGTGAGCGCCGGCTCCTCAGGGGCTCAGACCCTCGTCGATGCGCGCGCCCTCGGGTGGAGCGTAGACGTTGGTGGCGCTGCGGCCGACGAAGGACACCTCGCTGAGGGTCGTCTCCGTGACAAGCTCGCCGTGTGTGTTCCCGTCCCACTGAAAGGTGCGGTAGCTCTCGGGGAGCGTGATCCCGTCGATGGTCTGTGATCCGTCACACGCCATCAGCTTCTCCGGAGAATGCCCGCCTTCGGGAAAGAAGCCCGGGTAGCTGACGACGTAGCGCATCGCGACCATTCGCCCGCTGTCCTGAGCGAAGTACAGGACGTAGTAATCGTCAGGAGCGTCACCGACGCCATCGCCGAATGTGGCGCGTACGACGTCGACGGCCGTCCCCTCGAACTCGCTCGTACCTTCGAGCGCCAGGGCTACACCGGTGTCCGAAAGAACGAAGGGCAACGCGACGAAGTAATACGGCGTGAGCGACCAGAAGCGGGCGCTCCGCACCGGGTCCGCGTCTTCCGGAGAAACCCAGGCGACCTCGCCATCGAAACCGAAGCGCACATCGGCGTCGTCGGCGAGAGTGTGAACCGCACGCGATGACCAGGTGTCGACACGCTGCCGGGTGTCGATGGCCGGTCGCTCGCCAAGAGGGCGATAGGTGAAGCGAAAATGGATGTCGCCATTCGCATACCACCGCTCCAGGCCACCGTGCGCTTCGATGCTGCGAGCTACAACGGCACCCGCCTCACTGGACCCGAGGCGCTCCGTGGCCTCGGCGACCCGTGCCGCGATGGCGGCACCATGGGCTTCGTGACGGGCGCGCTCCGAGCCGGGATCCAGCGGCGCGGAATGTGGTTGCGAGTGCGGCTGTGAGTGCGGCTGCGATGCCGCCGTCGCAGACCGACTCCCCGCGGCCGCGTTGTCGGTGTCTGCTGTGTTCGCACCGCCGCACGCCGCCGCAACAACAGCGGCGATGAAAGTTAGCGCGATGAGCCCGGAAACACCGGAGCCTCTGAGTGGATGCTGCATGCCTGTCGTTCTCCCTATTCTTCGAGCGCGATGTAGATCGTCTGTACGTCGTCGTCTGAGTCCAAACGCTCAATGAACTCCTCGAATTCCGGCATCTGTTCTTCGGTCAGCGTGACCCGGTTGTTTGGAATCCAGGCGAGCTTCGAAGACGCCGCCGCCCACCCCCGGGCTTCGAGTGCCCTGGTGACGGCTGAGAGGTCGCCCGCGTCGGTAATGAATACCTGCCCGCCATCCACCTCGTCGTCTTCGTACACTTCGTCGGCCCCGGCTTCGATCGCCGCTTCCATAGGATCCTCGCCGCCTTCCGGCGGCGTCGCTTCGATGACACCCGCGCGCTTGAAGTCCCAGGAGACGGAGCCGCTCTGACCCAACTGTCCGCCGCCCTTGTTGAATGCGATCCGGACGTTGGTGGCCGTGCGCGTGTTGTTGTCGGTCAGACACTCCACGATGACCGGCACCTGGTGCGGTCCGAAGCCTTCATAGGTGGTGAGCTGATAGTCGACTGCGCCATCCAGGAGGCCGGCGCCCTTCTTGATCGCGCGCTCCAGCGTGGCGCTCGGCATCGACTGCTTCTTCGCGGCGTCGACCGCCATCCGCAGCGCCGGGTTCATTGCCGGATCTGCCCCCGCTCGGGCGGCGACCATGATCTCTTTCGCCAGCTTGCCAAAGAGCCGGCCCTTTGCGTCCGCAGCAGCGCTGCGCCCCTTCTGCTTCCATTGCTTTCCCATAGCGATGCCCCCTAACGCACCCGATGCCATTCGTCATGGGGGGAAGGCGCATTCATCACGTGATGCCGCCGGGCGTCGCCGGGCTACCTCTACGGACGGCGGCGCGCTACGAGCCCGGCATGTCTGCTGATCGACCCACCTTCGAAGAAATGCGCCGCCGCCTGAGTGATGTCACCGGAGTACCCTTCGGAGAGCTGCTGCCGCGCGAAACCCTCGAAGGCATGCGCCTCAACAAGGGCGGGGCAGGCGCCGCCGTCGAGGCCCTGCTCGGCGTGAAGGCGGGAACGCGTCTCACGGATTTTGTTGATGGTGAGCTGAAGACCTATCGCGCGGACCGCGACGGCCTGCCGAAAGAGAGTGTCGCTGTGCTGCAGCTCGGCCCCGATATTGATCGGTACATGGAGCTGCCACAGTTCGTAGAAACGCCGCTGTATCGAAAGATCCGTCGTACGGCTCTGCTCGGCGTATATCGCGACACGGTGGACCCCGCAGAATGGCAGGTGGTCTTCACGACGGAGCTGAACGCAACGCCGGGGGCGTATTGGCACGAGCAGCTCGAACGCAGCTACATCGACCTGCTGCGCCAGCTCCTGAATTGGCTCCACTTCGGCGGCGATTTCCATACGATCAACGCGGAGCATCTTCAGATTCGAGTGCGTGACTCGCGCCCGTACACGCCGCTCTTCTCGGCGCGTCTCGGCCGGCGGCTGTGCGACAAGAAGCTCGGCTTCTACTTTCGCCGGGATTTCGTGCGTGGGCTGGTTGAAGAGAACCTGGCCGGCGGGGAACGGTCGCAGATGTAGGGGAGTCATCGCGTGGCGCACAGCCCGTCGCGGTGCCACCGGCGGTCCCCATGCCACAATGCGCTCCAGCGGGATTGAAGTTGTTGGGTGCCTTTCTGTTTCCTATCGGCAGCCTCTGCTAGACCGAACGCAGAAGAGAGGACGAAGGTCGACGGACATCTGGAAAGGAGTACCGAGATGCGATCATGGATGGCCACGTTAGCTGTCGTTGTGAGTGGCGTATTGGCTGCGTGCGGCGGCAGCGGCAACGATAGCGGCAGTGAGTGTAGTGGGGACGGAGAATGCGCCTTCGGGCAGATCTGCGTCGCCGGAGAGTGTGTTGTGGACGACGGCGGCGATACCGGTGATCCGGACACCGCCCGGGACTCTGGTGATACCAACACCGCTGACGTTGCCGCCGACGGCGTCGACGCCGCCGAAACCGGCGATGGAGGTGATACAGACACCAACTCAGGTGGACCCGCGTTCGGTGAGTATCAGGGCGAGTGCGTGGTCGATGCGGACTGCATCGGCACTCAGCTCTGCATAGCGACCGGAGAGGGAAACCTCTGCTCGCGTCAATGTCAGTCTGACGGGGACTGCGCTGACAGCAGCTGGCAATGCGTATTCGTCATCGCCAGCGGAGCCGATGGCCAGGAGATCTGCGTCCCCACTCCGGAAACCCTGTGCCGCGAATGCGCCGCCGACCTGGAATGTGGTGGCGACAACCTGTGCATCGAGCTCAACGACGGCGACTTCTGTGCGACCCGCTGCAGCGTCTCCACAGATTGTCCCGAAGGCTACTCGTGCCAGTCCCATGAACGAAGCGAAGACGGCGGCATCGTCTCATACGATCTCTGTCAGCCCAACCTGCTCTTCTGCGGCGACTGCATTGATGTCGACGGCGACGGGTACGGCGTCGGTCCCGGTTGCCTCGGCGCCGACTGTGATGACTCCCTGACGAACGTGTACGAGGGGGCGCCCGAGATCTGCGACGGCGTCGACAACGACTGCGCCGACGGCATCGACGAAGATTTTGATCTGCAGACTGACGAATCCCATTGCGGCGGGTGCGGCCAGGCATGTGGTGCACAGGACGCTACCGTCGAGTGCCAGGCGGGGGTGTGTACCATCACCGGCTGTACCGAAGGGCTGGGTGATTGCGACGCGGACTACGACAACGGCTGCGAGACCGACGTGACGTCCAGCCTCTCACACTGCGGCTTCTGCGATAACGCATGCAACTTCGGCTCGGGGGCCGCAGAGTGCAGCGCCGGTGTCTGCGCCCTGTCCGGCTGCGAAGCCGGCTTCGCGGACTGCAACAGCGACCAGAGTGACGGCTGCGAGGTTGATGTGACTTTCGATGTCACTCACTGTGGCTCGTGCCAGAACGACTGCACGGCGCTGCCGAATATCGACACCAATGCTCTCAGCTGCACCAGCTCGGGCTGCGACTTCGCAGGCAGCTGTGTTGAGCCCTACGGCGACTGCACACCGGGCCCGGGGTGCGAGACGGACTTCACCGCAGACGCGACCTGCGGCGACGCATGCGCGGCCATCGCTGACTGCGGCACGTCGTTCGCGAACGCCGATGGCGTCTGCGTCTCGCGCGCGTGCCAGATGACGGCCTGTGTCGATGGCTTCGTGGATGTAGACGGCGATGATACCAACGGCTGCGAGTGCACCTTCATCAGCGATTCAGATGCGCCCGAATTGGCGCCACCCTACGTTGATCAGAACTGCGACGGGATCGATGGCGATGTGGCGGATACGGTCTATGTGGCGCTGTGGGGCGCTGACAACGGCACCTGCGGCGCCCCTGACGCGCCCTGCGCGACAATCTCGAAGGGCCTGACGCAGGCGCAAACCCTCGCGCGCGCCACGGTCGCAGTCGGCGGCGGTGTGTACGACGAGGACGTAACCCTCATCAACGGCGTGTCGATCTACGGCGGGTACGCCGCTGACGAAAGCGGTGACTGGGCTCGCGCCTTCGATGTCGCGACAGAGATTCGCGGCACGCACGAGGTAGGCGGGAACACGATCAGCGTGCGTGGGATCGGACTCACCAGCGCGACGGTGCTCGGTCAGCTGACCATTACCGGCAGCGCGGCGACGAGCGCCGGCGGTTCGTCCTACGGATTGCACTGTGAGGGCTGCTCGGGGCTGGTGCTGGTCGGCAGTCGCGTGATCGCAGGGACAGGGGCTGCCGGTGTTTCCGGTGGATCCGGTACCCCCGGCGCATCCGGTATGGTCGGCGTCGCCGGTGGCAACGGCGAATGCGACGGAAGCGGCCGTGGTGACGGCGGCGGTGGCGGCGCATCGCCGTGTGGAAACGACGGCGGCGCAGGCGGACGCGGCGGTGGCGACGACGGTGGTGATGGCGACGACGGTACCGGTGGTACCGGTGCGGCGGGCGACGGCGGCGGCGGCGGCGACGGACATGGGAGCTGCGGAGCCGGCCAGCACGGCGGACCTGGTGACAACGGTGGAGCCGGCGACAACGGGTCCAGCGGCGATGGTGGCGCTCTGGCCGGCGTAACCGGCGGCTTCTGGAGCGGTGAAGACGGTGACGGCGGCGAAGCCGGCACGAACGGCGGCGGCGGCGGCGGCGGTGGCGGCGGCGGTGGCCAGGATCGCGACACCTTCGGCATCTGCAACGACGGGAGCGGTGCGGGCGGCGGCGGCGGCGGCGGCGGCGGCTGCGGTGGCGGCGCAGGTAC
Source organism: bacterium (assembly GCA_030427825.1). GTDB lineage: Bacteria > Myxococcota_A > Bradymonadia > REDH01 > REDH01 > JAUICO01. The sequence continues at coordinate 23,427 of JAUICO010000004.1, read as the reverse complement.
CGGTGGCAGTGCGGGCGGCGGAAGCTTCGCTGTGTTCCTCGTTTCATCGACCGGTGCGTCGATTCAGAACTCGACTCTTGTCGCCGGCGTAGGCGGCCCCGGTGGAGCCGGTGGCGCAGGCCAGCCGGGCGGAGCAGGCGGGCACGGTGCCCCGGGTGGCATCGCAACCACCGACGGCATTCTCGCCTGCAGCGACGATGAAGTGGGCGTAGGCGGTGAGGGCGGCGACGGCGGCGCAGGCGGCGCCGGTGGTAGCGGTGGTGGAGGTCGCGGTGGTGACGCGGTCGCCGTCGCGCTCAGCGGCACCAGTATGCCCGACGTTGGTGCCGGGAATACTCTGGTTGCCGGCATCGGCGGCACCGGCGGCCCCTCACCCGGCAACAGCGGTGCGCCGGGCGAGGCTGCACAGACGAAGAGCTACTGAGCTAGTTTTCGACCGTCGCGGTTCCGGTCGCGGCGTGTGATGCGAAGAACCCGGCGATGCGGCGGATTGTGTCGGCGTCGCGGGTGTTCACGAAGTGGCCGTCAAAGCCGGGCGAGCGGGCCTGCAGCAGGATTCCGGTGGCGCCTCCGTTGCGGTTCGCCGACGCCGGCAGCGAGGTCGTCGAGAGCCCATCGACGGGGTCAACGACAGGTTCGGCGACCTGGTGGCCGATCGCCAGGGCCAGGGCTTCGAGGGTCGCCGGCGGCGTGTAGGTGTCCCCTTCGCCCCAGGTCTGCAGCACCGAGCGTGGGACCATGCCGGGGGCAGGTTCGCGGTACAGGAGTCGGCCGTAGTTGAGGGCGTCAACCGGATCGATGACGGTCTGCAGCATGTTGAGAAAGGGGTGCCGCTCAGTGACGCGCTCGTTCATGACCAGCTCTACGGCGGCGCTGATGTCGACGGGGCTCGTCTTGTTGAGCAGCGAGACGATGAGCCCGCCGCCGGCACCGGAAAGCACAGCGGCCTGTACGTTGGGCTCGTGGGCGAAGAAGGCAGTGCCGACTGTCGAGCCCTGCGAATGTCCGTAGAAGTAGAGGGCGGACGTGTCGATCGAGAAGGCCGAGCCGGTGGGCGACTCGCCGGCGTCGAGGCTGACGCCTTCAAGGAGCTGGGTGAGCACGAAGAAGTCGGCCGCTCCCTGCTCGACGTTGCCGCGTGCGGCGGCCGGGTTCAGGAAGTTGAAGAAGAGGTTGTCGGGTTCGATGGTGCTGCCACCGCGGCGGTTGCCGTGCATGACGCCATCGATGCCAACCACGACGAAGGGGGTGTCAGCGGCGGTGAGGACGCCGGCGACGTTCGCGGTCACATGTGAGCGCCGGCTGCCGCCGGTGCCGTGGCCGTAGAGAATCGTCGGCCAGCCGCCTGCCGGCATGGCTCCCTCAGGCACAGCGAAGGCGACGCACATCGTCTCGGTACCGTGTACTTCGGCCTGCCCGTTTCGGTAGCTGAAAGCGCCACCGTCGGCCGCGGTGAGGTAGGGCCGCGTGCCCTGCTGAAAGACCGGCGCTTCGTAGGTGGCTTCAAACACCTGCATGCCGCCGGCGCCTTCGCAGGCCGGTCCGTTCGGGTCGCAGGGGGAGGGTGTGGTGCCGTCACAGAGGGTGAGGTTCTCGAGCTCAGGCGGGTCTTCAGCCCGCACACCTGCGCGAATGGCGGGCAGGTTGGCGTCCGGGTCCATCGTCGTGAATACCGCAGCGCCGGCGATGGTCGCCGGGTCGATGCCCTCTGCGGCGTAGAAGTCACGAAGCGGGGCGTAGCGTTCCCACGCCTCGCGCAGCGCGCTATCGAGTGGAGCCTCCGCGGACATCATCGCGCGGAAGTCGGTGTCCTGAACGGGGGCTACGTCGGTGTTGCTGCGTGTATCCGTTGTCAGCCACGCGGCATAGGTCTCACCGTGCCTGAGCGGCGTATCAAAAGAAGAGCGTACGGCGACATAGTTGTGGCAGATGAACTTCCCGCGGCCGTCGGTGGTGCCCCAGTTGAGCGCCGGCATGTTCCCGTAGTCCGGGCTGCCCGGAGTGATGTTGACGAGGCGAAGGCTGGGGTTGTTGCCGCGGGCATCGACGGAGCCGAAGTCGTAGGGGCCTGAGAAGCGGAAGAAGACCGTCGGGTTGGTTGAGAAGCCGTTGGACATCTCTGCGGCGGCGTTGATGTAGAGGTCTACGAATTCGCCGCCGAGCACGTTGAGGCCCGGGTTGTGGAATCCGCGCAGATCGAGGCCGCCGTTATCGCGGGCTTTGATGTCGTTGGGGAAGGGCAGGCGGAAGAACTCCTGAGGCTCTTCGTCGCCGGGTACCTCGAAGAGCACACGAAACTCGCCCTGCAGGTCGGGGCCACTCAGACACTGAGTACCCAGATCGAGGCGGATGCCGCCGTTGGTGGGAAGCTGGCAGAAGCCCTGCATGCTACAGCCCATGGGCGCCAGGCAGTCGCCATCATCGTCGCATTCATCGCCGGTATCGCCGGTGCCGGTGTCGGGTACGCAGACGCCGGTGAAGCCTGCGAGCCGGCACCGGAGCCCGGCGACACAGTCAACCGGGCTGTCGCAGGTGCCGCCCTCTACGGCCTCGCCGCGAGGCGCACATTCGTTGCCGAAGGGATCACACGCCAACCCTTCGGCGCACTCGCCGTCGATGACACAGCCGTCGCCGGCGTTGGATGTCCCGGCGGGCGTGCATGTATCGGAAACACAGGCCAGGCCGTCGCGACAGCCCGCGTCACCGGTGCACGCTTCGCCGACCGTCGAGCCGTCCATCGGAATTCCATCCGGCCCGATGGGCGAGTCCGGCCCGATGTTGATTCGCGGAATGTCGCCTCCGTCTCCGAAGAGAACGTCGCAGGCGGGAAACGCGATCAGAGCGCATACAAGTGCGCAAATCGACAGGCTGGTAGACTTCATGGCGGTGCTCGGTGCGAAGGATGCAGCGACCATGCTAACGGCTTCTGCGCTTGAGATGAAGTGCGGCAGGTACTTTGCTGCCCCGCTTCGACAATCGCGTCGCGGGTCCGGGGTGAACACGCCATCGGCGCGGGACCTCAGGCGAGGCGTTCTGCGACGATGTGTGCCGGGCAGAAAGCGCGGACGAATGCGCGGCGCATTCGCTGTGTCACTTCGTCGCTGCTCTCGCGCTGCCCGCCGTCAATCCAGGCGGCGAGGCGCACCTGGTTCATGGCGACGCTGGTGCGAAACAGCAGCGCCGGATCGTCTTCGATCATGAGCCCCGCCTCGATGCAGGCGGCAAACGCGGCGGTTCCCAGCTCGAGGCCACGTGCCCAGGCCTGCGCCTGCTCCGGGACGCGCAGGCTCGCCCCTGCTGCCCACGCGTTACCCTCGCGCAGGTGCATTCGCAGATAGTCCACGTGCTCCATGTGGAACTCGACGTAGATCCGGTCGCGCTCGATGATGCTGTCGAGCGGGTCGACGTCCGGGTCGAGTTCGTGGCTGATACGCCCCATCAACTCCACAAGGCGTTCTTTGTGAATCGCGCTGTACAGCTCGTTCTTGCCGCGAAACACACCGTACAGCGTTGCCAGCGAGATGCCGCATTCGGCAGCCACGTCCTGCACTCGGGTTGCCTCAAAGCCCGCGTCGGCGAACACCCTTTCGGCGGACTCGATGATGAGGGCGCGATACATCGCGGTTCGCGCTTCTCGCACCCTCTGTTTGGCGGCCGGTCGTCCCATGTGAATGAACAGTAATCGAGACTTTCAATAATGCAACCATCATTGTATAGTTGCCGGTGAATGCTCGGGCGCGAGCGCGCACACGGGCAGCAAAGCGGGGACAGGGGTGATGGCGAAGACCAGTGCAGATTGTGCGTCGCGGGCAGAGTGGGGACCCGAAATCATCCGCGCGGAAGGCGAGGATATGATCGTCTGCTACAATCCGGCGACCCGCGAGCTTCTGGGTCGGGTTCCGGTGGACCATCCTGAACGCATTGAGGCCGCTATCGCGAAGGCACGCATCGCGCAGAGAGAGTGGAAGCGCAGTACCTGGGACCAACGCCGACGCGTACTGCGCCACATCCTGGTGGAGCTGCTGGACCGTGCGGACGAGCTTTGTGAGATCGTGGTTCGCGACTCCGGCAAGACCCTTGAGCACGCCATGGCCGGCGAGATCTGGCCGGTCGCCGAGAAGCTGCGATGGACGATTCGGCACGGTGAGAAATACCTCACGCCGGAACGGATGCCGAGCGATCTGCTGGTGCACAAGAGCGCCACGATTGAGTATCATCCGCTGGGTGTGATGGGCGCGATCATCCCGTGGAATTATCCGCTGCAGAACGTGATGAACCCGGCCATTCCTGCGCTCTTTGCGGGTAACGGAATCGTAATCAAACCCAGCGAGTGGGTGGCGTGGTCAAGCGCCCGGTTCAAGAGCATCTTCGACCGCGCTCTTGAGGCCGAGGGATTCTCGCCGGACCTCGTGCAGATCGTGCAGGGGTACGGAGAGACCGGCCGCGCGCTTGTTGAGGGCGGCGTAGACGGTGTGTGTTTCATCGGTTCCGTGACCAACGGCCGGCGCGTGATTGAAGCCAGCGCAAAGAACGTCATCCCTGTGGTGATGGAGCTGGGTGGCAAGGACCCGATGATCGTGTGCGATGACGCGGCCCTCGATCAGGCGGTGCATGCGGCGATCAACGGAACCTTCATCAACTGCGGCCAGAATTGTGTGTCGTCAGAACGCATCCTGATCTTCGACGCGGTGTACGAAGAGTTCGAATCCCGCGTGAAGGCGATCGCGGACGAGCTCGTGCAGGCACCGCCCCTGACTGCGCTGAACGGAGGGCGGGCGGTTGATGTCGGCGCGATGATCACACCGGCCCAGATCGATCTCGTCGAGCGTCTGGTCAACCGCGCTGTTGAACAGGGTGCCCGCGTGGTGTGTGGCGGCCACCGCGTGCTTGAAGACCAGGGCGACTTCTTTGCGCCGACGGTGCTCGCTGATTGTGTTCCTGAGATGGAGATCATGAACGAAGAGGTCTTCGGGCCTGTCATGTTGCTCTGTCCGGTTGCCGGCGAAGACGACGCGATCGCGATCGCAAACAGCACCTCCTTCGGGCTCTCGGCTTCGGTCCTTTCGCGGGATCGAAAGCGGGCGAAACGGATCGCCGACGCGCTTGAGACGGGGTCGACGACGATCAACGACTTCGGATTGATCTATATGGCACAGGAGCTGCCGTTTGGCGGCGTGAAGCTCTCCGGTTTCGGAAACATGAACGGGCGTGAAGGTCTGCGGTCGTGCTGCAATCAGAAGGGTGTGGTCGGTGACAGGATTTCGACGCAGCGTGCCAACAGGATGTTTCCGGTGCACCCCAGGGCGTACGCGCTGATGCGGGGCGCGATCCGCACGCTGTATTCTCCCGGTGCGATGCCGCGGATGCGAGCGATGCGTGAGGCGCTGTCCGCCCTGCGCGGGCGCTAGGAGCGGGTATGTCGAAGCACCACGAATTGACGGTACGCCGGGTGATTGAAGAGACCGCAGCTGCGAGGTCATTCGTGCTGTCGGTGCCGCCGGAGCTCGACGACGTGTTTGCGTACAGGGCCGGACAATTTCTCACGATCGAAGTTCCGTGGCAGGACTTCTATGTACGGCGCTCCTACTCGCTTTCGAGCGCGCCGGGATCCGGCGAAGATCTGCAGTTTACCGTGAAGCGTGTCGTCGATGGCCGCGTATCGAATCACCTCATCGACGAGGTCAGCGCGGGTGACTCCCTGCGTGTGCGCGCGCCGGAGGGACGCTTCGTTCTGAATCCAAACGCGGGTACGGCGCCGCTGACCTTCTTTGCGGGCGGCAGTGGAATCACGCCGGTGTATTCCCTGATCAAACATGCTCTCTCGGCGACGGACCGACACATCAAACTCCTCTACGCGAATCGCAGCCCGGACTCTGTTATCTTCGGGGACGCCCTGCGCGGCCTGGTGGTGACTTCGTCGAGCCGCTTCGAGCTGGTCGAACACCTGGACGATAGGGACGGGTCCCTGAGCCGCGACCGAATCGCCCTCGAGTTTCGCGGACGCGAGCACGGCGAATTCTATGTGTGCGGGCCGAGCGCTTTCATGGACGTCGTTGAGCAGGCTCTCGATGACGAGTCCGTTGCCGGCGACCGTCGCCACTTTGAGCGCTTTTCCTCCCCCGTCGATCTGGATCGGCGAGACCGGGGTGCAACCGTCGAGATTGTCGGCACTCCCGAGGTGTTGACCCTTCGCATCGCGGGCAGAGCCGTGGACGCGTCCTACGAGCGTGGGCAGACCCTGCTTGCCGCCGCCAGAGCCGCCGGGATCGACGCGCCGTCCTCGTGTGAGGATGGGTTCTGCGGAGCATGCATGGCGATGCTGTGCAGCGGAACCACACACATGAAGGTTCGTGATGCGCTCACTGACGCCGAGGTGGAACGCGGCATGGTGTTGACCTGTCAGGCCGTCGCTGTGACCGATGAGCCGATCGTGGTCGACTATGACGCCGCCAGCTTCAAGCTGCCGGTCCTTGAAGGTACCGGTATGACCGGGCGGGTGTACCCGGTGGCGGCTCTGCTTAGTTTCGCGGTGATTGTCGCCGCGATCATCATTCTGCGCGTGACCGCATGACACCGGACCGCGCATAGGGAGGCGAAAATGGTTACACTTGCGATCATACTGCTAATCGGTTTCACGACCGGCGGGATCTCCTTCGCGTACCTGTCCCGGCTGGTGAAGGACCCGAAGGCGCAGGAATATGTGATCAGCGCGGACCCGCACCGACGTATGGACGGTGATGAACTGAACCGTATCGTTCGCCTGAATCAGCTCGTGTCGATTGTTTGCATCGTCGGGCTGACATTCGGCCTGTACTCATGGCTGTTCTACACACACGAAGTGCCCTGGTGGCGACACCTCCTCGAGGCTCTGACCGTGATCTTCATCTACGACTTCGGCTACTACTTCATGCACCGATTCCTCTTTCACGAGTGGAGTGTGCTGCGCAAAGTCCATGCCGTGCATCACGCGGCCAACTATCCACAGTCGATCGACAGCCTTCTGCTGCACCCGGTCGAGACTGTGATGGGGCTCGGGCTGTTAACCGCTTCGATTCTGGCGGTCGGTGGCATCCACATCTACACCTTCGCGCCCATCTTTGTGATGTACACGACCTACAACGTGTGGAACCACGCAGGTATCAACATCCCCCATGGCCCGATGAAGATCATGGGCAGGATCGCGGTGATCCACGACAAACACCACCACAGCATGCGCTCGGGCAACTACGCGTCCCTGACACCACTTCCAGACCTGATCTTCGGCACCGCGCAGCGTTAGACCGCAGCCTCCCGGCGGGCCCCCTCAGCTGTGTGCCGACTGATCTTCGTCCGGAAACTCGTCGATCACGTACTCTTCGATGTGTGCCAGATCTACAAAACGCTCGGAGATAACAAGCCCACGCACCGACACACCTGCGTCGTGAACGCTGGTGTTCGTTCCGCTGATCAGCGGGTGCCAGGGCGCCAGGCCGCGACCCTCTGCGATGCGCCTGTACGCGCACGAGTGCGGTAGCCACTCGATGTTGTGGGCGCCGGCAGGCGTGAGAACCATGCACTCCGGAACCAGCTTCTGCCGAATCTCGTAGCCCGAGCAGCGACAGGTGTCAGTGTCCAGTAGCCCGCAAGCCACTGTGGTGAAGTACACGCGGTCTGTGTCTTCGTCCTGAAGCTTGTGCACGCAACACTTCGCGCAGCCATCGCACAGCGCCTCCCACTCTTCGGTCGACATCTGTTCCAGGGATTTCGACTCCCAGTATGGAACCCCGGTGGGTGAGCTGCTCACGAAAGTTCTCCCCAAAGGGCGCGTTGCGACGACAAGGATCAGGCGTGGCGTTGAATACCGGGCCGCGGGCGCCGTCAATAGCTCGTGTTCGCCATCCTCCGTCGCGCAACTCAGGAGATGATGGTGAGTATGGATCCAAAATCGCAGAGAACGGGCATCACAACCGGGCTGGTTGTCCTGCTATTCGCCTCAACAGCGCTGGGTGCAGCACCAGACCAGGCCTACGATTCCGCCGTTGGCATCGCAGAGCCGACGCCTGTGGAGCTTGACGCCGCCGCGGCTCCCGGCCGTCCGCAGCTTGCGTCCGGCGCCGTCGCCGCCGCGGCTGCTTCAGGGCAGATCCTCGGTGGCAGCGGCAACGCGCGACACGTCATCTATGTGGAGCCGGTGCGTCTCTTCTCCGCTGACATCAACGCTACCTGGGAGACCGTCGTGTTTCCCCATATCGGACTCCTGATCGGTGCCAACTACCAGCTCGGGCTTGAAGAGGACTCCGAAGCCAGGGGCCTGCGTCTACGTGCCGGTGCCAACCTGCACTTCAACGGCAACGGCGTCGCCGGCTGGTATCTCGGCGGCCGCGTCTATGGCGATCACAGCAACAAGTTCGAAGCGGAGGCACTTCTGGACGACTGGACACTATCCGCAGGCGGGGTCCTCGGGTACCGAGCGGTGTTCGGACCGGGCATCAGCGTCGGCGCCTCGGTTGGCGCCGCGTACAGCCGCGACCCCGACTTCGAGTCCAGTGACCTCTTCGGTACAGAAGGGCTGACGCCGGTGGCGGAGTTTCATGTAGGATTCGCGTTCTGACACGAAGCCGCTGAGCGCGACGTCAGACGCGGCGCGCCGAATCGCTCAGGTTTCCGGTAGCGCTGCGTTCAGCCTGGCAATCATCGATCCTGCCGCTGCGCGGACGCGCTCAGGGCTGGTACCGCCGAGCACCTGTTTGTTTGCGACGATGCTGTCCAGGGACAGTTCGGCGAGAAGCTGCTTGTCCGCAAGAGGCGCGATCTCCTGCACTTCGTCGAGGGGGAGCTCTTCAATCTCGACGTCGCGGGCCACAGCAAGTGCGACCAGGCGACCGGACTGCTCGTGTGCTGTGCGTAGCGGCAGGCCGCGGCGCACGAGGGCCTCTGCGAGGTCAGTTGCGTTTACGTGACCGGTGCATGCGGCTCGCATGCGTTCGACGTTGAACGAAGCATCCGCGAGCATGGCTGCGCACATATCGAGGGCAAGACGAGAGGTGTCGTAGGCGTCAAAGAGGGGCTCTTTGTCCTCCTGCATATCCTTGTTGTAGGTCAGCGGCAGGCCCTTGAGTGTCGCCAGCAGTCCCATCAGGTCGCCAAACACACGCCCGGCCTTCCCGCGCAGCAGCTCGGCACCGTCCGGGTTCTTCTTGTTCGGCATCATCGACGAGCCGGTGGTAACGGCGTCGCCAAGGCGAACGAATGAGAACTCCGCTGACGACCAGATGACCAGCTCCTCGCCGATTCTGCTCATGTGCGTCATCAGCACGCTGGCTGCGTAGAGAAAGTCGAGAACAAAGTCCCGATCACTGACACCATCCAGGCTGTTCGCTGTTATGCCATCAAACCCCAGCGCAGACGCGGTCTGCTCGCGGTCAATCGGGATGCTCGAACCCACACACGCGCCGGAGCCCAGCGGCGATATGTTTGCTCGTCGCCGAGTGTCCGCGAAGCGATCCAGGTCACGCAAGAGCATCTCTGCCCATGCCAGCATGTGGTGGCCGAGCGTCGTCGGCATCCCGCGCTGCAGGTGCGTGTATGCGGGCAGGGGGGCGCCGGCGTGTTGTTCTGCGAGCTCGGCGATGCGGCGGATTACCACCGCCGCGCGCTGACGCAGGTCATCGCAGGCGCCAACTACGAAGAGCCGTACGTCCGTAGCGACCTGATCATTGCGAGAACGCCCTGTGTGCAGCTTTCGACCGGGGTCGCCGACCAGCTCCGTCAGGCGTCGCTCGACGGCCATATGCACGTCTTCATCAACGGGGTCGACGACAAAGGACCCCTCGGCGAGCTCGGCCTCGACCGCGTCGAATCCTGCGGACAGCTGTGTGTGTTCCGCGTCGCTGAGAATTCCGATAGCGAAGAGCATGCGGGCGTGCGCGCGGGAACCGGCGATGTCTTCGCGCCACAGCCTGAGATCAAAGCCGATCGACTTGTTGATCGCGTCCAGCGCCTCGACCGGGCTCTCAGAGAAGCGGCCTGCCCACGCGTGTTTGCTCACGACGACACCCGCTGCCACCAGTTGCGGACAATCGACTTGTAGTTCTCCACGCCCTCGGTGACTTCATCGATGAGGATGAACTCGTCGGCCTGGTGGCTGCGTATCGGCTGCCCGGGGCCCATGACGAGTGCGGGCACATGGCGCACCCAGAAGAGGTCGCAGACGCTGGGGAATGTCGCCGGCTCGTCGACGCCCATGACCTGCATCGCAGCCTGAACGAGGTGCGAGTCGGCAGGCGTTTCGACGGGCTCAAAGCGGGCGGAGCGCAGGTCCAGATCTGCGTCCGCCTGATTTGCAGCGGCGCGAAGGTGCGCGATCATCTGCGTGTTGTCGAAGGCGGGCGTTGTGCGGCAGTCGATTGTCAGCGAACAATGGTCTGCGACGACATTGCTCTGCGTGCCGCCTTCAATCATCGTCACCTGCACCGTCGCTTTGTCGAGGTGGTTGGGCACATTCAGATGCGGCGCTTCGAGGGCCGTGATTACGCGCGGGACTTTGTGAATGGCGTTGTCGCCCTGCCAGGGACGGCTGGCATGACCACGCCGTCCGGGGATGTTGATCCAGCACTTGATGAGGCCACGCTGGCCGCGAGCGACGAGGAAGTTGTTTGGTTCGCCGATCAGGGCAGCATCGTAGCGCGGGAGCAGAGTCGTCGCGATACGCTCCATACCTTCGCCGCCGGTCTCTTCGTCGCAGCTCGCGCACACGACGATGTTGCCGTCCCAGCCTTGAGCGATCAGCTCGACGGCGGCAGCGAATTGCGCGGCTACAGAACCTTTCGCGTCGTTCGCACCAAGCCCATGCAGGCGACCGTCTTCGATGGCGCCATCCCAGGGGTCCCGCGTCCAGGTCGGGCCCGCTTTCACGGTGTCGATGTGGCTGTTGAGCAGGATAGCGGGGCCATCGTTGACGCGCCGCTCAAACCAAACATTCCGACCGTCAACCACTGGCTCAAGCCCGTGTCGGCGCGCAAATTCGGCGTAAATCTCTACGTTGCCCGCTTCGTTTCCGCTGACCGACTCTGAGCGGACGAGCTGCTGCAACAAATCGATCGAAAGGTGCATGGTTCCCTATTTGAGTTCAATCATGGTGCCACATCCCGACTCGGTGAAGACTTCGAGCAGCAGCTGGTGGGGCTCGACCGCCGACAGCACGTGCACGCTGCCGACGCCGTTGCGCAGGGCATGCAGAGATTCTTCCACCTTGGGGATCATGCCGCCGCCGATGATGCCGGACGCGATCGCGCCGCGCGCCTGCTCTTCGCTCAGGTGCGAGATCAGGGTGGTGCGGTCCTTCATGTCTTCCATCACACCGGGGGCGCCGGTGAGGAGAAGGAGCTTCTCGGCCTTGAGCGCGGACGCCAGACGCGATGCGGCAACGTCGGCGTTGATGTTCAACACGTTGCCTTCTTCGTCAGAGCCCATCGGTGAGACCACAGGGATGTAGCCCTGGTCGAGGAGCATCTCGATCGGCGTTGTGTTGACGCTTTCGATGTCACCGACATGACCGAAGTCGACTTCGCGGTCCGAACCCGAGACCTGCTTCGGTGGTCGGCGGGAGGCATTGATCACACCCGCGGCGACACCGGAGAGGCTGATCGCTTTGATATCCTTCTTTCGAAGCAGCGAGAGAATGTCCGTGCCGAGCTTGCCGTTGAGCACCATCTTCATCACCTCGAGGGTTCCCTCGTTGGTAACGCGGCGGCCGCCGACGAACTCGTTTTCGACGCCCAGTTTCTCGGCCAGATCCGTCGCCTGTTTGCCGCCGCCGTGTACCAGAACCACACGAATCCCGACGAGATAGAGCAGGCTGAGATCGTCGATCAGCTCTTCAAGCAGATGCGGGTCTTCGATGGCTTCACCACCGAATTTCACGACGAAGGTGCGGCCGCGAAAGCGCTTGATATAGGGGAGTGCCTGTCGAAGTACGGTGATGTCCTGCACGCGATACTCTCCTGCGTGTGTGAGCCGATGTTTGTTTCAGCCCTTCAATAACGAAAGCAGAATGGCTTTCTGCACGTGGAGCCGATTCTCTGCCTCGTCGTAGGCGGCGTTGCGATTCGAATCGAGTACATCGGCGTCAACGACTACCCCACGGCGCACGGGCAGACAATGCATGAAAAAGGCGTCGTCCGTGGCATCCATGTGTTTCATCTGAATGCGCCACTTGTCGCGCAGGCCGGCTTTGGCGCGCTCTTCGGCCGCGGGGTCAAGGTAGGTGGGGATGCTCCCCCAGCTCTTGGCGTAAACAACGCGGGCTCCCTCAAGCGCGGGCTCAAGCTCATGGTGAACAGTAACGCTGCCGCCCGCGTCGGTCGCCAGGGTGCGGGCCCGGCCCATGACCTCGTCGTCCAGCTCCCAACCCGGCGGATGGGCAAGGCGGACGTCCATCCCGAATTTCGCAGCTTCAAGAAGGATGCTGTTTGGCACCGCCATCGGCAGCTGACGCGGATGCCAGGCCCACGAGATCACGATCGGCTCTCCGGCGACTCCCCGGTTCTCGTCGCTGCCGCCCAGACGCTCGTGGATGGTGAGCATGTCGGCCAGAGACTGGCAGGGGTGGTAGAGCGCCGACTCAAGGTTGAGCAGCGGAACCTCGGACCAGCGCGCGAAGGAGCTGATTACAGGGTCTTCGCGGTCTTCCTCATAGCTCTTTCTCTGCGGAAAGGAGCGCACCGCCAGCAGGTCGAAGTAGCGCGACAGTACGCGAACCGCGTCCTTGACGTGCTCAGCGTACTCCCCGTCCATCACCTGGCCATCACGGTGTTCGAGCTTCCAGATCTCTGCACCGACATCCAGGGCCAGCGCGTGACCGCCGAGCTGGCGCAGTGCCAGATCCATCGACGAGCGTGTGCGCAGCGACGGGTTGAAAAAGAGCAGCCCGGCGGAACGATTTCTCAGGTCATCGCGAAAAGGATCGGCCTTGAGTTCCCGTGCGAGCGCGATGAGCTCCCGCGCCTCGGCGGCGGACGCCGACACCGGGCTCAGATAGTGTCTCGAGCTCATGGCCAGGTTCCGGGCCAGTCGAGCCCTGCGCTCTGGTCCAGGCCCAGCATCAGGTTCAGTGACTGAACTGCCTGCCCGGCGCCGCCCTTAACGAGGTTGTCGATGGCAGTCACAACGTGCAGATTTCCGTCTGCTGTGCTCCGCGCACGAACCTCAAAGTAGTTCGTTCCTGCGATCGACTGGCACTCGGGCTCGCGGTGGCTCACGACGCGTGCGAAGGGCGCGTCGGCGTAAAATTCGCTGTAGACGGTCGCCAGCGCCTCATCGTCCGCGGGTGCGCTCAGGGGGGCCTGAACGACAGCGAGGATGCCGCGCACGATCGGCGCAGAGATCGGTGTAAAGTCGATACCCGCGATCGGAGCGCCGGCGTCACCCACACACTGCACCACTTCAGGCACATGCTGGTGCGAGAGCACCTTGTACGGTCGCAGCGTCTCGGCGCGAGTGGGGTGATGCGTGCCGGCTCGGGCCTCTGCGCCCGAGCCTGAAGACGCGGTCATCGCAACGACTGTGGCGCGACCACCGGCCAGCAGCCCGGCTCGCGCAGCAGGCAGCAGCGCGAGGTTCATTGCGGTGGCGAAACACCCGGGGCTGGCTACCAGCGACGCGCCGCGTATGGCCTCAGCGAAGAGCTCCGGGCATCCGTAGACGGCGCGCGGGATCAGCTCGGGGTGTGGGTGATCGCGTCGGTACCAGGTGCGGTAGTCTTCAAGGCTGCGCAGGCGGTAGTCACCGCTGAGGTCGACCACCGGCATCCCGCGTCGCACGAAGGGCGCGAGAACCTCTGCCGATGCGCCGTGCGGCAGAGCGCCCACGATGACGTCGCAGCTCGCCATGAGTTCTGCATCCGAGGGCGCCGAGAAGGCCAGGTCCGTGACGCCCTCGAGGTTGCGGTGCACGCGGGACACGGGGGTGCCGGCTGCGCTGCGGCTGGTAGCCGCGACGACGCGAACGTTCGGGTGCCGGATGAGCAGGCGGAGGAGCTCTCCGCCGCCATATCCCGTAGCCCCGAGGATGGCGACGCGCGCGCTCACTCCGGCAACTCCAGCTTGATTCCCGCCGCGTCGGCGGTGGCAGCAGCCAGGCCACGGGGGTCCAGCCGCGCGTTTCGAGCGATGATCTTCAGCTCGCCTTCAATGTATCGTGTGCCCACTGCGTTGTCGGTGACCGGCCCGCTGATCACGTCCGGACGGTGCCCTCGCGGCTCCAGGCGCTGAACGCCGCCCCATGCGCCCACGAGGTCATTGGCGCAAAGAACGCGTGCACCGGTACGTGCCTGTACCTGCGGGTCGTTGAGAACCCCCTCGGTGTTGTAGCCGCCGATGATGCCATCGCCGAGCTCCAGCATGATCACATCGGGGCGCGATTCGTCGAGCTTGTTGATGCAGGCGCGTGCGACCGCACCGAGGTCATTCGTCGTGACCGTGCTGGGCAGGCCACATTGAAGAAAGGAGCAGGTCGCGACCGCGCCGTTGTCCTGCATGGCGAGCAGGTCGCGCATGGCCGCGACGCCGGTAAGCTTGCCGGCCGCGACCTTGACCCCTGCGTGGCTCCAGATTCGGATAATCTCGGCGGCCGCGAAGGTCTTGCCGGAGTTCATGCAGGTGCCGACGATCAGGACGCAGGGCGGCCCATCGGGGTTGAGCGTGTCGCAGGGATCGATGGCGAAATCTGCGATGTTCAGCAGCTTACCGCCGCGGCTGACCTGGCCCAGCACCTGCAGCTGAATCGGTGGTCCCAGGCTCTTGTTTGGCGCATCGCAAACGCCCATCACCCCGCCCATGTTGAGCAGATGAATCGATTCGCCCACTTCAAGTTCGGTCGGCGCGTAGCCCATGTACCCATGCAGCGCGTTGCGCGCGCCGAGCACACCTACGAGCAGGTTGCCCTGTACGACCTTGGCGAGGCGTCCATTCGGCAGCTCGATGTTGCCGTAGGTCTGCGACTCGCTCAACGCGCGCGCAGCGATCACCGCACCCTCACGGCAGTCGATCTCAGGCGACACCTCAACGATGTTTCCCACGCGGGCCGGAGCCGTGGACGAGCCGATGCGGTCGAGCTGAATCTTTCGCTTGAACTTCATTTGGGGCGAGCTCGGTGTGCGAGCATCGATTGAATCGCAGAGATGCGCGCGAAGCCTTCGGCGTCCCGCCCGTCCCACAACCCGGTCTCTTCGCCGTATGCTGCGCGCGATGCATCGAGAAGCGAGTGGGGAGAGTTCATCGCGACCACCTGATGGGTCCCGCGGTGCAGGCGAATTCGAACGCTTCCGGTAACCCGCGTCTGCGATGAGTCCAGCAGCGCTTCGATGTCGCGCATCGCCGGGTCGAGGTAGCGGCCTTCATGCAGGTGCAGTCCGTAGAACTGGGACACCTGGTCTTTGATCAGCTGCTGCCACTTTGTCAGCACAAGCTTCTCGAGCTCGCGGTGCGCGTCGACGACAACGAGGGCTGCCGGCGCCTCGAACGCGATGCGGCCCTTGATGCCGAGGATCGTGTCACCGAGGTGGATGCCGCGCCCGACGCCGTGCTCTGCGGCGATTGCGTCGAGCTTGCGCAGCAGCGGGATGGGGGCGAGGTGTTCGCCGTTCAGCGAGGTTGGAATACCGCGTTCGAATTCGAGATCAATGCTGATCCCCTCAGCCGGTGCGTCGTTGGGGTCGGCGGTGGCCGGATATACCGAGCCGGGGACCTCTTCGCCGGCAGTCTTCGTCTCACCGCCGCCGATGGTCGTGCCCCAGAGGCCGGCGTTGATCGAGTAGCGGGTCGTGGAGGGGTCCACGTGGACGCCGCGCTCAGCGAGGTACTCCGCTTCCTGCACGCGGCTCCAGCCGAGGTCTCGGATGGGGGCGTGGATCTTGAGGTCCGGGTTCAGCGTGCGCACGACCGCGTCGAAGCGAATCTGGTCGTTGCCGGCACCGGTAGACCCGTGCGCGACGGCGACCGCGCCGAACTCCTCGGCGATCTTTACGACATGCGCTGCCTGCACGACGCGTTCGACGCCGACGCTCAGCGGGTACACGCCGCCTTTGAGGTAGTTCGCCGCGATCATGTGGCGAATCCAATCGTCGAAGAGTTCTTCGGTGGCGTCGATGCAGAGGTGCTTCAACGCACCGGTCTCCATCGCGCGCGCTTCGATCGCGGCCACCTCGGCGGCGTCGAAACCACCGGTGTCGACGGTCGCCGTGATGACGTCGTATCCGAATTCATCTCGTAGCCAGCTCACACAGAGGCTGGTGTCGAGTCCACCTGAGAAGGCGAGAATGCAGCGCGGTCGGTCGGCCATGATTTGACTGAGTTTTTGTACGCCTGAACAGGCAGTTGACGCGAAGGAGGGCGGTTTACTTGCCAGGCAGAGGGGTGTCCAGGGGAATCATGGACCTCGGCGGACGCGGTGAACGTTGACACTCACCGGGCCGGCAATATCGTGGGGGCTGTGCGGTACCTGTGTTCGGGCGGTGCAGATGGGGTCAGATAACCAGTTGCTTGGCATTGATGTCGGGACGACGAGCGTGAAGGCGTGTGTGCTGAAGCGAGAGCCGGACGGTACGCTGGCACTCGACGTCTTCGATACCATCGAGCTGCCCGTCAACGCCGTCTCGGACAACAGCGTCGCCGCCCGGGACGCGTTGGTCGAAGCGGTGCGCGAGCTGGTTGACCGCAACGGCATCGTCACAAAGCAATGCGCCATGGCCCTGAGCGGCGACGGCGTTTTTGTCGCGCGGGTGCCGGGCAACGGCCTCTCTGCCCAGGATTCCCACTCGATCCGAACCCGTGCTGCCCTCGCGCTGGCGGGTGAATTCGAAGACTATATCGTCGATATCGACGAAGGGCGGGCGGCGGGCGCAGACGACGTGATCGTCGCCGGCGCGCATCCCGATAAGGTCGCGCGGATGGTCGATATCGGCGCTGCTGCCGGCCTGCAGCTCTCGGTGCTCGATATCGATGCGTGCTGCCTGCACAACTCTCTGGAGGCCGCCTACGGCCTGCGAGCCGACGAGGTCATCGCCCTGGTGGATGTAGGCGGCGAAGAGTCGCGCCTGATTCTGGTCAGCGGTGACCAGCTCTACGGTACCTCGCGGGCGCCCACCGGTGGCGCGTATGTGACCCACGCGATTCGCACAGAGCTGGGCCTGTCGCAGGTTGAAGCCGAATCCTACAAGGTCGGCGGAACCTATGGCAGCAGCGGCGACGGCGTCGTTCCACGCGATGTGCAGGACGTCATGGACCTGGCGTGTCGCCAGGTCGCGAGCCGCATCGCGGGCGCTCTGGAAGAGATGCTGCAGGCGCATTCGATCGACGCTGTCGATCGCATTTACATGGCCGGCCGTTCGAGCGATCTCTCCGCGTTGCGGACAGCACTCTCTGAGGTCGCCGACTGCGATGTTGAGCGCTTCGACCCCTTCGCGCGAATCCACATCGACGCCCGCGAATTTACCGGCGACTATCTCGACTCCGTTTCCGCATCGGCCGCGATCGCGGTGGGTCTTGCCCTGCGCGCGGAGGACGTCCATTGATCCGCGTCAATCTGATCAAACCCGAACCTGCGGTGCAGATGCCGGAGCCCTCCGGCGTGCCGTGGATCCTCGCCACATTGATTGCGATCGTCGTTCTCGGCGGGATCGCGTTCATGCACGAAGAGCGCCACAGCGAGTACCGCGAGGTATGGCGGCTGGTTGAGGAGGAGCGGGGCTCGCTTCGAGAGCTGGTCGCTGATCAAACCCGCCTTGAATCTCTGCAGGCGAAGCGGGACCTGGCGATGGAGACTCAGGCTCGCTTCGACGGGCTCGCAAGCCGCCGCGCCGACCTCGGCGCGATGGTGAACGATCTGCACGCGATGACGGACCGCGCTCTGGCACGCCGTGACGCGAACCGACTCACCAGGCGGGGCTGGGACCTGAGCTGGGACCCGTCAGCGCTACAGCTCGCCGGCGCTCGCGAGCTCGATGGGCGCCTCATCATTACCGGAAGCGCGTCGTCAGCCGACGACATCGTCGAGTACCAGACTCGACTGGCGAGCTCGCCGCACCTTCGCGACCTGCGAGTCGAGAACTTCACCGCCATCGAAGGCTCTCGCGGGCGCGACACACGTTTCGGGTTCAGAGCGTCCGCAAGGCTGGTTTCGCCGGGGGTATCGCCGTGAGATACGACGACGAGTTTGACCGCCCCGAACCCTACCGCCGCTGGGGAGCCATCCTCTTCGGCGCGCTGCTGCTCGCCGGCCTGGCGATCGCCGGCTGGTATTCTCTGCTCTACCAACCCCTTGAGGGGCGAATTGCCGACGGCGAAGCAGAGCTGGCCGCGATCCGTGCAGAACGTGCGAGCCAGCGGGATCCCAGAGGGCGCATCGCGAGCACCGATCGCGCGCTTCTCGATCTCTGCCGTCGAAGAATGGACCGACAGCGGGAGCTGCCCGCAGAGGCCGGTGCCGAAGAACTGCACGACAGCCTGAACGACCTGGCCCTGCGCGCCGGAGTCACGCCCGGTGAGTCCCAGGTGCTCGAGACACTGCACGGCTCTGACTTCAGCGTGGTTCCCGTGGCCATGAGTTTTCGTGCGACAGAGAGGGAACTTCGTGTTCTCATCGGACTGATCGGTATTCTTCCCCGGGTCGTGACCGTATCGGATATGCAGTGGCAACCCGTCGCCGAGGTGGTCGAGTCCGCGGCGGATGAACGCCGCCGACGTCGCAGAGAACGACGCATGCGCGAGGACGGACAGACGATCCCGCCTCCCGGCCCTCCGGAGTTTGACGTGAGCTGGGTCGTAAACGGATACTTCGCCGGCGACAGCCAGCGGGCGATTCCGGAACCCTGCTCTGAATACCGGCAGCAGCTCGCCGTCTACGCCGCTGAACAACAGGCGGCTGCAGACGCCGCCGCCGCCGCCGCCGCCGAAGCCGCCGCGGAACGTGAGGCCGGTGACAGGGAAACCGGAGCGAACGACCCGGCAGACCCGAGCGTGGTCGACGACGAGGCCCCAGAGTAGGGGAACCGGGTAGAGGGCAGAGATCTTGAAGAGGACGAGCACGAATTGTGATGGGACCTCGTCCAACCACGCGAAAGACGACGCACGGCCCTCACTGAGCGTGGTGCTGGCGGGCCCGATGGGTGCCGGAAAATCGACGGTTGGCCGGCAGATCGCCGAACGGATCCGTCTGCCTTTTGTTGATCTCGACGCCCACATCCACGCGCAGACCGGTCGATCCCCGGGCCAGATCTTCGACGAAGACGGCGAAGCAGCGTTCCGCGTCATCGAAGCCGCCGAAGCCGACACCCTTCTCACCGGCGAATCATCGATCGTCCTCGCGCTCGGCGGCGGCGCCTTCATGACGGACTCTGTGCGCGCGCTCTGCGCCGCGCCGACGGTTCTCTCGGTGTACCTGCATGCCGACGCGGCACAATCGCTGTCGCGCATTGAGGCGGCACCGGGCCCGCGCAGGCCTCTACTCGACGTGGCCGATCCGATGGCGCGCCTTACGGCGTTGCTCGAAGAGCGCGATCCGGTATATCGGCGAGCCGAATTGATGGTCCCGACGGCGGACCGAACCCCCGAAGAGATCGCGCGTGACATCGTCGACCGGTACCGAGAAAAACTACTTCGTTGACACAGGGACCGTGCGTTATCCTGTCTCGTTTACCCACGGCGACGCGAAGGATGTCGCGGCTGCGATCGTCGAATCGGTGCCCGATGGGCGCATCGTCGTCATCTCAGACGCGACCGTCGCTGCCTTGTACCAGGCAGACCTCGTGGCGGCGCTGCAGGGGATGGAGCGAAGCGCACGTGGCCTCACTTTTTCGGCAGGCGAAGCGTCGAAGCGCATTGAGACCGTGAGCAGTCTCTGGGCGCAGATATTCGAGGACGATATCGACCGCGGCGACTGCATCGTAGCTCTCGGCGGTGGCGTCACCGGCGATCTCGCCGGTTTCGTCGCCGCGACCGTCATGCGTGGCATTCGTTTCGTGCAGGTTCCGACGACGATGCTCGCGATGTCCGACGCCGCGATCGGGGGCAAGACGGGCGTAAATCTGCCGGCCGGCAAGAATCTGGCGGGCGCCTTCTACCAGCCCGAGGCCGTAATCTGCTGGGTCTCGACACTACAGACCCTCAGCGAACGCGAGCTCATCTCGGGTATGGCAGAGGTGGTGAAGTCGGCTCTCATCGACGGTGACGACGCCGTCGAAACGCTGCAGTCTGTCGCTGCCGACGCGCTGAAAAAGGACCCCATCGCTCTTGAGGCGGCGGCTCGTATCGGCGCCGGCTTGAAGGCCCGCATCGTAAGCGAAGATGTCCTCGAGCGCGGTCTGCGAAGCCTACTCAACCTCGGCCACACATTCGGTCACGCGATCGAACACGCAGGCGGGTACGGCGTCTGGACCCACGGCGAAGCTGTCGCCGCCGGCATGGTCCTCGCCGCCGAATTCTCGGTTGAGGTCGGCGAGGCCGACAGCTCGGTGGTGGATATGGTCCGCGCGACAAACGCCGCCCTCGGCCTGCCGGTGGAACCGCCGCCGATGTCCGTCGACGAGTGGCTTGAACCGATGTTCCGCGACAAGAAGCGGGACGGTGATCAGGTGAAGCTGATTCTCTGCGCCGGTCCCGGCCGCTGTTTCGGCCGACTCACCGACTGGGACGAGTTGCGAGGCTTCTTCGAGCGCCGCCGCTCAGCCGTCTGAAGGCATCGTCAGCAGGGCGCCGGTGATCGTAATCTGCCACGCCTCCTCAGGTCCGGTGACCTCGCGCGGCTCTTCGCCATCGCGAACCGCGTCTTCTGCGTAGTGGCGTGCCATCTCAATCGGCAGGGTCATCGCTTCAATCGTCCCCTCGACGATCGCCGTCGCGCCGGCGGAGTTTCGTGGCACGAAGAATCCGTAGTCCTGCATGCGGATGCGAACGACGCGATCGACGTCAGGCGCGTTGAGTACGAACCAGCAGCCGCGCGTCTGGCACGAGCTCGCGATCGTCCCCGTAAGCTTACAGGTGCTGCCGTTGTCGCCGCAGGTCTCGATCGCTTCATGCAACGATAGCGGCGGCGTGGCGATCGTGAAGTCTGCGCCGTAGTGGCGCGTCGCACCGGCCGCGATGTTCGCCGGCGTGCTGCCGTAGCCGCGAGCCGCGCGCTCGTCGTCGGCGGGTTGTGAGGCGGGCGCCGACGTTGGCCGGCTGTCCGCCGCTGCGGCGCTGTCTGTCGCATGATCGTCCGCTTCGTCGGCGGTGCCTCCCTCGGCGGCGGACTCGGCAGAGCCGTTCGTTGACGCCTCCACAGCAGCTTCGTCAGCCGGAGGGGCTTCGCAGGCGACCGCCAGCAGCAGCGCAGCCAGCGCGGTGGCTGTGAGCGTGAGCGCAATCTGAAATCGTTTCATCATCCGAATGCTCCGTATTGTCCGGCGTGCGCCGCGAGCTGCCTGCGCAATTGGCCGACGTGACGCGTTATCCCTGTGCGTAGTCGGGCGAAATCAATGCCAGCTCCGTGGCAACGTTGACGTCCGGTGGCACGCGAGTCTGCCCGAGCTCGTCCGCGAGCCAAAGCGCGGTCTCGGATACAAATGAGCGCGCCAACGCGTCCAGGCCGCTGTCCGTGGCCCGTGAGCCGGCGATCATCTCGCGCAGCTGATTGTCGAAAAAATGGTGTGGATCTCCGTCCGCGTGTGCCTGTTCGAGGACGGAGGCGAAGCGGCCTCGCGATACCGGCGCGAGGGTGTCGATCTCGCTCGCCCGTTCGCCATCGATATGTGCGAAGAGCAGGGTGGTCGTCACCGTGCGCAGGGTGATGGACTCCGGCAGGTTCAGGCAGCGCTGACGGTCGTACGCCAGCTCGACCAACGCGCTTCGATCGACGCCGAGCCCGTGAAAGAGAAGGAGCTCAGTGAACGCGACGATCCCCAGACGGTTCGCGGCGCTCTGAATGTCTGCGAAGCTGCTGAAGGGCATTCCACTGTCGGCGCTGCGCACCGGTCGCGCCGCCGCCAGGCCGGCGAAGAGATCAGCGTCACCGGCACTCAGCATCGATCGCGGCTCATCGGTCAGTGTGATGTTGCCTCGCTTTGTCAGGGCTGTCGCCTGCGCAGCGAGCTGGGCCGTCGCGCTGAATCCGACGCGGTGGAGCGTGCTCAGCGGGACAGTGCGCAGCGCTTCCGCGGCAACGCGCTCGTCGCCGAGCATCTCAAGCGCAATCCCGATGTACTTCGACGCGCTCTCGGCAGCGGTACGTGCTGCCCACGTGTCACCGGCGTTGCTGAGGTTGGCAGCCTGCGCACGGTTCGTAACTGCCCGGAACTGGGACATGATCGAGTCGACGCGAGGGCCCAGGGTCTCGGGTTCTTCGAGGGCCGGAAGGTGCGCCAGGGCGCGCGTAAACATGCCCGGCTGCGTCGAGAATCGCTCGGCCTCAAGAACCTGTAGCTGAAGGTCGATGGGGCTGAGCCCACCGACATCGACGGTGTCGGCGCCGGCCTCGATCTTCTCGCGCGTCGCCTTCGCCCACGCGGCCGGCTCCTGCCACGCATAGACTTCGAGTGACTCCTCGAAGCTCGCGAAGCCGAGATCTCCGAGGCGCGCGTTGCGGGTCCGATAGAGGTGCTCGACCATGCTGCTGGTCAGTTCCCATCGCACGGTCTCAAGCATGTGGCTCGCCGCCGCGAGGTCGATAGCATAGAGGCGCTCGAGCACGTGGCGGATCAGAGGCGCGAGATCCTGATCGTCGTCCGGAATGATGATCGCATAGACCCCATCGGGCGACGAGATGAAGCTCCCTTCGATGGCGTCGATCACGCCTTCGTCTTCTTCCCATTGTAGGATCGCTGCCTGCTCACGCAGCCAGGTCGCGATCAGCTGGGGGTCGAGGGTGCGCACCAGGGACTCGAATCCGTCGTCGTCGAGCTGGACAAGGACGCGCAGCCACTCCGTGACAGAGCCCAGCTGCAGCTCGTCGCGGCGCCACGCGTCGAAGTCGATGATCGCCTGCTGCTGCTCCGGCGTCGCCATGAGCACGAGGTCCGACGTCTCGTTGATGCCCGCTTCTTTGACCAGTCCGAAGAAGGCCTGCGGATCCATCGACCGAACCAGTTCGCGTGTCTGCGGGTGCTCAATGAGCGCAGCGACACGTTCCGTCGCCGGCACAGGGACGACCTCGCCGGTGATGGAGTCGCGTCGCGTCAGTTCGTAGAAATCCGTCATCGTCGAGCGCCTTTGTCACGCCGGCGGGTGCCGTCAACCCCCGGCTCCCTGTCCGATGCGCCACCGGGCGCCTCGAATGTACGCGGACCGGGACCGGGCGTCGTGGTTGCGCGGGCACACGGTAGCGACCAGGGGGGCCGCGTGGAATCTGCGGACCAAAGAGCGGCACATGTGCTGCGGGCAGTGTACTTCTGCTATCTCGCGGCGATCGGTATCGCGG
>JAUICO010000130.1 GCA_030427825.1 bacterium | reverse complement strand
GCACATGGGCATCGGCTGCACGTCACCGTGGACCGGGCGCAGACCTGCCTGCGCGCGGCACCGGACCCTCGCGCTCTGGATCACGCTGACGAGCTGTAGGGAACCCGGGTTGCGCAGCGCAGAGACCGGGGCTGCGCGTCGGGTCCGAGCGCGTAGAACGAAAGCTTGCGATCGAGTGGCAAGGGGTTAAGTTGCCGACTGGCTCTCTGCACCGCAGCCGACCCGCGATCGGGACGGAATGCTCAGCAGCGGCGCAACCCCACCCGGGACTCCAGTGAAACAGTCACACAAGTCGATTCTGCTCTGGCTCGTTCTCATCGCCATCGTCGTGGTGGTTGTGCAGATCATTACAGCGGATTCGCGCGGCGGCAGAGACATCCTCTTCTCGGACTTCAGACAGGCCGTAGAAGCCGGCGCGATCGAGAAGGTCACGATTCACGGCGATGGTCGCATCGAAGGCCAGCTGACCGAAGAAGGCGCGACGGAGTACTCTGAAGAGGGACAGCGGGCCTTCGAAACTGTGGGACGTGTGTCGGACGATCTTCAGGATGTCATGCAGGCACGCGGCATCGAGTTCACCTTTGAGCGCGACGAACCCAGCATCTGGCAGCCGATTCTCAGCCTGGGTCTGCCCCTGCTGCTCGTTGTACTGATCTTCTTCTTCTTCATGCGACAGCTGCAGTCCGGTGGCGGCAAGGCGATGAGCTTCGGCAAGTCGAAGGCGCGTCTGCTGAACGAGAGTCAGAACAAGGTGACCTTCGCGGACGTCGCGGGCGTCGAAGAAGCCAAGGCCGAGCTCGAAGAGATTATTGAGTTTCTGAAGGACCCGAAGAAGTTCACCCGACTTGGCGGGCGCATTCCGAAAGGCGTTCTGCTCATGGGTCCTCCGGGCACCGGCAAGACCCTGCTCGCGCGCGGAGTTGCGGGTGAAGCGGGAGTCCCCTTCTTCTCGATCAGCGGTTCGGACTTTGTGGAGATGTTCGTCGGCGTCGGCGCAAGTCGCGTGCGCGACCTCTTTGAGCAGGGCAAGAAACAGGCGCCGTGCATCATCTTCATCGACGAGATCGACGCCGTCGGCCGTCATCGAGGCGCCGGCATGGGCGGCGGTCACGACGAGCGCGAGCAGACGTTGAACCAGCTCCTGGTCGAGATGGACGGATTTGAGTCCAACGAGGGCGTCATCCTGATCGCCGCAACGAACCGTCCCGACGTGCTGGACCCTGCGCTGCTGCGCCCCGGTCGCTTTGACCGCCGCGTTGTGGTGCCCCGGCCGGACGTAGCGGGTCGCGAGAAGATTCTGGGTGTGCATACGCGCAAGACGCCGCTCTCGCCCAATGTCACTCTGGAAGTAATCGCCAAAGGAACGCCCGGTTTCAGCGGCGCCGACCTTGAGAACCTCGTCAACGAAGCCGCGCTGATCGCGGCGCGCAGTGGCAAGGACAAGCTCGAGCAGGAAGACTTCGAGATTGCCAAGGACAAGGTCATCATGGGCGCCGAGCGAAAATCGGCGATCATCAGCGACCACGACAAGGAAGTGACGGCGCACCACGAGGCCGGCCACGCTCTGGTCGCCGCGCTGATTCCGCAGGGGCGCGACGTGGACCCCGTCCACAAGGTGACGATCATTCCCCGCGGGCGGGCGCTGGGCGTGATGATGCAGCTCCCCTCAGAGGATCGTCTGAACGCGACCAAAGAGTGGGCGACAAACAAGATTGCGATCGCGATGGGCGGTCGAGCCGCCGAGGAGCTGATCTTCGGCCAGATTACCTCGGGCGCAGGCCAGGACCTGAAGCAGGCCACCCAGCTTGCGCGAAAGATGGTCTGCGAGTGGGGCATGAGCGAGAAGCTCGGCCCGCTGGCCTATGGCGGCGGTGATGGCGAGGTGTTCCTCGGTCGGGATTACGGGCGTCAGGAATCCGGGTATTCCGAAAAGACCGCCATCGAAATCGATGACGAGATTCGG
The DNA here is from genome assembly GCA_030427825.1 of bacterium. Taxonomy (GTDB): domain Bacteria; phylum Myxococcota_A; class Bradymonadia; order REDH01; family REDH01; genus JAUICO01. The sequence goes on along the minus strand of JAUICO010000130.1, from coordinate 8,899 downwards.
AGTATCGTTCAGGCGCAATACGACCGCGCGATGAGCACGCTTCGAGACAATGTGGACCTGCTCCGTGAGGCCTCGACGATGCTTCTGGAGTTTGAGACGCTTGAGGGCAGCGAGCTCGCCATGATCCTGGACGGGCGCTCCGACGAGGTGCGCCGGGCTCGTGAACTGGCCCACGCGCAGGCGCAGACGAATCGCGGTCCGCAGAATGACTTCGTGACCGCAGACGCGCGCGCAGAGCGCCCTGCCTTCAAGAAGCTCAAGCCGGCCGGCGCCACGAGCGGCGGCGAAAACTGAGCGTGAGCGGCGGACAACGCCGGCTCCGCTACGCGCGGGGAGCCCTCGAGCTATGGCCCCCCGCGGTAATGGGTATCATCAACGCGACCCCCGACTCCTTTTCGGACGGCGGGCGCTACGTCGACGCAAATCACGCCGCTGACGTCGCGCTGCAGATGATCGCAGACGGCGCGACAGTCATCGACGTCGGTGGGGAGTCGACGCGGCCCGGTGCGGCTGCGGTTGGAGCGCAGGAGGAAGCCCGACGCGTCATTCCCGTCATCGCGGCCATACGTGCGCGCTCTGATGTGGCGATCTCGATCGACACCTCGAAGGCCTCTGTCGCAGAGGCGGCGATCGGGGCAGGCGCGGACATCATCAATGACGTCAGCGGCTTCGGGTTTGACCCGCGAATGAGCGAGGTGTGCGCCGGTCTGAACGCGGGTTGCGTGCTGATGCACACCCCGGGTCGACCGGATGTGATGGACGCCCTCGGCAGCGGCGACGATGTGGTGGCCACGGTCTGCGCGGATCTTCGAAGGAGCACGGAGCGGGCGCTGGCGGCCGGTGTCGCCCGGTCCCGAATCGCCGTGGACCCGGGCTTTGGTTTCGGAAAGAAGCTCGGTGAGAACTTCGAACTGCTTCGCTGCCTGGACAGGGTCGCGGCGCCCGGGTTCCCGGTCCTGATCGGGGTCTCTCGAAAACGGATGATCCGTGGCGTCGCGGGAGACGCCCCCGCGGCCATCTCGCACGCGAACACGGCCGTGCACATGGCGGGGCTGGAACGAGGCGCCGAGATTCTCCGAGTGCATGAAGTCGGACCCGCCATTGCGTGCGTTCGCAGCTTTGTGGCTCTCCGGAGCTCCTGAGGCGCCCGGCACGGGGAAGCAGCCGAATTCTGGCGCTCGACGAAGGGAGTGTTAGGCTGACAGCGCGCGCGGATCGCGCGCGCGCAATGGCAGTGACAACGGTGAGCGTGGAACAGGGTGGCAGGCGGCCACGTTGTGACAGAGACCACCGTGATGCCGGGAGATCGGGCGCCGGGATGCAGCTTCTATTCGACTTCTTTCAGATCAGCTCTCCGTGGGGCGTGCTCAGCGCAGTCATCGACTTTCTGGTCGTCTACCTGCTGATCTATCAGGTGTTGGTGCTGATTCGCGGAACCCGCGCGATCCAGATGCTGATCGGGCTGGTGCTGGTCATCATCTTCTACTTCCTGTCGAAAGATCAGTATCTCGGGCTCTCGACGGTCAACTGGGCGCTTAACAAGTTCATCGGATCGATCATCATCATCATTGTAATCCTCTTTCAGGTCGATATCCGTCGTGGCCTCTCCAAGTTCGGTACCAGCAGGCTTTTCGGAGGCCTCGCTTCACAGCAGGACGCGGTCTACGTCGAGGAGCTGGTGCGGGCGGCTGCCAACCTTGCTGAAGAACGGATCGGCGCGTTGATCGCGATTGAGCGCGACGCCGACCTCTCACTCTATGCGGACGACGCCATTCCCGTAGATGCCCGCCTGACGCGGGAGATGCTCTACGCGATCTTCAATCCCGCGAACCGTAATCCCCTGCACGACGGGGCGGTCGTTGTGCGTGATGGGCGCATCGTCGCGGCAGGCTGCTTTGTTCCGCTTACGAGCAACCCGCGGGTCGACAAGTCGTTGGGGACCCGGCATCGCGCGGCGATCGGTCTCTCGGAAGACACCTCGGCCGTCGTTCTCGTCGTGTCGGAGGAGACCGGCATCGTATCTGTCGCCATCGACGGAAAGCTCACGCGCCGCCTCGATTCCAACGAGCTGCGAGAGCTTCTGCAGCGCTCCCTGGGTGCAAACGCACGGCGCCGCGAAGGCACCGCCCACAAGGGTCGCGACGCGCAGCGCACGCGCAAAGCACGCCCCGACAGCCCGCAGTCCTCTGCGAGCGACGGAACGGGGGAGTAGATGAGCGAACGAAGCGCAAACACTCTGCAGCTGAAGATCATCAGCTTTGTGCTCACCCTGACGATCTTCCTGCTGGTCACCGCCGAGAAGGAGACCACGCGAACCTATACGCTCTCTGTGCAGCCCGGTGAGGTCGCCGAGGGATACGTTGTGACCAATGAGCTGCCGGACGTGGAGCTCACGCTGGTCGGGCGGACGCAGAAGTTTGCGTCTCTCGACGCGCGGGATCTGCAGGTATTGCGGCTCAGCCAGGTGCAGCCGGGTATGGAGTCGTATCGGATCTCAGAGCTGGACTTTGACTCGCTGCCCTCGGGACTTCGCGTCCGGAGCATCAGCCCGCAGACGATTCCGATCCGCATGGAACCCCTGGTGACCCGTCGCGTCCCGATTCGAATCAACACCCGCAATCGCCCACCTGCCGGCTACCACGTCGTCAGGATGGATGTGCGGCCCACTGAGATCGAGGTCACCGGCCCCGAGAACGAGCTCACAAACAACGTCGTATTCACCGAGAACATCGACCTCTCCGAAGTCCGCGGCACTCTCGATCGACCGGCGTCGCTACAGACACGCGGCTCCTTTATCACCTACGACACCGACGTTGAGGTGCGTGTGGTCGTGCAGACGGAGGCACAGGTTGAGACGATCGTGATTGAAGCGGTGCCGATTCAGTTGCTTGGCGCCGTGTCGGAGCAGCGCTATCTCGACCACGACACCATGGCTCTCACCCTGCGCGGGCCGCAGCAGGTCATTGAGCAGATCGCGACGGAGAGTGTTGTAGCGGCGGTTGATCCCCAGCAGCTGAATTTCATCCTGCCGGGCACGTATCAGGTCGAACCACAGGTCCAGAACGTACCGGCAGGTGTGCAGATCGTGTCGCAGATTCCCCGCGTTGTGCTTCTAACCATTGAAGGGCAGGCCCCGGACAGGCTACCAGAGCAGCCCGAACCAGAGACGCCGCAGCCGGAGTGAATTCGAAGTCGCCCTGCGGCCGCTAACGCGCACCAATCAGGGGTTTGCATGGGCACACGCAAGTACTTCGGAACAGACGGAATTCGAGGAGAAGCCAACCGCATGCCGATGTCGGTGGAGACTGCAATGCAGCTCGGCCGCGCGGTGGCGCTGGTCTTCAGTCGCGACACGCACAGGGCGCGCGTCCTCGTCGGAAAGGATACCCGGCTCAGCGGCTACATGTTGGAGGCGGCGCTGATCGCCGGCATCACCAGCACCGGCGCCGACGTGACCATGCTCGGGCCCCTGCCGACTCCTGGGATTGCGTTTCTTACGCAGAGCATGCGCGCAGACGCCGGGATTGTTCTGAGCGCCTCGCACAACGCCTTTCAGGATAACGGCCTGAAGGTGTTCGGACGCGACGGTTTCAAGCTGCCGGACGCTGTGGAGATGCGGCTCGAAGAGGTGATGGAGCGTGATCCCGCATCCCTTCCCCTCGCGGTCGGTGCGGATATCGGCCGCGCGCGACGCATCGAAGACGCCGCCGGGCGTTACATCACCCACCTCAAGACCCTGCTTCGCGCGGAGTACGACCTGGAGGGGCTGAAGATCGTGGTCGACTGCGCCAATGGCGCTGCGTACAACGTCGCGCCCACGCTCCTGCGCGAGCTCGGCGCCGATCTGACCACCATCGGCGTGTCGCCCAACGGCGTGAATATCAATGACGGCTGCGGCAGCCTGCATACAGACCTGCTCGCCGCAAAGGTGAAGGAGGTTGGCGCTGACATCGGAATCGCGCTGGACGGGGATGCAGACCGTGTGATTCTCTGTGACGAAAAGGGCGACATCGTCGACGGCGACGCCCTGCTCGGCATGTGCGCCCTGGAGATGAAGGACACGAACAGCCTCGCTCACGACACGGTGGTGGCGACCGTCATGAGCAACATGGGCCTTGGCCGCATGTTGCAGCGCGAGGGCATCACCCTTGAGCGCACCGCTGTAGGCGACCGCTACGTTGTCGAACGAATGCGTGCCGGCGGCTTCAACTTCGGCGGCGAGCAGTCGGGACACCTCGTGTTTCTCGACCACGCGACGACCGGTGACGGGCTGGTCGGTGCGCTGCAGTCCCTGAACCTGATGCTGTCGCGTCAGCGGCCCCTCAGTGAGCTGGCCTCGGGAATGCAGCGAGTTCCGCAGGTCCTGGAGAGTCGATACGTTCTGTCGCGCCCGCCCATCGACTCTCTGAGTACGGTTACTGCGAGAATCCGTGATGCACGCAAAGAGCTCGGTGAAGACGGGCGCGTTGTTGTGCGATATTCTGGTACCGAGGCGAAGGTGCGCGTGATGGTCGAGGGCGAAGACGCGCCGATGACCGAGCGCCTCTGCGAGAGCATCATGGACGCCTTTGGCGTGGACGTAGGGTTTACCGAGAAATGAGCGGAACGACACGACTTGGCGTAAACGTCGATCACGTAGCCACCCTGCGACAGGCGAGGGGAACGAAGACGCCTGACCCGGTCGCCGCCGCCGTCGCTGCAGAGCTGGCCGGCGCTGACATGATCACCGTTCACCTGCGCGAAGACCGCCGACACATTCAGGACCGCGACGTGCGAGTCCTGCGTGAGGTCGTCTCGACGCGCTTGAACCTGGAGATGGCAGTAACCGACGAGATGCTCGCGATCGCGCTGCAGGTGCAGCCTGACCTCGTCACCCTGGTTCCTGAGCGACGCGAAGAGCGCACGACTGAAGGTGGGCTCGACTGCACTGCCTCGGATGAGCGCATCGAGCGTGTGGTCCGCGAGCTCAAGGCGGCCGGCATTCCGACGAGCCTCTTTATCGACGCCGACACCCAGCAGGTGCGCGCGGCGCAGGCTACCGGTGCAGATATGATTGAGCTGCACACGGGCGACTACGCGCTGGCCACTTCGAGCAAACTTCAACGAAGAGAACTCGCGAGAATCCGCGTGGCCGCAGCGAACGGCCGCGCGAGCGGCCTTCAGATCGCTGCCGGACATGGCCTGGATTATCGCAACGTTGGCGAGATCGCTCGGATTGGTGAGATCGAAGAGCTGAATATCGGGCACAGCATCGTGGGGCGCGCGGTCCTCGTAGGCTTTGATCGGGCTGTGCGGGAAATGATCGCGGCGATGCGCGTCGGCGAGGCGAGCTGAGTAGTGTTTGTGCGCCGCCTCAACGAAGCGTGGCGCGGTCCGGTGCTCAGCGCCGACGAGATGCGCGAGCTCGACCGGGCGACGATCGAACGCGGCCTTGTTGGTGCAGTGCTGATGGAGCGGGCGGCCATGGCCTGCGCGGAACGGCTGTTTGCACGGTTCCCGCAGGGTGCGCGGTGCGTGGTTCTCGCCGGCCCCGGAAACAACGGCGGCGACGGTCTTGCTCTCGCGCGGCTCCTCGATGGATGTGGATGGCAGGTCGCTGTCGTCCTGGCCGCAGACAGGGAGCGGCTGACATCGGACCCGCGAACCAATCTCGATCTCCTGGAAGCAAACATTTGTGTTTTCGGCGTCGAAGAGGCGGACAGGCTTCTCGGAGACTGCGACGTTGCCGTCGACTCCCTGCTTGGGATAGGCGCGACTTCAGCGCCTCGCGGTCGGGTAGCGATCGCACTGGACGCGCTGCGCAAACATCGCGATGACATCGCTTTCGTTCTCGCGGTCGACGTGTGTTCCGGGCTCTCTACTGACACGGGGGCAGGTGCCGCGTGGTGTGTGGCGGCCAGCGAGACGGTGACTTTCGCCGCGCCGAAGTGGGCGCACGTGCTGCCGGGTGGCCTGGATGTGAGCGGCGATGTGTACGTCGCTGACATCGGTATTCCGGCACAGGGGCGGGCGCAGATGTGGAGCCGCGCCGATGTGAAGGAGAGCCTCATCGGGCGCTCGCGCGCCGGCTACAAGAACCGCTTCGGGCATGTGCTCGAACTCTGTGGCAGCGAGACCATGCCGGGAGCCGCCATCCTGGCGGCTCGCGGTGCGTCACGCTGCGGTGCCGGCCTGGTCACGATCGCCTCCGACATGGCGGTTCGAGACGTCGTCGTGAGCGCGGTCCCGGAATCGATGTTTGTTGACGCGGCCACACTACGAGCGGCCATTGGCAGCGGCGCCTTTACTTCGTTCGTCGCAGGATGCGGGCTGGGCAGGGGCGCCGACGCGAGTCGTTGGTTGCGAGTACTTCTCGAAGAACAGCAGGGGCGCACGGCCGTCCTCGATGCCGACGCATTGCACCTGCTGGTCGAAGACGACACGTTGATTCGCTCTTCGACAGGGCCGCTGATTCTGACGCCCCACCCGGGAGAGCTGGCCGCCCTGCTCCAGGTTGCCACAGCAGATGTAAGCGCCGACCCGCTCGCTTCGGTGCGTGCCTGCGCTGAGAAGTACTCGGCGGTAGTGCTCGGCAAGTTCGCAGGGGCGGTGATCGTTTCGCCGGACTCGGCAGTGCGCTCCGTTCGAGGAGGCGTTCCCGCCCTCGCAACTGCGGGCTCCGGCGACGTTCTCGCCGGTATGATCGCGGCGCTGGCCGCTGCGTTGAGTCCGCTCGACGCCGCCGCGACCGGCGCGTGGCTTCACGTAGACGCGGGTCGCCGCGCGGTCCCGTCGAGCGCCCCGGAGTCGATGCTCGCCGGCGAGATCGCTGACGCCCTACCCGGTGTGTTCGCCGCGCTGAGGGCGTCGTGAGCCGGCGACGGAAACGCGCACTGTGTCACAGAGCTTCGGCTGCTTTCGCCGTCCTTGCTGCCATGATCTGCCTCGCCGCCCAGTGCGATCGCCGTGACCTTGCGGGCCCTTTCGAGCAGGTTCTTGAGGCTGGCGGCGAGTCCGTCGCTGCCTGGGAGCAGCCGCTGGTCGGTCGTATCGGGATTGACTACGGTCTGCGAAACACCGGCACGAGCGCCGCAGACTTCCTGATTCGCGCTCGCGTCCAGACTTCGGGTGACGCGTACGACGACGGCTGTGCGCGGCTGCTGCAAACCACCGGCCGCACGATCGCTGCGACGCCCTGGCCGCACGACGCTGCAGGCATCCCCGACGACGTCAGCGAACTGTCAGGTGTGAGCGATAGCGGCGCCTGGTTTATCGACGCCTCAGACCTGGGCACCGATGAAGACGGGCTGTTCACCGTAACGCTGACCAGCTCTACGTGGCTCTTCTATCTGGACACATCGGATCCGGATGTCACCATCGCGGTAACCGATGAGGTCGGTGCAGACTTTCGTCGCGAGGACCGGGAGCTTCTTGAAAACGACTGCAACGGCGCCGGCACCGTGTGGCGCTACGACCTGAACGCGGACACCTACGTGCTGCGGGTATTCAATCCAAACAACGCACAGTGGCGATTCGTCGTCGAGGAAGCATGTGAAGCCCAGCGAGCGGTTTCGTCCAGCTGCGCCGGCACCGAGGGGCCTGTTATCGAAGAAGCCGTACGCCTGAGCTCCGGCGGGTTCGTTCAGGGGCGATTGACGGCGACGGAGCTCGGAGTCGGTGACCGGGCAGTGATCGAACTCAGCTGCAGCGAAGACGACGGTGGGACAGACTGCTCAGGTTCGATACAGTCGTTCTTCGTTATCGAGCCGTTGGATTGCCGCGACGACGACGAGTGCACGGCTGCGCAGAGCTGTGACAGTGCGGGGTATTGCCTGCGGACCACGACCACCGGTTGCCGGGCCGCCGGTTCGCCCAACGCCGGCGCGCCGGTGACGCTCTTCGTGTTGACTGTGTTGCTCCTGTGGCGGGTGTTGCGACGCCGTCGGGGGCGTCGCTACATCGCCGCAGGTGTCGCTGCCGCGGTAGCTGTCGCGTTCATCGGAGTCGGTAGCGACGCGATGGCCCAGGAAAGAAGGGAAGGCAGACGTCTCGAAGTGTACGCGCAGCCGGCAATCTCCACGCACCTCTTCACGGGCACCGTCGGCGATTTCTCGTCGATGAGCATCGGGCTGCACACCATCCAGGGCATCAACATCAACCGGTGGGGCGTCTACCTGTCAGTGGGTTCGGACTTCTTCTTAACGACCCAGCCGCCGCCGCCCTATACGAGAGGCCTTCAGGCGTATCAGCTCAAGGTGGGCGGTCGCTATGGGATTCCCCTGGGCCGGCTTCAGCCCGGGTTTGGTGTTGAGTATACCAGCGTCAGCGTTGCTTCGAATTCACTGAACCGCTTCCTGGGCGATGAGCTTCACTACAACGGCGTCGGTGGGCACATCTCCGTGCGCGCTGACATCATGCGGCCGGTGTTCGTTGAGATTCGCGGGACGGGGTCGTGGATCGTCGATGCCAAGACACCGACCGGCATGTTTGGTGTGCTCTTTGCCATCGGGATCGCGGGCGTTCTTTAGTCCGGCATGTTGCCGGTCACACCCCACGCCCGGGCGCGTTCCGGTCGAAACTCGACGGGGATTGCACGAGGGTCGCGCTCGATCGCTTCCGCCAGTGCATCCCGCATGACCGCGAGAGGGGCCGGCTGTTGTGCCCACAGCGAGAGCGATTCAGCGCCCTGGTGCAGCAGCATCGTCGCCCCATCCAGCGTAGGTACACCGACTGCGTTGGCGACCTGCATGAAAGGTGTCGGTTCGGTCGAGTAGCAGAGTTCAAGTGCAGCCACAGCCTCGCCAAAGAGCGCAACGGGGAGCAGCAGAAAGGCCTCGGCGCCGCCACGTGGCCCGAGGGGCAGTGACGTTGCCTGGACGACAAGGTCGGCGCGCTCTGCCGCCGCCAGCAGCTCATCACT
>JAUICO010000129.1 GCA_030427825.1 bacterium | reverse complement strand
TGACCTTCACCACGCCGTCATAAGAGACGAGGATGTTGTCGGGGCTTACGTCGCGATGAACGACCTTCAGGTCCGTTCCGTCGAACTGTTTCGCGGTGTGCGCGTGGTGCAAACCCTCGGCTGTCTGCGCCGCGATCTCGATCGCCACAGGCACAGAGATGCTGCCGCCTCTGGATGCCAGCTGATCGCGGATCGCAGAGATGGTCTGCCCGGCAACGAACTCCATCACCAGGGTATGTCGACCTTCAATGCGCGCGACGTCGAACACGGACACCAGATTCGGATGCTGAAAGAGTCCGCCAAGGCGGCCTTCCTGCTCAAACATCGTAACGAGGTTCCGGTCCGACTCCAGGTGCTCAAACATACACTTGAGCGCTACGACGCGGTCGAAGGCACCCGGGCCGCGTTTTACGGCGAGCATGACCTCCGCCATGCCGCCGCCGGCGAGCTTCTTTGCCAGACGAAATGGGCCGAACTGCTTGTTGAAAATCACCTGTTCCGCTCCACGAGAAGCAACGACACCGGTCGCGACGGCATACCACACACCTCGCGCTTGTGACGATTGTCCTGTGCCGTGGGCACCTTCGGCGGTCGGCAGCGGCTTATTCTCAGAGATCGCTCCGCCAGCCAATCCCCACCTGCTTGACCATGCAGCCGACACGATTTGAGATAATGACCGCTGCCCGAAATGCTGACTCCTTACTCAGCGCGGGCGGCACCGCCGTCGCCACGGTCCCGTCGTACAAACGCACGTGGACCGCAAATGCGTCTACCAACGCGGATCTTCCTCGCGTCAGCAGGGGATGTCGCGTCATCGCAAAGAGCACCTGGTCGACATCCTCGAAATAGATGTTGGTGCTGTCGACCAGCTCCTCCTGCCCCTCGCTCTCGCGCACTCTCAGCACCCCCAGCGACGCGTTGATCCAGAACAGAGGCCGCTCCTCGATGTCGACCAGGCGGCTCCCCCATGCCATCATCGTCGCTGCCAGCCCGAAGCCGAGAAAGGTCATCATCGTCGCAGTGAAGCTCCACAGCGAGAACTTCGACGTAAAGGCGAAGATGGCGATCACGATTGCGACCGCGAGGGTCAGTCCTGCGCCTGCCACGGCCGGCGAACGTCGGCGCTGAATTCGCTCCATCGCGTACACCTGACGATGTTCCGGCTCGATGAAGGTGATATCGCGAACGATGGCGCTCGCCGTTGGCGAGGCTTCCGTGTCCTTTTGTACCGGCGGATTGATACTCACGCAGCTCCGGAGCGAAGCTGAATCCTGGACACTCAAGCGCGGACTGCAACCCTGAGGGCCAACGCAGACTCAGAGAAGCCCGTGCTTTTGCAGACGCCGGAGCAGTCTGCCGCGGGACATCTGCAACAATCTGGCGGCCTCGCTCTTGTTCCCGCCGGTCTCTCTGAGGGCCGCAAGCAGGCGTACCCGCTCGTCTTCGTCGTCCAGGGTCGCGATTCTTCGCGCAGCCTCTTCCGGCGTCGGCCCTACGAGGTCGCGTACGTTGATGATGCCGGACTCCGCGCGCAGTGCCGCTGAGACCATGAGCCCGCGCAGATCGTTGAAATTCACCGGGTAGTCGAGCTGCCGCAGGAGGTCGGCTGCCGAGTCGGTGATGCCGTCTATCCGGAGGTCGTAGCGGGTGACCGCGACTCTCAGAAAGTAGCTCGCGTAGCGCAGAATGTCGTCCGGGCGCTCGCGCAGCGGCGTCAGATGCACAAAGCGCTTACCGACCGCATCTCGAATCGAGGCCGGCACCGAGCTGGGGATTCCGCCCTCGGGGCCGCGGTATCGCTCAAGAAAATAGATCCGGACGCTCAGCGTCGCCAGACGGCGGATTACCATGTCCAGCTGCTGCGCCGAGAGGAGGGACGCCGACTTTATGATGACAGCACCGCCCCGCGCGAGCTCAGCGAGTCCGACCTGGTCTCCGTCGCCGAAGAGTTCGATTTCTACCAGGGACGCGGGCAGCTCGCCGCAATCCAGTACCGCAAGGCGGGCGTCCGTGCGCTTCGATGAATGGTGTATCGCCCGCGCTACAAACTCCTTGCCTGCACCGGGCTCACCGACGACGAGCACGGGACCGTCACCGACAGAGAGAAAGGTCAGCGCCTCCCATTCGGCCTCGGTGAGCGCGTCCGGGTCAGAGAGGGGCCATTGCATCCCCTCGCGGCGCTGCAACCAGAGTAACCACGCGTCCTCTCCGGAGGCGCCGGTTGACGGCGCCTCCGATGCGGATTCCGCGGCCGCAGGCTCTGCCGAGGCTACTTCGCGCTGCGTCGGTTCTTCGTGGTGTGCCGGTGACGGAGGCGGTTGTTGCACCGCAGCCCTCTGCGGCGTCGCTATCGCAGGCGCTCTCGAGAGCGCGTCCAGGCGATGGCTCTGTCGGCCAAGTTCGGCGAGCAGCTCGGCGGCGGCGTGGGCCTGGAGCGCCTGGCGAAGGTACTCCGTGTCGAGGGCCCCGACCGCGTCGACGAGGCGGTCCGTCGCGTGGCCGTCGGTGGAGTCGGAACGAAACACCGCGAAGCTCCAGCCGTCTCCGGTCGCTGAGCTCTCTACGGGGACCGCCGCGACGATGCCCAGGCCTACACCGATTCCGGCGAAGGGGTCGTCTTCCAGATGATCTCTACCGTGAATCCGTTCATGTCGTGGGTACCGGCCGCCTTCCGTGGCCAACATGCCCAGCCCACTCGCGAGGGGGCCACGGATCACGCTCGAGCGCAGTTCAGCGTCGCCGGAGTGCGCCGGGTCATCCAGGCGAATTGCGACCGCGCTTGGACCGACGCCGACACAGAACGACACATCAAGGCCGGGAGCAATTCGCTGAAGCGCCAGCAACGCGCCGCCAACGGTTGTCACAGAGGCTTCGGCGGACATCGGCTCGTCAAGCAGCGGTCGCGGTCTACGAAGCCTGCTGACGCCTGCGACGACCAGCGCGCCGGCGAGAATTGCAGCACCGGCGACTGCGAGCACGACCGGCAGCGCGAGCGCGATAAGATGTAAGTTGAAGGACAAGGTCGCGGATACTCCCAGGCTGAGGCGCGGACGCCGTTATTGAGCCCGCCGCAAATTTGCCAGGTGTGTGTGATTTCGTACAGTCACCGCGTTGAACGGTGTTGCGCCGTATGGCAATGGCGAGAGCTGCGGCAGTGGATGTGAATATGGCACAGAGACTTTGTTTTCTTGCGGCGGTCGGCATGCTCCTCATGACGGCCACTGAGGCAGTAGCGGACGAGCCGGGGCCGGACGAGGTGCAGACTTCGGCCATCAGTTCAGAGTCCATGTCGCGGCGCATGCTGCCCCGATACGGCGGTCACTCGCGCGTGGGTTTCGACGATATCAGCATCCCTTCGCCGGTGGATCTACCCTACCGCGAGATCGTGGATCCGGCTCGTTATGTACCGGGTTCGCTTTCCGTTGGTACCACCTCGGACGGCTACCTCATCGGCTCGGCGCACCTGCCGGACGAGAGTCGTTACCACTACGTCCTTGAAGGACACCGCGAGCGCGACACCCACTACGGAACCGAAGAGATTGTGGAGCTGCTGCTGCACGCCGGAGAGTACACGCGCGAGCGCCACAGCGGTTCACGCATCGCCGTGGGGAATATGGCCTCAATGGAAGGCGGCGATATTCGGTGGAGCCACTCCCACAACAACGGCAGAGACGCCGACGTTGCCTTCTTCCTTCGGGATGAAGACGGTCGACCGGTCACACGTGAGGGGCTGGTCGAAATCAGATCGACAGGCGTCGCGCGACGAGACCGCGACGTGTACTTCGATGTGGAGCGAAACTGGACCTTCATCGAAGGCCTGCTTTCTCATCCGGAAACGGACGTGCAGTGGGTGTTCGTATATCGTCCCCTCAAGCGCATGCTGCTGGAACACGCGCGGGAGATCGGCGCGGACCCGGAGATTATCGAGATCGCGAGTCGGGTTCTGCACCAACCCGGAGATTCGTCGCCGCACGACGACCATTTCCACATCCGGGTCTACTGCTCACTGCAGGACCGCCTGGAGGGGTGCTCGAATTGGGGCCCCGAATGGGACCACGCCGACCTTTTCGAAGATGAAGTCGAGGTGCGCGTGCGGGAGCTGATTCGAGGTCTGATGGATCCGCAGCCTGCCGTGGCGAGTGGCTGTATTGAGTTTCTCAAGCGATTGGCGCCGCGCAGCAACGCCATGATGCTCACGACGGCGCTGCCGCACCAGACGCCCTCAGTACAGATCGAGCTGATGGATCTGATCGGACGGCTTGATCAGCGAGGCACGGCCGGTCCGGCGATCGCGCTGGCAGAGTCCGCGCCCGATGATGACGTACGCCGCAAGGCGTTCTGGCTTCTCGGGCGTCTGGCGGACCCCGGCACAGCAGAGGGACTGGTTGGGATCATGCGCCGAGACCGTACCCCCCTCGCCGATGGAACCCCGGCGCGGCAGGCAGCAGCGGTCGCGCTGCGAAACATTATCGCCCCCGAGATCATCCCGGCCCTCATCGAAGTGCTCGATGACCCCCGACCCGAGGTACGTGCTGCGGTGGCGCATGTTCTGGAGCGCAATGCGGTACGCCCGTCGTTGCACGACGCAGGTGCCGAGCTCACAGACGAAGCGCACGCTGAGCTGTTGGACGATTGGAACCGGTGGTTCGTCGTCGAAGGGGACTGGCCGCGTTACGAGTGGATTGAGCTCGCCTTTGAGGCCGCCGGCTACGAGGTCGGCTCTGTGTCCGAAAACCCCAGCGAACGAGGTTTCATCAACGCCCTGGAAGACGAGCGCGACTACATCCGCTTCAACGCCGACCGCCAGCTCATGCACGCAACCGGGCATTGGACGCCCAGCGAAGGTTGGAGCATCGATCGTCGGTCCACCTGGTGGCAGCGCAAGCTGGGCATTCGCCGAGATCGCAGCCGCCGCTGAGGACTACTCGTCGTCTTTGTCGAGTCCCGACGTGCGACGCACGCGATTCATCGTACGCTCGTATTCAATGTCCCACGCCGCCGAACCTTCTTCGAGGTTGCGAATTTTCGAGCGGACCATCGTGTCGAGGTCCTCGTCGCGATCGCGAGTGTAGCGCTTGATGATCGGTGTGATCTGAGCTCGGAGCTCGGTGTCTTCGCCGTAAATCTCTTCGATGTGCGCAGACTGAATGAAGGTCTCAATGATCTGATTTACGACATACTCCAGCGCGTCGTCGCCCAGCCGGAAGTTCTTTTCGCGTGCGAGGCGTCGCTTTACCTTCATGGCCGCACCACGTGACTCGCCTGGGGCCTGATCACGAGACATGCGGGTCAACTCGCGGTCCATCCGATTGTACTCTCTAAGTACACCGACGACATCGAGTTCTGCCTCGCGAATTTCCTCGGCACCCACGTCGATCAGACCCTTCTTCTGCAGGTCCCTGACGATGTCGGTGGCGATGAGGTTGTATTGTCCGCTGTACAGCCGCATCCGGGCCTCCGTGTATTGAGGGCTGGGGTCAGTAACACCGAGACTCACCATCCTCAAGCTGGGATCGCATCAAGCGGATGTAGCGCCGGATGTGCCGTCAGAGGGGCTGCCTGGCGGATCGCTCGTGCCCTCACAGCGCATTCGCATCAGCAGCGCATCTGCTCCCGACCGATAGTATCGCCGCCGCCGACCAATCAGCGCAAATCCCATGCCTTCGTACAGGGCCCGCGCGCCCGTGTTCGAGTCCGCAACCTCAAGGAGCAGCGAGACGCCGCGCTCCCGACAGTCTGCGATCGCAGCTCCCACAAGGCGTGTTGCCAGGCCTCGACGCCGTGCAGACTCCGCCACGCCGATGTTCGTGATCTCATTCACATCCGGCAGGCGACGCCATGCACAAAACCCCACGATGCCTGTCGCTGCCTCAGCGACGATTACGACGGCGCCCGCGTGCCCGATTTCGGCCGCAACCGACTCACGAGACCACTGCGCATCTGCCCGGTCAGCGTCGATTCTGAACACCGCGTCGACATCGGCATCTACAGCGGCTCGAACTTCGACAGGATCAGCCATCGACGACAGGCAGGAGTCCGCGAATTCGGCGCCACAGCTGCTCGCGCCCTGCTCCCGAGGAAGCCGAGAACCAGATCACGTCGCGCTTCGTGTCGAAGCCATGCTTCTTCGAGATTTTCGCCTGCTGGTTCATCAGCGCGTTGCGCTTCAGCTTGTCGCACTTCGTTGCGACGAGGATGGGCTGCAACTGTAGCTCGCGCGCCGTGTCGATCAGGCTCAGGTCGTCGTCCTGGAAGCCCCTGCGCACGTCGACAATGATCACGAGGGCGAGAAGCGCCTCCCGGTCTCTGAGGTACTCGCCGATCATCCTGCCCCAGTTCCCGCGCACCGAGTTGGGCACCTTTGCGAATCCATATCCGGGCAGATCACAGACCACGAGCTCGTCGTTGACATTGAACCAGTTCAGCAGCTGCGTACGCCCCGGTGTTCCGCTCACTTTCACCAGGTTGCGACGGTTAAGCAGGCAGTTCAGCAGACTCGACTTCCCAACGTTGCTGCGCCCCGCGAACGCGATCTCGGGCAGCTCGGGCGGCGGGTAGTGCTCAGCGCGAGTGCCGCTCTTGATGAATGCTGTGCTGCGGATCTTCATCCTGCGAGCACAGGCAGTGCGAGAAAGTACGGCAGCGCGGCCGCCGCAGCGATCGCGGCAAGGGCCCGGCCAAGTCGTGCAGGTAGAAGGCTCGCCCCGCAGATGAAGGTGCCAACGCACAACGCGATGACTCCTATGGCGTCGGGCGCCCACTCCCAGCGCGCAGACAGCCGCGCGTCCTCTGCGAGCACGCACGCCGCGGCGATCACCAGCATTGCCGGTGCGAGCACGGATGGGCTCACAGCGTCCGTATTCTCGTCGTGATCTTCGTCGAAGGGAACGAGGAGCAGGCCGCAGGCCAACAGTACCGCGCAGAACACGCCGGGCACCATCGGACTCATCGCGAGCTCGCTGGTCGCGCTCAGGCGCATGAGAGAGCCCGCGGGAACGGCGGCCGGACGAAAGGTCTCGATCAGCTGGGCGCTCTCGCCGCCAATCTCGCCGGGCGTGAGCGCAGAAAACGCAAACCACAGCGCCCCGGCGATGAGCGCCAGTGACGCGACCGCTGTATGAGCTCGGATGCGCCGCGATATGGAGTCCGCGCTGGAGTACACGCGAACCAACGCCACCGACAGCAGGCACAGAAGAGCGACCGCGATGACCGGCACTGCACCCCCGACCGGAACCTGCAGCGGCCAGGAGGCCACGCCGCCGCCTTCACGCTCGTATTGCACCAGCTCTGCTGCATGGTGAGAAGCGTCGACCACGGGCGACAGCAGCATGACGCCACCGGGGCTGGTGGACATGAGGAGCAATGCCGCCGAGGTGACGAGCCCGAGAGCTGACGCGATGCGGCCATAGCCTTCAGTGGATCCCGCTACCCGGCACAGGCCTGCACCGATCAATGCGACGCTGAGCGACTCAAGAGGACCGGCGACGAGCTGTGGTGGGTTCTGGCCGATGAGCGCAGCGAACGCGGCAACAGCAGCGGCGAAAGCGACGGTTCCGCGGCGCTGTTCTTCGTCGCCGACGGCTGCTGCCAATGTTGCGAATGCCGCCATGCCGAGCAAGACCGCCGGCCAACCTGTCGCGGCGACGCACGCCACCGCGCCCGCCGAGATAGCGGCGACGCCGGCTGCTCCGCGGGTCCACCGACGGGGGGCGCACGCGGCACAGATGACGAGCGTTGTGGCTGCGAGCTGCGCGATCATGATTTCGCCCCCGCGTTGCCTGCCCGACGTCGGCGTGAAAGTGAAACCACGGACAGCAGCGCGGCGAACGCTACGCCCACGCCACCTGCGGGCATCAGGCTGCGTCCGACGCCCAGACGAGCATGCAGTGTAGCGGCGACGGGATATTCAATGCCGACAAGCTCAATGTAGTGTTGCCCCGCGCCGTGGTCCCGATCAAAGCCTTCGCCCTCGGCAAACGCCCACACACGGCGCGTTTCCCCCTCATGTCGCAGCTCCAGCCGCGCCGCCGCGCCCAGAGCGCCGAGATAGTCAGTGGTCGTCTCGATCAGTACGATTTCTGTGCCGTCATCGAGCGACTGCGGCTGCTGCGAACTCAGACGCAGGGACCGGGTGCTCCCCGTCGCCCGACTGGTTACGTCGACACGCACCAGCCTGGACTCCGGCCGCGGGCGCAATGATTCCAGCGCCAGTACGACGCCGCGAGCTCGGGCACGCTCCCCGGGCTGCAGGGTGGTGGTGGCGTCGACGCCGCCTGCGATGTCCCGTGCCTTGATCGTCAGTGAACCGGCGGCAGCGTCTGCATCTTTGAGGCTTAATTCCACGCCGAGGTTTCGGTGTATGCCCGCGACCGGCGCCTCCTCGAAGAATGATTGTGCGCTGTCTACGAGAACGATGGTTCCTGAAGGGATCGGACTCAGCGCTGAGGCGAAGGTCATGAGCGCAGCAAACACCACAGCGGCAAAGAGCAGCGATCCGGCGACGAGCCGGCGCGTTGCGCCGGCGTCGGCCCGCAGGCCAAGCACCCCATTCAAAGCCGCGATGCTCTCCGCGTCACCGCCGGCCCAGCGAAGCGAGAACGCGCTTACCGACAGGAGCGTCGCGGTGCACAGCACCACCGTGAGCGCGGACACGCCGGTTGCGGCTCCGGTTGTCGTCAGAATTCGGGTCAGCGCCGCCCCCGCCAGGCAGAGTCCGGCACAGGTCGGCGTCGCGAACGCTGCCAGCGGCGCCCAGATCGTCCGTGCTCCGCCCCTGCTCAAATGTCCCGGCCCGGGCATCTCCATTCACCTCGCCAACTCGTGGGGTGGCTCCTGTACACACGCGCGCGCCGCGTGTTAATCGCAATGTGAACGATCGCGGGCGACAGGTTGCCTGCGCAGAGGGCTCCGGAATGAAACGTGTCTACGGTCTCACCGGCGGAATCGCCTGCGGAAAGTCCACCGTGGGGCGGGTTTTTGCAGCGAATGGAGCGGCGTTGATCGACGCAGACCAGATCGCGCGAGATGTGGTTGCGCTCGGTACGCCGGGGCTCGCGGCGGTGCTTCAGCACTTCGGTCCCGAGTGCGCGCTCGACGACGGTACCCTGAACCGAGAACGGGTCGGCGAGATCGTCTTTGCGGACGCCGAGGAGCGCGCGGCGTTGAACCGCATCCTCCATCCGCTGATCGCGCAGGAAAGTGTGAGGCGAATCGCAGAAGCGATGGCGGATGAGCCTGCGCCAATCTTCTATGAGGCCGCGCTTCTCGTCGAGAGCGGCGCATACCGGCAGTACGCCGGGCTCATCGTCGTCGCCTGCGATCCCGAGATTCAGCTGCGGCGCATCATGGAGCGCGACGAGCTCACCCGCGAGGAGGCTGCTCGCCGGGTGTCGGCGCAGCTTCCTGTTGCCGACAAAGTCCGGGTCGCTACCCATGTCATCTGGAACAATGGCAGCCTCGACGACCTTGAGCGCGAGGCTCTCTCCACTCTGGCCTGCCTCCGGAGCGCCGGGGTCGACCCGGCCGCAGACGACCGGTCCCTGCCACCCGTCGAGTAGGGACCGCCGCAGAGAATGAGCGCAGAACGCTGTGTGCAACCGACCGAGCAACATCACTGATGCAACATGACTGATATCGTCACGCCATACCCGCTCGTGCGAGCCGATCGCGCGCGAAACATACTCATCACCGGTGCGCCCAACTACGCTGCCCTACAGCTGGTCTGGCGTATTGTGGAGACCGAACCTGATGCAACCATATGCCTGGTGGTTCGCGGCGACGTAATCAGCGCCGTCGAGGGACAGCTTGCGCAGCGTTCCGGTGTACGTGAACGTGTCCGTGTGTTTCGCGGAAACCCCTGTGACGCCAACCTCGGCATGCAGAGTCACGAGTTCGGCGAGGTCGCAAACTCAACGACCGATGTGTTTCACATGCTGGCGGAGTACCACAGCCGCAACCCGAAGAGCTTCGTCGAGGAGATTAACATCAACGGTACGCGACACACGCTACAGTCGATGGCACACTTTTCGGCGCTCAAGCGCTTTCACTACTATTCAACAGCGTTTGTTTGCGGCGATCGCGACGGAGTGGTTCTGGAGTCCGAGCTGCTTCAGGGGCAGTCCTTTCGAAACACATACGAACGCACCCGTTACACTGCTGAGCTCGATGTGCGCCGAGTCGGTACCGATCTGCCGGTGACAATCTATCGCCCCGCGATGGTCGTAGGCGACACCCGAAGCGGCGAAATGCAGACCACCGATGGCGCGTGGCGACTGATTCAGAACATCGTCCGTGACACCGACCGGCCACCGACAATCCCGACCACTGCACGCAAATGGCCCTTCAATGTTGTGCCCGCAGATTATGTGGCCGCCGCGATGCATGCCATCAGTCTTCGGGATGACAGCCTGGGGAAAACCTACCACATTGTCGACCCGGCGCCCTTCAGTGTGGGGACCGCTTTCCGACTCATCCTGCAGCACTCCGGACCGGCCGGAAGTGTGTTTGAGATCGGGGACAAGCTGATGCAGACGATCTCACGTTCAACGGCCCTTGAGCGCATCCTCGGTAAGAAAGAACGTCGAATTGACGAACTTGAGTCCCGTGCATTGTTCAACTCAGCGAACACACAAGCTGCGCTGCGTGGCACCGGAATCCAGTGCCCACAGCTGCTGGATTACCTTGAAGTGCTCGTGAAATCCGCAGGCGCTTCCGGTGGTGACTGGGAGAAGATTCGAGAACCCAGCACCTCACCGGCCGCCAACGGATCGTAGGGGCGTCGCTCGCTGTCCGGTTCGCGATCCGGTCAGCCGTTTGTCGCGGCCCGGAGCCGCTTCCTGGCCGCCGCTACAGCCTCGGCGCCTAGAGGCGGAG
>JAUICO010000128.1 GCA_030427825.1 bacterium | reverse complement strand
GCCCGGTATTCGGCAGCAAACTCTGTGCTGGGAATCGGGAGCCCGGTGTCGTCGACGATCGAAACAGCCACGGAAACCACGGCCTCCGTCGTACACCCATGCTCGGCACATCCGCC
Organism: bacterium; assembly: GCA_030427825.1. GTDB lineage: Bacteria > Myxococcota_A > Bradymonadia > REDH01 > REDH01 > JAUICO01. Next base: position 10,914 of record JAUICO010000128.1, on the reverse strand, counting down.
GCCGGCGACCATTGCGCAGACAAGGGTGGTGAGGGAAAGGGCGGCGAGCCGCGGCATTGAGTGTACAGGCACGGCGAGATCCCGGGCTGTGTGTGCTTTCGAAAAAAAGTTACATGGCGGCATTGATTTCCTGTTCACGACGGCGCAGGCCTCGTACCGCCAGGCCGATGCCGCGTAGCAAGAAGCAACCCGGCGATAGCGAGAACCCCCAGGGGCGGGTTTCTGTCACTGGCCGCGGTCGAGCACCGACCACCGTTGTCCTGCACGCGCACCTGGTTCGAGGGCACACTCATGTTGCCGGCAAGGTCAACGGCGGTGATTGAGATACGCAGATCGAGGGCGGTTCGTGCGTCGGGCGCGTCTTCGACCCAGCCGGTCGACAGGAGAGTGCCCTGCTCTGTGTTGTAGAATCGAACCGGGACGCCGTCACTGATTCCGAAGAGATGCCGATCGAGGTCTCCCTCGACGTCGACGATGTAGCCGAGCTGGTCGAGCGGTGTGCGATCATCGTCCGACTGTTCGATCTCGACGCTCAGCCAGGCGACGTTCGAACAGTCAGCCCGTTGCTGTTGCAACCGGCAGTCGCAGCACGGTCGACCTCGATGCGTGCAATTCTCGGCGCGGGTGGCGGCGTTGTATCCACTCCAATCTCGGTCTCGTCGAGCGTGTGCTCGAAAGGTGCTGCGATGGAGCAGGCCAGAGCGCCTGGCCCCGGAAGCATGCCGGCAGCCAACAACGCGCCGAGCATTGACGCGGCCATGAAGCTTGCGACGTGCCGGCCAACCCGGGGGCGAGTCCGCCGGATTTCTGTGTGAAACTCGCTGCGTGTCTTCATGCTATCTCTCAATCTCGCTCGATATTGCATACATCGTACATCAGTAGTTCGCAGGGCCATTGAGACTCCAGGGTACCCGCGCGCACACCGATGCTGCCGTCAGACAGGCATTCGCAGCGATATGCGTGATTCCAGATTTCACAGGATGACCTCGTCCGGTCTTCGTGTGTGTAGAAGCAGGCGCTATCCGGCTCACCATCGGTGGAGTCCGGGCAGGCGATGTGGGGTGCATCTTCGCAGTCGTCGGGATCGCTCAGCTCTGCAGATGTGACCATGCTCGTTGTGCCGTCGTCGCATTCGCAGAACCAATCGTCGTCGTTATCGTCACCCGGACGTCCGCAGCGCCCGTTGTGCGAGTAGCAAATCCGGCTGTCGCAGGTCAGTACAAGGGCGAGTCCGCACTCCAGGGTGAGTTCGGCCTCGCCTTCATCGGGATCGCCCCCCACGAATTCCCCCAGGCAGTCACATTGGAAGCGGGCCTGTTCTTCATTCCACGCGCACGAGCCACGTAAGGCGTCGCTGCACGAAAATTCGGCGCCACCAAACTCGCCTTCGCAGTTTTCGAAAAGGGCAGGTGAGCACGTGGCCTCCGGATCGACGTCGCGGGCTTCACCTCCCAGGCACCTGCATCGCTGCTCGCCATCGCGCACCTGACACTCACCCAGCTGCTCGCCATCGCAGGAAATCCGGTGTGCAGGAATCTCGCAGTGCGCAGTCACCGCGGCCTCGCAGGACTGTTGCGCCGGCACGTGTGCAATGACGTCGCCATCGCAGTCGCAGGACCAGGTGTCGTCGCCGTTGCGCGCCCAGCGTTCGCAACGATAGACCTCGATTCGATCCGGCCCCATCACTTCGGTGACGCAGCTCTCGATGCCCGAGCCCGGGCGATGATCGGTCGCTTCGTCGTTGCAGGCAGGCAGGGCAGGCGACAACAAAGCCACAAGAACGAGCGCGGCGTACGCTCGGAACCGGGAGAAGGAATTCATCGGCTGCCCACAACAACTTCGAGAGTCCGTGTGTCCACGTGGCAGTCGTCGCCGGATACAGTCGTACGATAGATCTCGGACGCAGCGTCGGCGGTCACCGCCTGAATCTCAATGTCGCCTCTGACCTCGTAGCCGCACGCCCACTCCCGGCTCGGCCACGGGGAGCAATCGTTCCACGTCGACTCACCGCCGGCGCGAAAGAGCACGGTCACGTCGTCGGCCGGAATCGAGAATCCACTATCGTCCACGGGCAAGACGATGACCGAAACGACGGCCTCGTCAGTGCAATCTGTGCTGCCGATACAGCCTCGGGTTTCGATCGCAGACAACGCCGCGAATACGCAGAGAGCCGCCGTAGCGAAGGGAATGGGTGCCATGGGTTTTCCGGAACATTGCGGTGCGTCGCTTCGACGGTAGGAAGATGGTCGCCGCGTGTCCAGCGTGTGGCGCGCCTGCTGTGAATGGATCGGGTGGGCGTCCCCATCGTGGAGGCGCGCTGCACCGGTGAGCGTCCTCAGGCCGAAGCTGACGCAGCGCGTTACAGGGCTTTCGCCTCATAACGCTGGTCATCTCGTCGCGAAAAATCTCTTTGCATCATCGCTGGATACGCGATGACGCAGTGCATTAAAAATTTCCCCGCAAAGCATTGCACAGGTGCCGCAAACGAACTACGCCGCGCCGCCTGGCGCACTTCAGCGCCAGGGCAGGTGGAGTTCGTTGCTTTGGGAAATTTTCTGGTTGAGTCGCGCAGCGCGAGCGCAAAGAGCGACATTCTCTCGGGCATTACGGTGGCCCTCGCTCTGGTCCCCGAGGCCGTCGCTTTCGCTTTCGTCGCAGGCGTCTCGCCCATCGTCGGTCTCTACGGCGCCTTCATCATGGGCCTTGTTACCGCCCTGTTCGGCGGTCGCCCGGGCATGATCTCCGGCGCTACGGGAGCCATGGCTGTCGTCATGGTTTCCCTCGTTGCGAAGGGCAACGAGCTCGGCGGCTCTGGCGCCGGCGTGCAGTACCTTTTCGCTACGCTGCTGCTCGTCGGCGGCGTTCAGATCGCGGCCGGCGCGCTGCGACTCGGCAAGTTTGTGCGCATGATTCCGGCTCCCGTCATGATGGGATTCGTGAATGGCCTCGCCATCGTGATCTTCCTCTCGCAGATGCACATGTTTCAGATCGAAGGCGAGTGGATCGGCGGCTCTGCGCTGTGGATCATGCTCGGCCTCACGGCTCTTACGATGGCGATTCTGGCCATCCTTCCCATGTTCACGAAGCAGGTCCCGGCGGCACTGACGGGAATTGTCGTCGTTTCACTGATCGTCGTCCTTGGCGGCGTGAACACGCCGACCGTCTCAAGCTTCATCGCCTCGCACGGTGGCGACGGAATCGCCGCCGGCCTGCCGAGCTTCTCGGTTCCCATGATCTCGCTCAGCTGGTCGACCCTGGAGTTTGTGCTGCCCTACGCGCTGATCCTCGCGTCCATCGGGCTCATCGAATCGCTGATGACACTGAACCTCGTCGACGAGCTCACCGAAACCCGCGGTGATGCCAACCGTGAATGCGTCGCTCAGGGAGTCGGCAACATCACCTGCGGCTTCTTCGGCGGCATGGGCGGCTGTGCGATGATCGGCCAGAGCATCATCAACATCAAATCCGGCGGCCGCGGTCGCCTGTCCGGCGTGGTCGCTTCACTCGCCCTGCTGGCCTTCATTCTCTTCGGCTCGACCTACATCGAGATGATCCCCATCGCGGCGCTTGTCGGCGTCATGTTCATGGTCGTGATCGGCACCTTCGCGTGGAACACCTTCCGCATCATGAACAAGGTTCCCTTCGCCGATGTGTGCGTCATGCTGCTGGTCACGGGGCTGACCGTCGCATTCGACCTTGCCATCGCCGTGTTTGCGGGCGTGGTCGTATCCGCCCTCGTGTTCGCCTGGGAGAAGGCCGCGAACATCAGCGCCGAGGTGTACTTCGACGCTGAGGGCATCAAGCACTACGAGTTCTCCGGTCCCCTCTTCTTCGCCTCGACCACGGCCTTTCTCGCTGAGTTCGATGTGGCCGGCGACCCCGACTCGGTGATCATCGATTTCGCAGACTCACGCATCACCGATCAGAGCGCGATCGAAGCGATCAACAAGCTGGCATCGCGCTACGAAGCGGCCGGCAAGAAGGTGCAGCTGCGGCATCTGAGCCACGACTGCACGCGGCTGATCCAGCGAGCTGAGAAGATCTGCGCCGTCGATGTAATCGGCGACCCGGACTACTACGTGTCTGTTGACCACTACAAACGGGCGCTTGGGCGGGCCCTCGGCGAAGCCGGCGACACGCACGATGAAGTCACCATGAAAGAAGTAGCCCGAGCCGGCCGCGCCCTGGAGCGCAGCGCGGGCGCACACATGGCGGTCGTCGGACGCTGAGGCGTCGTCAGCGTGCCGCGTATGGGCACGTAAGCCGCGTATGGGCACGTAAAGGGGCCGGCTGTTCAGCCCCTCCGGCCCTTCATCGGCGGCGCCCGGCTGTCAGGGAAAAGTCGGCTGGCACGCGGTTGACTGCGTGACCGCTTCGTCCGTGCAGTCGGCTACGGTGGTCACACCGCACTCGATGTCCGCGAGGCAGTCGAAGTACGCGATGGTCGCGGAGTCACAGCCGGCGCCACCTACGACCGAGGTCTGCGTCATCGAGGTGATGACAGCGCAGGTTGCGTCCCGCGAGGGGTTCTCGCCGCCGTCGGCGATCACGCATTCGATCAGCTTGTCACAGGCGTCCTCTCCCGCGTCCACGACTGCCGCAGAGGGTTGCGGCGGGCCGCTGGTATCGTTGTTCCCTGCATCAACGTCGTCATTGCTGCAGGCGTCGTTGGAGGCGTCGGCCAGGCTGTCGCAGCTGTCGAAGTCGCCGCATTCCGCGTTCGCGATGCAGTTCAGGTAGGCGGTGGCTGCATTGACGCAGCTGCCGCCGGTCAGCGCATCGAAGCGATCGTAGCCGGTGCAGACCTGGTCTCGGTCCAATTCGATCCCTGCCTGCTCTTCGGCGCACTCAACGGCGTTGTCGCAGGCGCCGTCCGCGGCGTTTTGAAGCGCGGAGTTTCCGCCGCCGCCGCCGTCTCCATCGTTGTCGCAGCCGGCTCCAATCGCGGCACAACACACAACAACAACAAGCGCGAGCGAACGCCCGCTCAACAGGTTCTTCATCTTCGCTTCTCCAGTCTGCGATGTGGTACGTGCAGGTGCTGCACGGACCCTTGCAAGCTACCACGGGCCGGAAAGCCCCTCAACACGCAAATCTGCGCCTGAGTCCTGGCGGCGCCCGCCTGCTCTGTGGCATCAGCCCGACAACAGCGCTCGGGTCCGACATTGAGTCCTGTCAGCGGACTCCGCGCGGCCCGGATTCAGTTGCGCTCGCAGGCGCTTCCAGCGGCTTCGGACAGGCTCTGGCAGCTGTCAAAGTCGTCGCAGGGCGCGTCCGCGATGCAGTTCAGGTAGTTTGTCGCAGCGGAGACGCAGGAGCCGCCGGTCAGGGCTCCGTAGCTCGAGTATCCGGTGCACACCTGGTCCCGATTCAGCTGGACACCCTGCTGCTCGGCGCAGTCGACCGCGTTGTCGCAGGCGTCGTTCGCGGCGCTTTGGAGCGCGGAGTTTCCGCCGCCGCCGCCGCCGCTTCCATCCTCATCGCCGCAGCCGGAGCTGAGGCCGGCCGCAAGGCAAACTGTGGCAAACGCGAGCAGTGGCCCGCCGATCAGCTTTCTCATTTCCGTTCTCCGAGGCTGCGATGATGCCCGCGCCCATCTACGCGCGGCCGGCGACAGCGTACCACGTGCATCAGATCGGGCTCAAGAGTGGTGCCCGCAGAAGCCCGGGGTGAATGCGAGAGGGACTCATCAAGCGGCTCGGCCGGGTTCGAGCATTCCGGGAGTCGTGTCCACACACAGATCGAGACTCCCACATGTTCAGGTCGACGAGCTCCGGTTCAGCACGAGAGCCCTTTCGACAGCCAGACGCTCCCGCTCTTCAACTTCCGGGGAAAACCTGACCAGGAGTGTCAGCGTTGAGACACATGCGACGGCGATACCGAGGTAAAGCAGCGCGTCCTGCGGGGCGATGTTCTCACTGCGAAACAGGAATCCGGCCGCGACTGCGCCGACGTTCCCGCCGGCACCGACGATGCCGGCGACCAGCCCGAGGGACTCCTTGTTGATGAAGGGAACCACGGAGAAGGTCGCGCCCTCTGCCATCTGTACACAGAGGCTGAAGGCGATCATCGTCACGATCGCCAGGGGTAGCATTCCCATCCTCGAAAAGAGCATGAGCGCACACCCCTGCAGGAGGAGGATGCCGCCGAGAAACCAAACTCGACCCTTCAGCCCAAACTTGATTCCGAAACGATCGCCGGCGAATCCCCCAAGAGTTCTTGCGAAGATATTCATCAGACCGAAGAGGCCCGCAATCAAACCCGCAGTCTTCACGTCCAGCGCAAATCGGTCGTGATAATATAGCGCAGCGACGTTGTTGATCGTCAGCTCGATGCCGAAGCAGGCGCCGTAGATGATGAAGAGGGCCCACACACGAACGTCGTTCAGCGCAGACAGAACGGAGCCCTTTGGTTTCGCCTTGCCATCATCGGTGGCGATATCAAGCGAGTCCTTGTTGCCCTCAGGATAGTCGGTCGTAAACCGGTAGTAGATCAGACCCATTATGAACATGGCTGCGCCCGGGACGACCATCGCCGCCCGCCATCCCACGGATTCACTCAGCCCCAGCGACAACAACCCGGCGAACACCAGGGGCATCACCATCTGCGTAACTCCGCCGCCCAGATTCCCCCAGCCTGCCGAAGTTGCGTTCGCGGTCCCGACCACATTCGGAGCAAACATTACGCTCGTATGGTATTGGGTAATGACAAAGCTCGCACCCACGACTCCGATCGCGAGCCGAGCGAGGAGGAAGGTCGTGTAGTCGTGCGCAAAGCCGATGCACATTACCGGGATCGAACCCAGAATGAGGAGTCCGGTGTATGTCTTTCGCGGACCGAAACGCTCGCAGAACCACCCGATCAGCACGCGTGCGAAGACCGTCACGAGTACGCTGGCGATGATAATGTTGCCGACCTGCGTCTTTGTCAGCGCGAACTCCTCTCTGACGACGGCCATCAGCGGCGCGATGCCGAACCAGCCGAAGAAGCAGAGAAAGAAGCTGAACCAGGTGATGTGAAACACCCGGGTATGCACGGACCTGAAATTGAGCAGCTCGATCCGAGTTGCTTTTCCTTTGACCTCCACCTCTATCCTCCAATCGATGTGTGTCGGAATCACCCGCCGATAGGTGCAATTGCTGTGCCAGGCGGGCACACGGTGGATTTGAAGATGTGTGAACTACGACTGTGAGGGCGTGTCTGTCGGCCGCATCGATTGAGGCCGGACTTCGAGCCCCTTGCAGAAGTGACGATGATGTCACTGAGGGAGCATCAATCCTCCATCGGCGTCGTATCCGGGGCTGCATGCAGCACAGCACGACCGGGAACGGGGGGCCGGCATTGCGAAGAAACAGGCAACGCGGGCGCAGACCCGGATGGCCGGCTTCTACACCGGTGCGGGGCGACGCCACACACAGAGAAGCGCGCCTGTCCCCCGCGCTCGTTAGCCCGCAGAGGAGCGAGCGCGCACCATCATGCTATGGAGTCCGTGTCGTTTCAGTCGGTACGCGATGACTCGCTGTGTGGATCCGAGACTCTCTGCGGCCCTCTTCACAACGCCGCCCGCATCCTTCATCGCGTCGATCAGAATCTCCCGTTCGTAGGCGCCCAGGAGGCCGTCGAGCGTCCCGTCCAGTGCCGTGCCGCTCGACGCACCTGTTTGGAGGGAGGGCGGAAGGTGATGGGATCGGATTGTGCCGTCTTCGGCGAGAACCACCGCCCTGGAAACACAGTTCTCAAGCTCGCGAACGTTGCCGGGCCAATCATATGACATCAGCAGTTCAATGGCCTGGCTGCTTACACGCCTCACGGTGCGCCTGTGTTCACGGGCGTAGTATTCAACGAAGTGATCAACGAGCGTGGTGATGTCGGCGCGCCGGTCGCGAAGCGGTGGTACCGGCACCGGAAACACATTGATTCGGTAGAACAGGTCGCCGCGAAACCCGCCCTGCTCGACCCTGGTCTCCAGGTCGGCGTGAGTCGCCGCGATGACTCGGATGTTCACCGGCACACACTCGGATGCGCCGATGGGGGCGATCTCGTGCTCCTGGATAACCCGGAGCAGCTTGACCTGCGCGCTGATGGGCAGCTCGCCAATCTCGTCGAGGAAGAGGGTGCCGCCATCTGCACGCCGGATGCGTCCGGAATGGTTTCGATCTGCCCCCGTAAATGCGCCGCGCACGTAGCCGAACAGTTCGGACTCGACGAGGTCTGGAGGGATCGCGCCACAGTTTACGGCGACAAAGGGCTGGGATGCCCGCTTGGACGTGCGATGGATGGCGCGCGCGATCAGCTCTTTGCCCGTCCCGGTTTCGCCACGTAGGAGTACGGTAGCATCGGTTGGGGCCACGCTCTCAACCATCAGAGCGAGCTGCTTCATCGCGCTGCTGCACCCGACGACGCCGGGCAGATTGGTGAATCCGCGACCATCATCGGAGCGTAACGCCGGCCGCCCCATCTTCTCGGAGAGCTCGGAAGCGTGTCGCTGCCAACTCAATAGTACGTCCGCCATCACTCCGGCGATGACAGTGAGCAATTGGACGTCGTCTTCTACACTTCCGGCAGAACTTGAGGTCAACCGGTCTGCCGACAGCGTGCCCAGAACCCGCCGGCTCGACGTGAAGATCGGCACACAAATGAAGGACACATCGACCTCGTCGCCGCGTGAGGCGGTTCGGTCCAGAAAGGTGTCCGATTCTGCAATTGAATCGACCACCACATGCTGTCCGGTTGTGAACACCTGTCCGATCACTCCCTCGTCGCGTCGGTACACACCCCTGCGACGCTGGGCAGCCGTCATCCCGTGCGCGCCAACCACCTGCAGGAGGTCGTCGACTTCGTTGTAGAGAGCGACGGTTCCGCGGCGCAAACCGACGCCGTGGAGGCGGCGCATCGCTTTGAGAAACTTCGGTGGGAAATCGCGACCCGGACCGATGAGATCGTGTGTGATCTGAGCCAGCAGGTTCAGCGGGGAAGGGGCCTCGGTGGGCAGCTCGTGTTCTTCCGCCTCGGTGTCCGAGTGGCTGGGACATTCCCCGCCGTTGCAGGCGCCGGTAAGCTGAGGAAAGGCTTCAAGCTCCTCGGTTTGAGGAATAAAGAGCTCGATCCGACCGGACTCTTCCCGCACAGGAAAAGTCATCAGCGAGTCAAGGTCTCCTGAGAGGTTGGCTCCGTCTTTGAGGCTGAATCGTTGTTTGTGCATGGGACACGCCACTGTGGGCTCGCCGCCTTCGTCGCCGACGATACCTCGCGCGAGCACCATGTCCATTTTGTGTGGACACATGTTCTGTGATGCGAACCACTCCCCGTTTCCGTGGTGGAACACGGCGATCTGGGCTCGCCCGAATCGAAATGTCGTTCCGGAGTGCAGCTTCACCTGCGAGGTGGGACCAAGGTCGACCCACCGCGCTTCGTTTGTGGTTGTATCCGTGGCGGCCTCGGGTGCGCCTTCCGGGTACTGCTCCCACGGTGTGGGGCGCCGTTGGCCCCGTACGTCGATGAAAGACAGGCTCGCGTCGCCGCCGCTGTCGTTCTCAAAATGTGTGAATCGTCGCCGCAGTTCGGGATCGTTCACGACCTGTGTCCACTCGCACTGGTAGGTGTCGAGGGTGCGCTGCATGTCGACCTCGAGCCTGGCGCAGATGCCCAGCGAGTCGTGTACGACCACCTGTCTGAGGTGCTCGATGCCGCCCTCCATCTGCTCGATCCAGGCCGCGGTGCGGGTCAGTTTGTCGGCCGTGTGTATGTAGTACATGAGGAAGCGGTCGATGTAGCGGATCGCTGTCTCACGATCGATCGCCGAAGCGAGGAGCTCTGCGTGCCGTGGCTTAGATCCACCGTTGCCGCCAACATAGAGATTCCAGCCGTCGTCGACCGCGATCAGTCCGACGTCCTTTGATCGCGCTTCCGCGCACTCCCGAATGCACCCGGAGGCCGCCATCTTGATTTTGTGCGGTGCTCTCAACCCCTTGTACCGGGCCTCGATGTCGATCGCGAGGCCGCACGAGTCACCGACGCCGAAACGACACCAGTCCGTACCCACACATGACTTTACTGTGCGCAGCGCCTTACCGTACGCGTGACCGCTCTCGAAGCCCGCGACGATCAGTTTTTCCCAAATCTCAGGAAGCAGCTCTACGCGTGCGCCGAAGAGCGCGACCCTCTGTCCACCTGTGATCTTTGTGTACAGGTCATATTCTGCGGCGATCTCACCGAGAACGATCAGCTGTTGTGGTGTCAGCTCGCCGGCGGGAACGCGGGGAATTACAGAGTAGGTGCCGCCGCGCTGAATGTTTGCGAGGAAGCGGTCGTTTGTGTCCTGGATGTGTGGTTCGATGACGGCGGTGTCATTCCAAAGGCTGGCGAAAATGGACGCGACCGCCGGCTTGCAGGTCTCGCAGCCTGTTCCGGTGCCCCACACAGCGATCAGCTCATCGAAGCTCTTTATCCGATTCACTTTGGCGATCTCAAAGAGGTTGACTCTGGAGTACGCAAAGTGCTCGCACAGGTGTGTGCTCATCTCTCTGCCCGCCGCCCGCATTTCTTCTTTCAGCAGGCCGGTGAGCATCGGCACACAGCCGCCGCATCCGCTACCGGCACGGGTGCTGGACTTGACATCGCCGATCGTGCTGAGGTCCTGGTCGCGGATCGCGCAGCAGATGCTCCCTTTGGTGATGTTCTCGCAGGAGCACACGACGGCGTGGTCGGGTAGCACAGCGTCGGGCATGCCGGCCTCGCCGATCCCATCTCCGCAGACCACCAGCGCCTCCGCGCGTTCCGGTACCGGGGTGGCGAGCGCTGACATCTGGGAGAGAGCAAGGAACTGTGTGTTGTCGCCGACGAGGATTCCGCCAACGAGAGTGTCGTCACTCTTGTCGATGTTTACACGCCGATAGATCCCGCGTCTGAAGTCGG
>JAUICO010000127.1 GCA_030427825.1 bacterium | reverse complement strand
GTGCCGCAGGCGTAGGGCGCGAGACATCACCTCTGCCGCGCGCTCGTGCTGTGCCGCGCTCGCTGCGGCCCGAACCCTGCGTGACATGCTGTCGAGCCGCTGCGCGTGCTGCCGTGTAGATGTCGTCGCCGCGAGAGCGTGCAGGCGGATGTGTGCGCGGTCTGCGGGAAGCCGCAGCGCTGCCAGGCGCCGCTCGGCGGCTCCGTGAATCAGCCGCGGCAGGTGGGTGGTCTGGTGTTGCGCGCCGTCGATGCATCGTTCGGCGGCCCTGCGCAGGCCAGCCTCCAAGGCGTTGAGGGAGTCCATCATGCAAGCACATGTTCGCGTGACGGAATCGTCCACTCGCGAGGCAAGGTCGTCCACATAGCGGAGGCTGTCCTCGACGTACTCCACCAGCAGCTCGGCGGCGGCGGTCGGTGTCTTCGCGGAGTGGGCGATGTCGTCCAGCAGACAGCGATCCTGTTGATGGCCGATCGCAACGAAGACTTTGAGCGGAGATGCAAGGACGGCGCGCGCAACGGCGTCGTTGTCCCAGCCACCAAGCTCGACCCTGCTGCCACCGCCGCGGGTGATGAGCACACAATCCCAGCGCTCGGGTGCGGCGGCGATACGGCTCATGGCCTCGGTCACGGTGTGCTCGAGGTCCCGCCCCTGAACCCGCACATCAAAGAGATCGACAACGAATGGCAGGCGGCTCTGACGCAGTGAGGAGAGAACGTCGTGCATGGCGTCGCTGTCTCGACTCGTGAGCAACGCGATGCGCAGGGGGAGCTCCGGCACGGGAAGCGCAAGGTTCTGCTCAGCGATGCCCTCTTCTCGAAGGGTCCGAAGCAGGCGCTCTCGGCGCATGGCCTGCTCGCCTTCGATCCAATCCGTATCGACGGACTCAATGACGAATTGATAGCTTCCGCGAGCTTCGTACAGAGCTACACGGCCGCGAAAGCAAACTCGCATTCCATCGGCGACAGGCATTCCGGCCTTCTCGAGCGCGGCCTCAACTCTACGTCGTACGCCTTCGAACATGACCGCGCTGACGGTGGCGACCGTGCGCTCGGCAGCGTCCCGTTCGACCAGCTCAAAGTACGCGTGGCGCCGTGAGCGCGTACGCTCGAAGCCGCTGATCTCACCGACCAGCAACACCGGGGAGGGAAAAGCCACGGACAGCGCCCGTGCCGCGGCGACATTCAATTCACGTACGGAGTGTCTGCGCTCTTCGGTCGCGTCCCCGGCAGCCGCCGACGAAGCCGTGAGCGCATCACCGTCTTCGTGTTCGCCGAGGAGTTCAATGACCTCGGCCGCGATGTCGAAGTCGTGGTCCAGCAACGCGGGCACGATGTCTGCGACGTACTCGACGTGAAAACGCCAGGTCTTTGAGTTCCAATCGAAGCGGGCGCCCGGCAGTGCTTTCACCGCATCTTTCAACCACGGCGTGTAGTTGAAGCGCGCAATGAGCAGGTCACCATCGAGCTCGAGACGCCTCACCGTACGAGGCTCCACCCGGCCCACGTAAGGAGCAGGCCACCGAGGACCGAGACGCCTACGTACACCGCTGCGCCGAGAAATCCGGACTCCCGGGCGAGTGACAGTGCGTCGAACGAGAAGGTGGAAAAGGTGGTGAAGGCGCCGAGAAATCCGGCAAACACCAGCAGGGTCACTGCGGGGTCGAATCCATGTCGATCGGACATCGCTTTTGCGGCGCCGATAGCAAAACACCCGAGCAGGTTTACGGTCAGCGTCGCCAGGGGCCAGGTGCTGTCGGCGGCGACCCAGGCGCGGGCGACGCCATAGCGTGCGAGGGCACCGGCAAACCCGCCGGCGCCGACGATCGCCGCAGCCAATACGGGGTTCGGCGTGCTCATCCGGCGCTCGCGGGAAACCCTGAGCTGACTATTGCGAAGGCTCCGCTGTATGACCAGTAGGAGCGCGCATCAGGAAGGTCCACGGAGTGTACAGTGTCAGATAACAGTGGAGTCACGGTCTACGTCACGTCGTATTGCGCCTATTGCGAGATGGCGAAGCGGCACCTGCGCAAGTTGGGCGTGCACTACGAAACCATCGATGTCACGCGAGATGCGCAGAAGCGTATGGAGCTGGTGCAGAAGACCGGCATGCGGACGGTGCCTCAGATCTTTATCGGCGATACATCGATCGGCGGATACACCGATATGGCGAAGCTGGATCGCGACGGCGAGCTGAAGCCCATGCTTGTTGCTGCGGGTCTGATGCCTGCATAGACGAAGCTGCGCGGCGGGTTGCGCACGTGGGCGCAGCCATCACGACGCATGCCGCAGTGGCCGCTCAGTCGAAGTCCTCGATCATCCACGAGTCGGACTCGCGAACGAAGCTCATCTGCCGCGACCCGTAGCGCAGGGTCGCCCGGTCGCCGTGCATCGAGACGGGAGCGTCAACGGCCGTCTTCAGCAGGGCGACGAGCTCAGCGAGCTCAGCGGCTCGCGACTGCATCCAGTCGGCGAGGTCCTCTTCGCTCATTCGTGCGCGCCATTCAGAGGGCACGAGGTTCATCATTCGACGGGTGTCGTTGGCTTCGACAGCGCGGATAAAGGCTACGGCCGCGGCCCGCGGCGTATCGCGGCTGTCCACGGCGCCGACGCCGGATTGGATGCGCCACTCACCGTCGAGGAGCACGAGCTCAACCCGGTCGTAGCCGTTATATTCGAGCTCTGCGGCGACGGTCGCGTCGGCCTCTGCGGCGGCCGCAACCCGTCGCTGGTAGACGTCACCGGCGTCAACGCGGCGCTGAAACTCGTCCTCGAATCTCTGCTCTGACGTGGACGCGCGGGCGGTCTGGTCGAGGAGCCGCCGTGCAGCTGCAGGGTCCTCGTTGCTGAGCGCTCGCTCGTAGTCTCGCAGCGTCTGCTGCGGCGTCGCGGCGCCGGTACTGCCGCAGGCCGCGACAAGAGAAGCGGCAGCGGCCAGGCTTGCGACTGCGGCGACAAGGCCCGCGCGAATCACGCCCTACTCTGCGGAGCGGAATGTAAACGGGAAGGACACGACGCACATACCGCCGTCAGGCTGGTCAAAGCGCATGCGCCGAACTTCACGCAGAATGCAGGATTCAACGGCACTGCTGCCGATGGAGTTGGATGCAATGCTGGAACGTGCGACGCGGCCGTCGAGGCCGATCGTCCAGTTGACTGTGATGCGGCCTGCGAGGCTGCGGTCATTCTGCAGCTCGCGCTCGTAGCAGGCGCGGATACCACGTGAGTGGCGTCGAACCACGCGCTCGATGTGCTCGCGGGGCAGGAATCCGTTAACTCGCGGGCTGCCCCGACTGACGCGACCACGGGGTGCCACGGCTTCGCGCCGTCCCAGGGACGCGCCACGGCCGCTGCCGCCGCCGGTGTCGATGTCGCCTACGCCGTGGACGCGACCGAAGCCGTCTCCGCCGCCGCCGCCGCCGCCGCCGCGCATTCCGAGTCCGCCGGAGCCGCGTCCGAGAACGAAGGCATCGCCTTCACCTGCGGTCGCGAAGTCCTGACCGAAGCTGTTCATGAATGCGTCGCTGTTGCCGAACACGTTGGACAGAGCGCCGCTCTGCGCCAGCGCCGCTTCAAATGCGCGCCCGAGCTCGGGGGTCTCGAGGCTGTCCACCATCGGACCGTCGTGGTCGGGCAGGGTCGAGTCTTCGACCTCAGCGTCCTCGGCGCCGAACTTTCCTTCTTCGCCACCGGCGCGCTGCGACATGGTCTCGTCGTCCGCTTCTTCTTCTTCGACCTCTTCGATCGCGTCGGGCGGCTCATCGACCTGAATCTGGACGAAGCGGCCGGCGCGGTTGAGGTCGAAGGCCGAGGTCTCGGGCTTCCACGCCATGAAGGCGTAGATCAACATCGCGATCTGGACCACGGCGGATACCGCAAGCGCAGACGCCAGTACGTAGTTCAGGCCGCCGTAGCCGGCGGTCGCGACGACGCCGGCGATGCGATCAACGAACTGGAAGAAGAAGGAAGCCTGGTCGATCTCAATGACGCCCCAGTCTCCCGGGCGCACCGGGATGCGGCCGCTGAGCTGCGAGATGTCCTGTTCGTTGCCGCCCGTCGTCAGGCGACCCTTCATGCCGGAACGCAGATTCAGCGTGTAACTGCCTGCATCTTCGGTGAAGAGTTCGTACTTTTCGTCTCCGTGAATGTCCGCAGCGAACATGCAGTCGGCGGTTTCGCCGACTGTGACGCTCGACGGCTCACGCATGATCTTTTCCTGCAGCACGTTGCCGTGCCAGACGAGCGCTACGCGCAGATGCTTTTCACTCACGGCCTATCCTCCGTGTCACGAGCAGTAGCGGGATCTTCACTATCGATTCTCCAATCGCGGTCGACGCGTGTATGCTCACGATGTGAGTTCTTCCGTCACGCTTCGTCCCGCCTCGCGCCGGCCAGAGTCCCGGGTTTCACCCCGCGTGCCGCTGCGCTTTGAGAACGACCATCCCTACTCGCGAAACTCTCATTGAGACCGTGGCCTATATGGGGAGCACCCTACCCGGTCAAGACTTTGTCCAACGCTCCTAAAACACCGTGGCGACGCGATTCTCGCGCCCCACACTGCCTTCGACAACGGCCGCTTTCCAAAGTTCCCGCGCGATGATCCCAGACGACCGAATTCCTCTCACTTTTGACGCGATTCAACACGCCGGAACGCGCGAAAAAGCCGTCCGCAGCGCTCGCCTCATGCGCGCGACCGAGCGGCATGTGCTCATCGCCTGTTCGGGGGGCGCCGACTCGACGCTGCTCGCCTGGATCGCTGCCTGCGACGGCCTCGACGCGTCCCTGATGCATGTAAACCACCACCTCTCGGGCATGGCCACCGCGTTCGAAGACGCCGTGACGGCCCTCGCAGAGGGCCTGGACCTGCCCCTGCATCTGGCGAATCTCGACCCCGAAGAGATTCATGCGCTCGGCACCGGAATCGAAGCCGGCGCGCGGGTTCTGCGCTATCGCGCGCTCGCCGAGGCGGCGGCCGTTGAAGGGGCGGTCGTCACCACCGGACACACGGCGGACGATCGCCTGGAGTCCGCGGTGATGCAGCTCGCGACCGGTGGCAGCCTGCTGGCGTCAGCCGGACCGCTGCTGCGCACTGAGATTGAGGGCGCAACGGTGCTCAGACCTCTGCGCGGGTGGTGGCGTGACGAGATTGAAGCCACCCTCGCCGAGATTGGTATCAGCGCGGTCGATGATCCGATGAACGCGGATCACCGCTATCTTCGCAGCCGCGTCCGGGCGGAGTCGATTCCCGCCATCAAGGCCGCCGGCTCGCAGGCCGCCGTGCTGCAGGCGTTGGACCAGGCAGAGCTGGACGCGCAGGCGTTGAATGAGCTTGCAGCCGAACGATTCGCGGCGCTCGCCCGGCTCGCTCCGGACACCGTAACGTTTGCGACCGGGGCGCTGCGGGGCCTGTCCGAGGGGCTGCGTCTGATGATGCTCCGTGAAGGCGCACGACAACTGGGCTGCCGGCGCGGTGTGCGACAGGCGCTCACGACGGCGGCGGCGGCGATCGGCGCAGGCAGACCGGCAACCGCACATGGGCATCGGCTGCACGTCACCGTGGACCGGGCGCAGACCTGCCTGCGCGCGGCACCGGACCCTCGCGCTCTGGATCACGCTGACGAGCTGTAGCCGAGCTCACCGGCACCGCCGCGATGTCGGCGAAGGGCATGGGCACCCACCGCGCGCGCCCATGCGGAACGCACTGTGGTACGTCGTGACCAGTCGTCGCCTCTCAACTGTGAGAAGACGTGCGGGCGAGACCGTCAGCGCTCGAGCGTTGCCCGAGGGGCTGCGCTGTGCGCTTCGTACAGGTCGGCCCGGGCCTCAAACGCAAGCAGTTGTTCCGGGGTCGCGCCTCGTGAGAGCAGGAGCTCCAGATCGTCGCCGTATCGCGTGGTGTTGCGAAACACCACAGGCTCTTCGTTCGCCTGTAGTGCTTCGACGCTTGCGTGCTCACGACCCGCGGCGCCCGGCTGCTCCCCTTCAATCCCGGTATTGTCTGCCAGTATTCGCACGCGGCCAGCCTGCATGGAATGCGCAGCCATACCGCGTGCAAGGTAGAAATTGCGGCCCTGCCGAAGATCCACCGGTGGCTGTGGTCTCGGCGTTTGTTCACTGTCGGAAGCGCCGGGCCGATCCTGCGTGCAGCCGGCGGACTCGGCTTCGTAGTCAACCGGAGCGCCACCTGGGTTGCGGCTTACATGGAGCTCGTCGAAGGAAAGGTCAGACCCTGCTGCCGCCAGTTCATCCTCAACCGCCGCGCGCAGCTGCTGCTCGTGCGTTGTCAGGTCTTCTTCTTCGGCGATTTCGCAGCTGCAAAGTAACGTTGCCAGAGTTGCGATACCGCCCACAACAGAGAAATATCGCATGTTCACCAGTCCATCCCCGCATCTCCTGGATCATTGTAGCACTCAGCCCAGTCAAAGGAAGCGCAGCTGATGGCGGACAATCGCAATCCGGACTCCTCGCATGACCATTCACCATCCACACCACTGGCAAATCCCCCGTCCTGGCCACAGTCGCAGCAGCGAGGGAAGCGCGTGCCCTCCAAGACTCGACCAGACGCCACAGAGTAGTCCAAGCAGCAGCCGGCTACACAATAGGCATTGTCGCCGACCGCTGCGCACGAGCTCCCAGAATCGCAGCAAGAAACAGATCCAGCGTCGGCTAGGAATGTGGAAGGCGTCACGTTGCAGCTGTCAGTGTCGTCGTCGTTGTCACAACCTACAACCATACATACCGAGACCACAAGACACGTCATTTTGCAGATTCTTCGAAGGGTCATGGTGCGTACACGGGTTTACAGAGCGAATCGCTTGATGCGCCGATGAGGCGACGGCACAGCCTCCTCTCCATCACAGAAAAATCATTTCCGTTTCGCATGGGCGTCGGCTCGGTGCCGTCAGCATAGGGCAATAACTGAACCCTGCTGTCGGTGTTGCTGCCGGGTGGTCGCAAGCGCACGGCCTTCGCCGCACCGATCGTAGGACCGTCCCACCATGCCATCCCGGTGCCGTCGACCAGCGTGCTCCATTGATTGCCGACCTGATCGCGGAGAATCCAGCCCGCGTTTGTCGCGGAAAAGGGGGTCAGACCTTCAACTGACATCAAGGGGGAGATGTGCAGGTCGGCGACGCTGTTTCCCGCCGTCGGGGCCTGCCACGCGAAGACCAACTGGCCGGAATAAGGCTCCTCGTGAATTGCCGTACCATCGGCGAATCGCGGTATGTGAAAGGACAATGCCGGTTTAGCGGTAAGCGTCGGAATACAGTTGCCGCTGGCGACGTGGCAGCGCTCAAGGTCTCTACAGTCTGTATCGACTGTACAGTTGTCCAGGCCGGGGGGCTGGAGAATCCACCCATGATAGGGGCCGAATAGGTTCCCCGTGACGTCGGTCCATGCGCCCTGCCCCCCATCCTGTCGGCAATAGACCCGTACACCGCCGTCGGCGGCGGTGCCGGAAACGCAGGGCATCTGTTCTTCAGCCAACAGACCTCCGATCTCTTTTCCACCCGGTATCAAGACGGAATCCATACTTGTGGTTCCCCGTAGGAATCCGACACCTGCACCTGACATGAGCACACCGTTGCTCCACTGATCGGATCCGGCCTCGCGCCGGCGCGAGACGTAGTAACCCGACTGCGAGGGGTCGAACTCCCATAAATTGATCAGCATGAGGACGTATTCGTCGTCGTCCACAGTCAACGCAAGCTCGGGCTCTGTGGTCCCCGGAAAAGGATCAACCCAAATTTCGTAGTCCCACTGCCCAAGCACTCCGTGTGTTCCGATTTCTGCACTTGCTACCGTGACTCGGTCTGCAAATCCCGCAGGTGCCTGCGGACCATTGCGCCACGCTACGAATACGCGACCATCAAAATACTGGGCGGACAGGCCCGTCTGTTGTCGGGCATTGAACAGGGGCAGGCTTCGACG
Organism: bacterium; assembly: GCA_030427825.1. Taxonomy (GTDB): domain Bacteria; phylum Myxococcota_A; class Bradymonadia; order REDH01; family REDH01; genus JAUICO01. The sequence goes on along the minus strand of JAUICO010000127.1, from coordinate 3,205 downwards.
ACCGGCAAGCCACTCAGCACACTGCCCCTGGTTACTCGGATTCGTCCCCTCCGGGCACGAGCCATCTGCGAGGTCATCACCGATTCGGCCGGCCTCGTAGAAGAGATTCCCACCGTCGGACCAGAAGACGTATATGTATCGCTCGCTACCTTCGCCGGCGACAATAACATCCGGCGACGATTGAGGTTCAATGATCGTCTGGTCTCGGGTAATCTCGGGACGATCGTAGGCCCGACAGTCCATCCCGCTGCCGTTGCCGCTCATTGTGTTGAATGTGCTGTTGTTGTTCCAACTGATGGAGCCTCGGACGCCCATGCCACTGGCAAGCGGCTGCACTGTCCCGTCACGATTCCAATCAACGGAGATCGGCACGTTTGTGCCCGGCAGCGTATGGGTGAGGAAGACGTATGGCTGCAGATCCAGATGGGCGATTTCGTCGCGCGCAACGGCGCCCGGCGTGCCCGGCGCGCCAACAAACACCAGGGACTCATCCAGATCGGCCTGGTTCAGCTCGAGCCAACTCGCCGGATCGATGTCAGAGAACCATCGAGGTGGCACCTCGTTGTCAAAGGTATAAAGGTAGTTCATGATGCTGTTGTAGTGAGGTTTGCAGTCGCTGACCCCCCAGTCATCGACGCCCCAATGCCTAAGTCCTACGGTATGCCCCAGCTCATGAGCGAACGTTCTCCTTTCGCCGTCACCCATACTGCCAAAGCTATCACCACCGCTGATAAACGAGGCGCCATCCGCCTGCCCGCCGCCGGTCGTAACTACCGCGTTGCGAAAGTACAGCTCGCGGAGCGGGCTGAATGTGTCGCTGGAGGCGCGGACCGCGAGAGCAAGATCTGAGGCTCCGTAGTCCTCGAGACTTGATGTCAGGCTGCCGTTGACGTTCGTCACGATCGTCGTACCGAATCGTTGTCTGTCGGCGTTTGGTGTGATGACGATTCTCGAATTCGCCGCGTCGTTCACCAGCGTGTATTGGTTCGTCTGGAATGTCGTGTGATTCTGCATCGCATCCCAAAGCGCCTGTGCGAGCACTGTCGTATCCTGACCGCTGTTCACCACCGAGATCCAGTGTTGCCCATCATCGTCGTCGATGATCAGAATCAGCAACCCGTCCGGCTCCTCAACAGTCAGGCCCACGGGTGTCCACACGAAGCGTTCACTGTCCGTCCAATCGCCAAACACCGCCTCGTATCCCGGCGGAAACGTAGCAGGCGGGTCTACACCGATATCCATGTGCACCTGAATGCCGTCCAGACCGTCCGGATTCTCAAGAACGACACCGCTGCCTGCGCCAAAGCGACTGTCGACGTAGTCGATGAACTCCTGAAGGTCAGCGTCGCTGAGCTGCTCGAAGTACTCTCGGCGTTGGCCTGCGGCGTCGACACCAAACTGTGCCTGCTGGTCGACCTCAAGAAACAAGTCCTTGTGCATCGGGTTCGCCCCCCACGCCGGAAGCAGCAGGTCCTGCTGAGAGGACGTTCCCCAAACACCGAAGAGTTCATCGCCGTCCGACAGCCCATCATTGTCGGTGTCAAAGGGATACGCTTCGGCGGGACTGCCGCGAGTACACGCACCGTTCACGACGATTGGGTCACAATAGGGTCGGTCAAAATGGCATTCGCAGGTCTGGAGTGCGTTCTCAAGTTGCTGTCCAAGGCCATCACCGTCCAGGTCTGACCCGTAGTCGTTGGCGTAGAATCGTACGATTCCAGGCTCAGGTTCTGACCAGGCGGTTCCGCTACGAATATGTGGGGTAAACACCAGCGCGCGTGTATGCGGGTCGTAAAGGATGTAGGCACGAAACATCGCGCCGGCACCGGGGATTTGGTAGTGTGTCGTAATCCTACCGGTGGCGCTCGTGGGCATGATCATCGAGGATTCGGACCCGCCCGGTTGCTGCGAGGGCTCCCACACGATCCCGAGTCCGCTGATGTTCCATGTTGTGGGGGTATCGTTCGCGGCAATGAGTGTGCCACCCACTGGGGCCAGTAGATGATGAGGAACGAAACAGGCCACACCGACGCACTGGTCCCGATCGCGCCAAATGCTGGCGGTTCCTGTAGTCTGCGGAGTCTGCGCTCGGACGATCAACATGTACGATCGCGTCGACGAAAATGTGTTCGTCACCTGAACGCGCGAGCGCGGTCCGCCAAGGAAGTCATCATTGAACGCAACTTCCGGTCCAACGTAGCTACCGGCCGAGTTTGAATACTGCACGTGTATAACAGTGTCAGCTCCCGGAGACAGGTTGTCCGTCTCCCAGGTTACTGACTGTCCGCTGCTCAGTGAAAACAGTTCGACGTACGTAGCCGTGGCATCGGCATCAACGAGATGCTGTGCAAGCGCAGTGCCGTCGACTGCGAACAAACAGACGAGAGTCAGGAGGGCTGCCGCCGCGCCGGTGTGGCGCTGTTGCAGGGTTGCAGGGTTGCAGGGTTGCAGGGTTGCAGGGTTGCAGGGTTGCAGGGTTGCAGGGTTGCATAAGGCCTCCATCGGGCACGCGGTGTATTGTCACTTCACGGACACGTGCTGTCAACAGTTCTCTTGCGATGTGGATGCTTGTTTGTTCCGGTCGACCGAGTGGATGCTCCGCGATCTCTGGACGGCAACGTCGGCTCGCGACTATCCCGCCTGCCGGGATTCTCGGCGCGGTTCTCCATTCGCGACACACGCCATGTGTGTGTGCGCGCTCGAACAATCGTGATCCGAATGTCGACAAAGGCTTTGGCGTCGCTCCGGTTGAAGATTCGCGTAGGCAACCGTCTGCCGGCCCATCGGCTCCGCTCTGTGTGTACGCTGAGCCGCCATTGAGGTGGCTTACTACACCTCTGTCGAGCGCACCAATTCAGCGGACAATCGTGACGCTTGAAAACGGAGTACAGAATCCCTCCTGGCCATACGCGGATTCGCGAGACGATGGATTGTTTGTCGCACAACATTCGCCAGGTCACCCACGGCGTGCGCACGGCGGCTGCTGAATTCGGCGCGTTCGGTCTGGCCTCTCTCACCGGTGCGCGGCCAATTGTCTACCGAAACCAACGCCAAGCGAGTTTCCCACGGTCGGCCTCTTCCTGTAAGCCCGGGAGTCGCCCGGCAAGATTCCGGCAGACCACCGCTGTAGGCTCCGCCGCCATTCTTGAGGTGTATCCGGGGCGATCGTTGTGGGCAGGTCGGGGACTGCATGAAGAGAATCTGG
>JAUICO010000126.1 GCA_030427825.1 bacterium | reverse complement strand
ACGGAGCTGGTCTGGGTCCAGGACGAACCGTGGAACATGGGCGCCTGGTACTTCATCAAGGTGCGACTGCAGGCCATCTTCGGTGACGATCTGCCGATTCAGTGCGTGGCACGCGCCGAGAGCGCGAGTCCGGCGACCGGCTCGGGCTATGCGCACCGCCTGGAGCGAAAGGCGCTGATGGATGCCGCTTTCGCTCACAAGTAAGCCGGCGAAGGCAGACAGTTCAATGTGAAGCGCGCCGCTTTGCCGGCTCAGTTCACTGCGTGCGGCTGCATCAGAATGAACTCCGGTACCGTGGCATCGAAATGGGTGCCGTCCGGGCGCTCCATCTCGTAGGTACCGCGCATCGTGCCAAACGGAGTGTCGAGGGGGCAGGCGCTTCGGTACTCAAAAGCCTCACCGGGTCTCAGCAATGGCTGCTCGCCGACGACGCCCGGCCCCCGTACGTGGCTCACCTCACCGTTGGCGTTCGTGATCTCCCAGTGGCGGTTGAGCAGTTTCGCCGGTGTCTCACCGTTGTTTCGGATCCGGATCGTGTAGATGAAGAACCAGTGCTGTCGCAGCGGCGCAGACTCATTTTCGGAATACTGGCAGCTGACATCAATGCGGATGCCCTCAGTCTCGGCGCTTACGTCCCCCATTCGAATCTCCGTGCGAGGTGGTCCCTTCATTGCGTGCCGTTGCGCGACGATCAAGTGCGTGGCAGTTGCGAGCCTCGCAGATCGACGCGGAGTTGTCCTTGTCTGACCAGCACAGAGAGATGTTCGTCAATCGCCTGCGCAAGAACGCACGCACCGTTGGGCGCAGGGCCCGTCGCGCGGAGCTCGAGTGCTACCGCCTCTATGATCGGGACATCCCGGAGATTCCTGTCGCGGTGGACGTTTACAAGACGTCCGCGTTGGTTCACGACTTCAGACGAGAGGACGAATATGACGAGGCTTGGATTCAGGGCATCGTGGAGGCGACCGCGTCTCAGGTCGGCGGGGAAGTGTACCTGCGACGTCGACGGCGAGCGAAGGGCGGCGAGCAGTATGAGCCGGACGATCGCACGGGCGACGAGATGGTCGTCAGCGAGAATGGCCTGCGTTTCGTCGTGCGCCTGGGCCGCTACGTCGACACCGGCCTCTTTCCTGATCACCGACCCCTGCGGCAGCGGGTGCGCGAAGAGTCCGACGGCCGTCGGGTGCTGAACCTCTTCGCCTACACCGGTGCCTTCACCGTGTACGCGGCCGCCGGCGGCGCTGCGATGACAACGACGGTCGATCTGTCGCGCACCTACGTCGAATGGGCAGCTCGCAATCTCGCAGAGAACGGCCTGCTTGGCGCGAACCATGAGCTGGTACGAGAGAGTGTGGATGTCTTCCTTAGCAACGCCGCTGCGTCCGGGCGACTCTGGGACCTGATCGTCGTTGATCCGCCGACCTTCTCAAACTCCGCGAAGATGCAGCGGCACTTCGACGTGCAGAGAGACTACGAGGTGCTGCTCCGTGACGTGGCGAAGGTCTGCGCCCCGCGGGGCGTCGTGTACTTTTCGACGAACTATCGGAGATTCGTCTTCAACGCCGAGCTTGGCGACGTGTTCGATGTGGAGAACATCACCGAGTCGACCATTCCCTTTGACTACAGGCACGGAAGGGTTCATCGAGCGTGGCGCCTGGTTCGTCACTGACGTCGATGCCGGCGAGACAGAGAGCTCACACGGAGGCCCTGCGGATGGAGAAGCAGTCCATTTTCCGAGAAGACCTGTTTGCAGGCAAGAACGCGCTGATCACCGGCGGCGGCAGCGGCATCGGGTTCTCGATCGCCGCGGAACTTCGGCTCCTCGGTGCGAACGTCGTCATCGGCAGCCGTAAGGAAGAGAAACTGAGAGCGGGCGCTGAGCGCCTCGCAGAAATCGGTGGTAGCGGTGAGCTCGCGTGGCACGTCTGCAACATTCGCGACGATGAATCGATCGACGCCGCGGTGGACTTCTCCCTCGAACGTTTCGGCTCCATCGACTTCCTGGTGAACAACGGCGGCGGGCAGTTTCCGTCCCCGGCGATCGCGATTCGGCGCAAGGGCTGGGACGCGGTGATCGAGACAAACCTGACGGGAACCTTTCGGATGTCACAGGCGGTCGCAGAGAAGGCGATGATTCCGGCGGGTGGAGGCGCGATGGTGAACATCATCGCCCAGATGTGGAACGGTTTCCCGATGATGGCCCATACCGGCGCTGCGCGGGCCGGCGTGGACAACATCACGAAGACACTCGCGTTCGAATGGGCTCCCGCAGGGATCCGTGTAAACGCAGTTGCGCCCGGCGTTATCCTGTCGAGCGGCATCGAGAATTACTCGCCCGCGAATCGGGATTTCTTTTTCGGCGCAACCGAGCATATCCCGGCCGGACGCCTCGGTACGCCCCGGGAGGTCGCGGCGGCGACGCTGTTTCTGCTCTCACCGGCGGCCGGCTTCATCACCGGCTCAACGATGCGGGTTGACGGGGGAGAGCCGCTGTTCGGGCACTCCGCGGCCAACCAGATGCGTGCCTTCTACCAGCAGAAGCCGACGGAAAAGTACGAGTAAAGGGGCTGCCGCCGGACCCGGTGGTACGGGGGGTTGCGAGGTCGGCGAATTGGTGCTTGACCGTCCCCGGACGAATTCTCCGAAACTGCGGCGCTGCCGTACACCGAGAACTGAACATAGGCGGTCAGCGCAGTATTGCGCCGACCCCCACCAAGTACCGAGAGCGTGATTATGAGCGTGAATCTGAAGCAGTATGGAATCGAGGTCGATGAGATCATTCGCAACGCGTCTGTCCCGCGTTTGTACGAGCTGGGCTTGAAGCATGACGGCTCGCGCGTCCTCAGCAGTGGTGCTCTTGCGGCATTCTCCGGTGAAAAGACCGGCCGAAGCCCGAAGGACAAGCGCGTTGTCAACGGCGGAGCGTCGGAAGCCGACGTGTGGTGGGGAAAGATCAACATACCGCTGAGCGACGACTCGTTCGTGGCGAATCGTGGCCGCGCGATCAGTTACCTGAACACTCGGGACCGCGTCTATGTAATGGACGGCTACGCCGGCTGGGACCCTGCAAATCAGATCAAGGTTCGCATCATCTGTGAGCGTCCGTATCACGCGCTGTTCATGAACAACATGCTGATCCGGCCCACCGCGGAGCAGCTCGAGAACTTCGGGGAGCCCGACTACGTCGTGTTCAACGCCGGTGCGCACTCAGCAGACCCTGAGGTCGAAGGAGTGGGTTCAAACACCTGCGTTGCTCTCTCGTTTGAGCGGGCGGAGTTCGTGATTCTCGGCACGGAGTACGCCGGCGAGATGAAGAAGGGCGTCTTCACGATCATGAACTACCTGATGCCGAAGAAGGGCGTCCTCTCGATGCACTGTTCGGCGAACGAAGACGATAACGGCGCCGTAAGCATCTTCTTCGGTCTCTCCGGAACCGGAAAGACGACCCTTTCTGCTGATCCGCACCGGCACCTCATCGGCGACGACGAGCACTGCTGGACCGATACCGGCGTCTTCAACATCGAAGGCGGCTGCTACGCAAAGATGATCGATCTTTCCGCGGAGGGCGAGCCTGAGATCTACAACGCGATTCGATTCGGCACCGTGCTCGAGAATGTTGTCTACGATGAGGACACTCGCGAAGTGGACTTCCGCGATGTCTCCATCACGCAGAATACCCGAGGCTCGTACCCGATCAATTTCATCGACAATGCGAAGATTCCCTGCATTGGCGGCCAACCGACCAATATCGTGATGCTGACCTGCGACGCGTTCGGTGTGTTGCCTCCGATAAGCAGGCTGACCCCCGGTCAGGCGATGTACCACTTCATCAGTGGGTACACCGCGAAGGTCGCAGGTACGGAGCAGGGCATCACAGAGCCGGTCGCCACCTTCTCCGCGTGCTACGGCGACCCCTTCCTCGTCTGGCACCCGACGAAGTACGCCGAGCTGCTCGCTGAGAAGATGAAGAAGCACAACGTGAACGCCTGGCTGATCAACACAGGTTGGGTCGGCGGCGGCTACGGTGTCGGGAACCGAATCAAGCTGAAGTACACGCGAGCCATGGTTGACGCGATTCACGAAGGCACACTCGCCGGCGTCGCGTACGAGACGGACCCTGTGTTTGGTCTTGAGATCCCGACCAGCTGCCCCGGCGTGCCGGCTGAAGTCCTCAACCCCTCACGAAGCTGGCCGGACGCCGCTGCATACGCCGCGCAGGCTGCGAAGCTCGCAGGTCTCTTCAACACGAACTTCGAAGAGTTCGCGCCGAAGTGCAGCGCCGAGATCCTCGCTGCCGCACCGAAGGCGTAGCACCGACTCTTGTCCATTCGACGCGCCGCCTGGCTCCGAGCGCTCGCCGATGCCGTCGAGCGCATCGAGAGCTGGGAGTCACGTTGGCCTGTGTCGGATGAGGAGAACCCGTCAGAAGGCGAGCTTCAGGCTCTCAGTGAACTGACGGATCGGCTGCGGGACAACTACCCATTCGGCAGCCCGAGCTACGCCGGCCAGATGCTGAAGCCGCCGCACCCGGTGGCGTGGGCGGCGTACGCCGCGACCACGTTGATCAACCCGAACAACCACGCTCTGGACGGCGGACCGGCTACCGCTCAGATGGAACGCGAGGTGATCGCTGAAATCGCGACCATGTTTGGTTTCGAGCCGTCAGCGGTGCTGGGACACCTCACGAGCGGCGGCACGATGGCGAACCTTGAGGCCCTGTGGATTGCGCGGGAGCTGCATCCGGAGCGGCCGATCGCCTACGGTGCGAACGCGCATTATACACACTCCCGTGTGTGTGGCGTTCTGGGCGCCCGTGGAATCGAGGTGCCCTGCGATGGCGACGGCCGAATGGACCTGGACGCCCTCGAAAGGCGGCTTCGCCACGACCGTCCCGGTACGGTCGTGGCGAGTTTTGGAACCACAGGGGTCGGCGCGTTGGACCCTGTTCGAGAAATCGCAGATTTGTGTGTTCGTTACGATGCACGCCTACATGTCGATGCGGCGTATGGCGGCTTCTTTGCGCTCATCGGGGAGCGGGAGCCTGCGCTGATCGATGTGTCTGCGACGAAGGCGCTCCGGCGTGCGGACAGCGTGGTGGTGGACCCACACAAACACGGCCTGCAACCCTACGGCTGCGGTTGTGTGATCTTCGCCGACCCGACGGTGGGCCGCTTCTACAAACACGACAGCCCCTATACCTACTTCAGCTCCGCTGAGCTTCATCCCGGTGAGGTGACGCTTGAGTGCTCACGATCCGGCTCGGCTGCCGCCGCGCTGTGGACGACGATGCGCGCGATTCCGCTGACTCCGAACGGCGGTCTTGGCGACATGCTTGCGGCCGGCCGTCAGGCGGCGCTGGTGTTCGCAGACGCGATCGCTGACGCGCCCAACCTTCGCCTGGTCTACGAGGCACAGACCGATATCGTTGTGTTCGCTCCCTATGAAGAGGGCCTCGACGCGGCGGCTACCTCGGAGTGGACGAAACGGGTGTTTCGCACGTTGATGACCGATGCGCAGTCACCACTCTTTCTGGCCACGATTCGCGTGGATAGCGCCGCGTGCGAGTGGCTCCGCGAAGGCGGCAAAGAGGTGACGGTGCTGCGTTCGGTCCTGATGAAGCCGGAGCACCGAGCGAGGGCTGCGGGCTTTGTCGAGACGATCTCACGGGCCGCCGGTGCACAACGTACACCACCTGCAGGCCACGAGCCGGGCGCGTCGCCTTGACACGGCCGGGAGCTACGCGGACACTTCAAATTCGCTACAGTTCCGCGCACGGTTGATGACGATGAAGTACTGCATATTCCAATCTTCAGGCCTGTGCCTGACGCTCCTGCTTGCCTCCGGCCTCGTCGCCGGATGCGACGCGGACGATGCCGAAACAGACGTCACGGATGACGCCTCAGATAGCGGGTCTCCGGACGCCGATGATGCGGTCGAAGACGGCGAGACCGAAGAGACTGACACGACGGTCGAAGTCACCGAGATTTCTTTCGGCGCCGCGGGGTCTCCGGCCTCGGCAGAAGGCGCAGGCAGTTTCACCTTCGGGGCAGCGACCGCAGCCGCGCAGATTGAGGAAGGGCACGTTGATTCGGACTGGTGGGTCTGGAGTCAACGCGTCGAAGACGGAGGGCTCGGCAAGGGACTGGACGCTGTCGGCGACGGCGCACGGGGCTACAGCAACGCCCTCGCCGACATCGCGATCGTCGAAGCTATGAACCTGGACGCATACCGCTTCAGTATCGACTGGGCCCGCGTGGAACCGCAACGCGATGTAATCAACAACGCGGCCCTGGCGCACTACGATGACTTCATTGATGGGCTCGAAGCCGCCGGCGTCGACCCCATGATCACTGTCCATCACTTCTCAAACCCGATTTGGGCGGATGACCCGCGCAACGACGACACCTGTGCCAATGGGATCAGTGACGTAGACCTGTGCGGTTGGGGTCACGAAGAAGGCGGCGCGGCGCTCATCGAGGAGATGGCAGAACACGCGGCGCTGTTGGCGCAACGTTACGGCGACCGTGTCGACGACTGGTGCACCATCAATGAGCCGATCAACTACATCGTGGCCAGCTACGGCGCGGCGGTGTTTCCTCCCGGGCGTACGTTTCTTCTCGGAGACTTCCCCCGCTTCGTTCGGGTCATCGAGAACATCATCGGAGCGCACGCGGCCATCTACGACGCGATTAAGGCGAACGATACGATCGACGCCGACGGCGACGGTGTAGCTGCGAACGTCGGATACACGCTGTCGATCGCAGATTGGGTACCGGCGCGGAACGGTCAGATCAGCGATCACCCGGCCGACCTCGCAGCACACGATCGTGTTGAGTACGTGTATCACTATCTATTTACGGAGTCCCTGCGCAACGGCTCCTTCGACGCAGACCTCGACGGTGTCGGAGAGATCGAGCATCCGGAGTGGGAAGACCGCCTCGATTGGATGGGCGTGCAATACTACTTTCGGGCAGGCGTGAACGGGAACATCTCCATCATTCCCGGTGTCGACGCTGACGTGTGTACGACCGGTTTCGGTGTCGCGAGCTGCCTTCGCGTCGAAGACGAGACGAAGTGGGTGCCCGAGATGGGTTACGAGTACTACGAGCCCGGAATCTACAACGTCATCATGGACTTTGCCGAGCGTTGGCCTGACCTGCCCCTGACCGTCACCGAAGCCGGAATCGCGACGAACGTCGGCGCCCGGCGCGCCGAGAATGTGGTTCGTACGCTTGAACAGATTGACCGTGCCATCCAGGAGGGGGCCGATGTCCGCGGCTACTACCACTGGAGTTTGATCGACAATTTTGAGTGGGCCGAGGGGTATGGGCCGCGATTCGGACTGTACAGCGTCGACTTCGACGGCGACTATGCGCGAACGCCCACAGAAGGGGCCACAGTGCTCGCAGATATTGCGGCGAATCGGCGCGTCTCTGTGGAGCAGCGCGAGACCTATGGCGGGCTCGGACCGATGACGCCGGAAGAAGAGTAGTGGAAGCGCCCTGTTGGTGGGTCTGCGGTCAGGGTGGCCGTTGCCGTTGATTGCGTCGCTTTCGATGGCACGAAAACCTGCGGTGTCCCGACCGGCGGCGCGGCCACGCGCACAAACGTCGTTGTCGGGCGTGTTCGTGCTTGTGGCGGTGAGTACAGTCTTCCTCCTGGCGGCCTCGGGGTGCAAACGAAGTACCCGACCGCCGGTGTTGCCGGCTGCCGACGTGTTCGCGGCCGATGCCGACCAGCTACAGGCGTCGGGCGTCGACACATCAGGTGCTGCCGTCTCCGGCCGGCGGGAGGCGCCTTCCCTGATCGACCCGCTACAATCCGGAATCCGTTATCTGAATGCGATCGATGCTCCGCCAGCATATCAGCTGCTTATCGAGGCGATACTACACCGGCACCTTCACATCGAAGCCTTCGAGGGCTCAGCCGCCGCCTACTCTGCATATCTCCAGGCTCGGCCTGACGCGGTAGAGCAGAGGCGCTTCCTGCGCGTTCTGGACGGTTGCCACCAACAGGCATTCGAAATCTCCTCGCTGCCCGCTGTAGACCAGCTCACGTTGCCTCCCCTGTACTGCAGTGGTCCCGAGCAGATGGCCGCGTGGTCACAGCTCGTAGCGGACGCGCTCGGACGGCGGGACACGGGCGTGACGCACGCGCTCATGGGGTACCTGTTCGGCAGGGCGTCCGGGTGCAGGGACGAGGCGCTCGACGTCCACGGTGATGCGCTGCTGTCAGCGGTGGGGGCACTCGTCGAGCCCGAGGATGGACTCAGCGATCTTGAGGTCGAAGCAATGGCGCTGCTGATGAGCGCAGATGCGCGGGCACTTGTATCGACGGATGCGTTGGGAGCTCTCGTCGAAGCCCGGAACGCGGACGGTGGCTGGGGGGAGCTGCACGAGCCGTCAAACTGGCACACGACCGGCCTCGCAGTGTGGGTGCTGTCGGCAGCGCAGCTACCCGCCGCAGAGCGCGGTCCGATTGCGGCTGAACGGGGTCGGTGTCCCGATCTGTAGGAGCACATTCAGCGCCGTTCCGACAGCAGGCGCGATCACCGGTGTCGCGAGCTCCGGGCGTCGGCGACGGTGGACGCGCACAGCGGTAACGGATAGACTTCAGGCAAGAAAAAACAGCAGATCAGCGCCAGTGCCGGCACTGATTTGGACGGGGCACAACAACCGTCCGCGCGCGGTGTGGCGCCGCGCGCAATGTCGGCTGCAATTGGAGTGAACGATGGTGAAGCGAAGCGTACGTCTGTCTATGGTCCTGGCGCTGACAACAGCACTGCTGATGTTCGTTGCGGTGCCGCAGGCAGATGCTCAGACGACGGTTGAGACTCAGAGCGGTTCGTACAATGGCGCAGGATGCGGCCCCGCTGCTGCCGTCAACTATGGGTTTACTGCGGCGCTGCCGGGCCTGTATCGGGTGTTTGGAAACCCGGGCGGATGCAGCGGCTTCATCTGCTCGAACCCGTCGATGGATTTCACGCTCTACAGCCCGAACGGGAACCGAAGCTGCAACGCGGTGAATGGCGGCGATTGCACTTCCGGATACACTTTCCTGTCAGGAGGGGCGTCCTACAGCGTAGACCAACACTGGAACGCCAGTTGTGGATCACACACGTGGCAGTTTCAGGTGCAATACCAGGCGCCCACTGAGGTGACGATTGCCAGTCCGCAGGTTTGCTCGGCGGACGCGTATCGCCATTTCACACCGACATCGAACGGACCGGTGAAACTGTGCGGTGACAGCACCGCCGGCTCTGTCGGCCACGACGTGGTTGTCACTGACTTCAACACGGGAGCAGCCGTCGCCAGCACCGGCAGCGGTCTGGTCGGCGAAGAGGTGTGCACCAGCTTCGTGGCGGACACGTCGACCAGCTACCTGATTCACGTTACGCGCCGAGGCCTGGCCGGTTCGGGCTGCTTCGACATGACCCCGCCCGAGTCCGTAACGGCGGGCAACTGCTACAACCGCAGCACGCCCTCGGTGTTCTCGTTCGCTCCGACGACGAACGGAGCCGTCGAGATCGGCGTCAACAACAACCTCGTCAATATCGTCAGTATCAAGGTGACCCGCGTCTCTGACGGCGCCGTGCTCTGCGACGACTCGAACCCGGACACGGTGACCTGCGGCTTCGTCTATCAGGCAGGGGAGGAGTACGTGATCCTGACGGATGAGGTCGGGATCAGCGGAAATGTGACCTGCATCAATAACGCGCCGGTGTTGAACGGTTGCGCAGGCAACGGGGCGTGGGGTGCGCCGCGGGTGTACACGTACACCCCCACCGTTGACGAGGTCCGCATCGTGAGCGCGGACAGCGGCGCGGCGGACATCGTCCGGGTTGAAGTATACAACCAGTCAGGGACTCAGGTCTGCGCAGATCAGGCGACAGACTACGCAGAATGTGCGGTTCAACTGAACGCCGGCGAGACCTACACCTTCCGCACGGACGCCGTGGGCGGGCTCTTTAATGTGACCTCATGCAACAACCCGCCACCGCTGCTCAGCGGATGTACAGGTGGAGGCGGCGACGGTCGGCCGGACTGGTATCGCTACGTGGCTCCGGCAAACGAGATGCACGTGTTCAGCGCGCGCAGCGCCGCCGCAGATATCGTGAAGGTAGAGGTGTATGACTCTGACTTCGACCTCGTCTGTACGTCGCAGAGTTCGACCTACGCGCACTGCCTGCAGTACATCGTCTCCGGCGAAACCTATTACGTGATGACCGACTCCGTCGGCGGTCTGCTTGGCGTGACCGCGTGCGAGAGTGACGGCGACGCGTTGGGTACCTGCGCCGGAAATGGCGGCGGGCCTGAGGCAAACTTCTATACCTGGACGGCGCCGGCCGACGGGATCAAGATATTTACCGCAGACAGCGCGGCTCTCGATCAGGTGCGCGTTGAAGTCTACGACAACGCGACGGGCATCCTCCAGTGCGAGGATGAACAGGTCGGGACGGCCCGATGTCTGTTCACGGTCAGCGCCGGCACCGAGTACTTCATATACACGGATGATCTGGGTGGCCTGCTCGGGGTGACCAGCTGCGTGTCAGATCCCACGGCGCTGAATGGCTGCTTGAACGACGGTGGTGGGGTCGTGAATGGCGGTGACCCGTCCATTTACGAAGTGTCGCCGTCAGCAGCCGAGCTCTATGTCTTCAGCGCAGGTAGCGACCTGGTCGATATCGTGAGCCTTGAGGTCTACGCCAGCGACAACCTTGTGACACCGATCTGCAACTCGGACGCCAGCGACTATGTGGAATGCAAAGTCGTCGTGGACCCGTCGAAGACCTACCTGGTCGTCACCGAGTCCGTGGGTGGCCTTGCCGGCGTGACCACGTGTGGCTGGCAGGGCACTCCGATCACGGAGTGTGCGCCCACGGCCGGCAGCGGTCCCAACTGGTACAACTGGACCGCGACCGCCGACGGAACCAAACTTTTTCGCGCAGACAATACCCTCGCCGACATCACCCGAATCGAAGTGTACAACGCGGCGACCGGTGCACAGGTGTGTCAGGACCAGCGGGCCTTTGGGTTCGCTGAATGCTTCCTGAGTGTGACGAACGGGACGAAGTACCTGATCCGCACGAATGGAGTGGGTGTCGGCGGTGTGGACACGTGCGTTACGGATCCGCCGCCGGTGGACTTCGGCTGCTCCGACAACGGCGCCGGGGGGACCGGGCGCTACTATGAGTTCACTGCGACGGCGGACGAGATGCTGATCTTCAGCGCGACAAGCGCAGTCGCAGACATTGTGACGGTCGAAGTGCGCGACGCGGGCGGCACACTGCTGTGCAGCGAGACCGCGTCCACCCGCGCAGATTGCTTCATCCCGGTGAGCAACGGAGCCGTGTACTCTGTGTTTACGGATACATCGGGATTGTTGGATGTGACGACCTGTCCGGAGCGCCCGACGGCGCTGGCAGAGTGCTCGGGCAATCAGAGCAACCCCGGGTACTACCTGTATACGGCCACTGAAGACGGCACGAAGCTCTTCCGTGCGGACAACACCCTCGCGGATGTTACCTCGATCGAAGTGTACGACGCGGCGACCGGCACGCAGCTGTGTGCGGACTCCCGCACCTTCGGCTTCGCGGAGTGCTTCCTGAGCATCACGACCGGCACGGAGTACTTCATCTTCACGAATGGCGTGGGCGTCGGCCAGAACGAGACCTGCGTGACGGACCCGCCGGCTCTGGGTTTCGGCTGCTCTGACAACGGCGCCGGGGGGACCGGGCGCTACTATGAGTTCACTGCGACGGCGGACGAGATGCTGATCTTCAGCGCGACAAGCGCGGTCGCAGACATTGTGACGGTCGAAGTGCGCGACGCGGGCGGCACACTGCTGTGCAGCGAGACCGCGTCCACCCGCGCAGATTGCTTCATCCCGGTGAGCAACGGAGCCGTGTACTCTGTG
>JAUICO010000125.1 GCA_030427825.1 bacterium | reverse complement strand
CATGATCGTCCAGCTCGCGCTCGACCAGCTGGGGGACGGGTCGACGACGGACATGATCCTGACGAATCCGACCTCAGAAGCCTGGCTTGAACCGTGGCGACGCTATCTTGAGAGTATCGATGTTACGTTTGTTCGTGGCGAACTGAAGTCGATCACTCCATCGGGTGACACGATACAGGGCAAACGCTTTGCTGCAAATGTGCGCATCGAAGACCCCGAAACCAGTGAGGCAATTGATCTTGCACCGTACATGGACCGCTCGAGCGAAGAAGAAATCTACTTTCGCTATGTTCTGTTGGCGACCGATGTGCAGACGGCGTACAAGGCGGTCACAACTGAAGGCGTCGGACCTGAGCGCAGGTCTGACAGCTACTGGATGGGCAGGTGGGCAAACGACACTGACGTTCGCACTTCGCTGGTCGACCTTGCGATGTACAATCCGGAAGACGCCGCCGGCGGAATGCCGAAGGAGCACCCGTACCTGTTTGGAAGCGTTCCGCCGGCGAAGAATGACAGAATGCGCTGGATTTCAGGCATTCAATACTATCTTCCGCAGGACCTTACGATTGCTCGCGGGCACATCTTCTACCTGGATTCCCCGTGGGCGCTGACCTCAGTTTCTCAGCGTCAGTTCTGGCGCCGCGGTTCCGATGACCCGATGCGGGGCGTTGTGCGCAGCATCATCTCGGTCGACATCGGCGAGTTCGGCACTTCGGGCCTCATCCATCCCAGGGCCTTCAATTGCTCACAGGCACAATTGGCTGAGGAGACGTGGGAGCAAATTACCAGGAGCCTCACGCCGCCGGGCCTGAAGTTCCCCGCGCCACCGATATGGCACCTCGACAACGCGCTGCGCTTCAACCCGTGCACACGTCGCATGGAGAATGGGACTCCGTATCATGTGAACCCCGTGTGCGATTATCAGACGCGGCCGGGCAGGTTGCCGTCGCTGTACTGCATTCCTGACCACGCAGACCCGGCCGCCACTGCCACCTACTTTGCGAGTCGTGATCGCCTGCGACGCGCGGAACCACACTACGACACCGAATACCTGATCTACGGCGATCCGATCGGGGTGCCCGAGACGGCATCTCCAGACGGCAGAAAGCCTGTCGACGGTGACTACAACTGTGTGCTCCTGGCGGGAACTTTCAACAAGACGTACACACGAATCACGTCGATGGAAGCAGCAAACGAATCCGCGCGGCATGCCGTCAATGCGATCATGCAGTCGAGCTACGCGCGCACGGGGATGCTCTTCGGCGAGAAGTGCAGCGTCTGGGACCTGGAAGAAAACGAGATCGACGATCTGAACTACTTCAAGCGCATTGACGAAGCGCTCTTCAACGCCGGATACCCGCATGCGATGGAGATCCTTGAGAGCGCGACTGAGGGGCAAAACTCGCCGGCAGACATCTCGCGCCTGATCAACAAGATCGTTTCCCTTGTAGCGGAGAAAATGCCGGAGCAGTTTAACCCTGAGGGCGAACGATTGGTGCAGAGCCTGTCTCTCGCACCCAGACTGGTTCAGGTACTTCTTGAGTCTCTGGAGTCCATCCTGGTGGGCGACTTTTCGGGTGGCCGGCGGGACGATTCGTAATCCCCGCCGCGTTGTCGCCTCTTGCGCTAAGGTGACAGTGGTACGAGCGCGCCGGCAAATGTACGTGGATTCAGAATGCCGTTTGCCTTCAGCGAATCGATCGCCCTGTTGCGGGCCTCGTGGTCTCGTGCCGCGACCATTGTACAATCGCGGTACAGCCGCATCCCGACGCGGTCGTATGCAAACGCGGTGCTCTCGAACAGCTCATGTGTGACGTCGCCGTTTGCGAGCGCGAGCCCGAGTTCCAGGCTCCGACTGTGTGGTTCAGCGAGCGAGACACTGCGCCGCCGGATCGCTCGCGCGCTGCTACGAACGATTCGCTGTAGCCGCCGAGCTTCTTTTACGCTCGTTCTACCACCCGGTAGCTCGCCGAGAGCGCCGAGGGCCGCTACGCCTCTGAGGTGATACAACTCGCAGGCTACAGCCCCAAGCATGAGGAAATTCCCCGCGCGCAGCTTCGCCCAGCCGCCTGTGATCGTCGCAAGTGCGTCGCGGTTTCTACCTTCGTAGAGCGCGAATCGCGTTGTCGCGATCAGGAGATGATAGTGTTGAATGTGAAAGTTGTCCTCACTCAACGTGTCGCGCGCGGATTGGATACACCGAGCCGCCTGCTCTGAATCGCCTGCAGCCAACCATGCGACTGCCGGTTCACCGATACGACAGCCGTTCGCTGCGAAGTTGTCATTGCGGAGTTCCGCAGAACGAAGCAGCACCGGCAGCTCTTCGAAAAGCTCTGGCAGTTGGCCGATGAACGCCTGCGCCGAGTGACGATACAGGCGTACGAAGGCGGTCTCCCAGTCGGTGCCCCACTGAACCTCCGCGAGACGGGCTTCACACAATTTGGATTTCTCAACGCAACGCGGCCAGTCGCACTCAAACCAGGCGACGATCGCGTCCCATTGATACGAAAGCGCAATCGCGTAGGCGTCACCGGATGTTCGGGCGAGCGTCGTTGAGTCCGCAAGTAGCCTCGACCATGTACGCCGAAACGGTCTCAGGCCCAATGAAGCGAGGGCAGTGGCCTGGTAGCCCAATGATAGAGATAGCTGAGCCGGGTCGCCAAGCCGGTTTGCACGGAGCAGGTGGCGAGAAGTCAACGCATCAGAAACATTGTGATCCGTCATCTGCATCGCCGAAGCCGCCGACCAGAGTTGTTGAAGCTGATTTCGTTCTGCGGACTCCGGTGAAGCCGGTGTGATCGTCACATTGCGATGAGTCCGCCTCGAGAATACATATTGCACGCGAGAGCTTAGGGCGGAGAGCCGCGCTCGAAGCGGGCTCCACGGCACCCGCTCACCAAGTCTTGCCAGTGAACGCTCCGCGAGGTCGAGTCCGCGGGTCCAGAACCCGCCGCGCAGGAATTGAACGGCTGCCTCGACTTCGAGCACGACGATTTGTCCGTCATCAACTGTGTCGTCGCCGACGCGCTTCGGTAGCCCATTGTTTGCCTGCAACAGCTGCTCGGCGGACTCGAGGAAGCGGCCGGCAGCGGAGAGCGCCCGTGCGCGCTTAATCTGCTGTACGCGTCGGTCCACCAGCTCGCTTCCGCTATCGAGCGCGATCCGAAAGAACTCGGCGGCCGCGTCGAAGGCGAACGCTTCGTGTGCAGAGTCACCGGCAATGATCGCTGCTTCAGCCGCCTTGTCCGGATTGCCGGCCGACTGCCAGTGGAACACGATCGTGCCGAACTCAATCGAATCGTCCTCGGCCAGTGTCGTAGCAAGTCGGGCATGAAGATCGGCAGCATCGGCAGCATCCGCGACCTCCAGCGCGGCCTCGCGCACCTTGTCATGCGCCGGCTCGATACAATGAACATCTTCAACGACGCGTAGCAGGATCAGGTTCTGCGCACGAAGCCCGGAGACCGAACGATCGAGCGCCGGTGAAGTTGCCAGCAAACGCGGCAGCAGCCGGCGAGGCAATGGGCGCCTGGCTGTTGCCACAAGAGTCAGCAGGTGCCGCGCGTCGTTGCCAAGGTGAAGCACCCGCCTTGCCAGCCATTCCGTCAAAGTGACCGTGCCGACATCTTCTTCATGGCCGGATCGTGCACTGAGCTGACGAACGAAGAAGGGCAGGCCGTCGGCTCGCAGTGCAATCTTGCGTGCATCGTCCGCGCTGATGTCGATGGCTGCGTGCTGAGCAAGTTCAGCGCACTCATCCAGTGACAGGCCACCGATCTCGCGATGCTGGATATCGACGCGCCTCGCGACAGTCGACATGAACGAGCTTAGATTCGAGTCGGCTGCATTTTCACTCCGGTACGTTACAACAACAAGAATCGCCGGCGCGCTCGGGGGCGCCACCAGGTGCTCAAGAACCGTTTGGCAATCACGCTGCGACCACTGAAGGTCGTCGATCCAGATCGTAACCGGAGAGCTTCGAGAGATTCTCTCAAGCAGCTCACGTAAGGCCTCCAGGCCAAGTGCACGTTGCGCGCTCGAGGCAACCGTCGGGCCTGTCGCAGCGTAGCGGGCGACGACGCGACTACGAAGTAGCGAGGGGAACATTCTCGCGAGGGCGTGAACATTTCGCGGCAACCAGCCCTGTACGACCTCAGGTGTTGAGTTTGTGAGTACTTCCGCCAACGCGTCGATTACCTGGTCGAAACCATTGTATGGAACCGACTCGCGCGGGTGGCAGCGGCCTGCCAGGAATGTCACGTCGCCCGAAAGCTCTGCGTAGCGCCGAAGAAGGGCGCTCTTTCCCACACCGGAAGGACCGGAGACGGCGGCGAACCTGAGCCCGCCGGACTCGACGCTGTTCCGTAGTTTGAAGAGCCAACCAAGGTCGTCACCTCGGCCGACAAAGGCCTCGTCGCGGAGTCGTCGTGATGACGGTTCGGCTTTCGTGGTGCATAGAGTGTCCCTGCACACTCCGGCCACCTCATCGTATCCCGGGCGCTCAGTTTCCTCGCTCGACAGGAGCCTGAGGACCAGGTCTGTCCACGCATCAGGCACTTCAAATCGCGTCGCGTCGAATTCGGGCGGCGCCTCCGATTGCTTGGCGTACATCGTCTTCACCGGACTGCCGAGATACGGCAGATACCCGCAAATGATCTCGTAGAGGATCGTGCCTACAGCGTACCAATCAGCGGGTGCACCATATTCACCGCGCAGCTGCTCAGGAGCAGCGTACGCAGGGGTCCCTATGATACCTCGGCTTGTGTCTGAATCCGACGGACTCGTACCTGTTCTGGTGGACGCGGCCAGGCCGAAGTCGAGGACAACGACCCGTCCATTGCGGTCGACCACAACGTTGCTGGGCTTGATGTCTCCATGTGCGACGTTGTTTGCGTGGAGATAGTTGAGCGCTTCGGCGAGCTGCAGCGTTTGGTCCGCGAGCGTGTGCAGGTCGCCGATGTAGTGAGCAGCGCGCAAAGGAGAGGTCGCCGTAACCGCCAGCCCGTCGCGAGACTCATGCGTGATACTTATCGTCGCGGCGTTTCCAAGCGAGGGAGTCGACTCGCCCGCCAGCCTGACATTGTTTCGACCGAAATAGTCGCCCTCGACACTCTCCATGATCAGCAGTGGAATCTCCTCGACGACAGTGAGCTCAAGGAGTTCGACGAGGTTAGGGTGCGCCAAATCGGTTGCAGCGCGAAACTCGCTGCGCAGTGCGACGCGGTCAGGCCGTCCACGGGACCGGATTCCTTTTACCGCGACCTCACGGCCGAGGGACCGATCGAAGGCCAGGTGCACCGAACCGCTACCGCCCTGTCCCAGCTCACGCAGGTATGTGAAACGGTCGGCTGACCTTATCGCAGAGATGATTTCGTCGCGGCTCGACAAGCTGGCGTCTCCAGGCGGACCCCATCACCGGGCGATTCCCAGGGGGCGTCGTCATTTCGATTTTCTGCACCGTCGCGTGGCGGTCACCATGGCATGCAGGCGCAGCTTGTTCCAGACTGCAACGGCAGGACAGCGGAGATCAGACAAGCCAAAGCGCGAGTGACCGCACATGACGACGGTGTCAGGGGGGCGGGGCAGACGGAAGGACGAATCGCGGGCGTCGGCCTCTGCGGCTTCGGCCATTGCGCGAATGTGCACGTTGTGTGAGTCTGCGCCGCTATGAATCCATCTGGATGGAAACTCCGCCGCGCTGCGTTCACGCTGATGACGGTGTGCGCGCTCATGACGATCGCGGTTGCGTCGTCGTCATGTCGTGGCGGCGGCGGTGTGCCCGCAGACATCTTCGCGATGGCCCTCGGCAGCGACCCCGAGACCTTTGACCCCGGCGTAATGAGCGGGTCCGTCGAAGGGCGCGTGGCGTACAACATCTACGAAGGTCTGGTGAGCCCGCCTCCGGACGACGGGCCGCCGCGCCCCGGCGTCGCAGAGCGCTGGGAGGTGTCGCCGGACGGGCTGACCTATACCTTCTACCTGCGTTCGAATGCGCTGTGGTCGAACGGCGACCCGGTCACCGCGGACGACTTTGTGTACGCCTGGATGCGTATGCTCCGGCACGATGTTGCGGCGGAGTACATCAACTTTGTGCGCTATCTGAAGAACGCACGTGCCTTCGAAGAGGCGATTATCGCCGGGCAGGAACCGCAGGTTGAGGTAGGCGTCCGCTCGCAGGGGCCACAGATTCTGGTGGTCGAGTTGGAAGAGCCGGTGCCGTATTTCATCGACATCGTGATGTTCTACACGATGTTCCCCGTGCACCGCGCGTCGATCGAGCGGCATGGGCAGGAGGCGGCATTCGCCCCCGAAAACATCGTAACCAACGGCGCATTCCGACTCGCCGAATATCGCATCCAAAACGCGGTGAAGCTGAGAAAGAACGAGCGGTACTGGGACGCCGACAGTGTGCGCCTTCGCGGGATCGATATGCTGATCATCGAGAATCTATCGGCGCAGGTCGCGGCTTTCGATGACGGCCGCATCGACTGGACGTACGACCCACCGGATGACCAGCTCGCGATACTCGCAACCCGTGACGAGTTTCGCGTCGCGCCGCAGCTGGGCACCTACTATTACCGATTCAACGTGACGCGTCCGCCCCTGGATGACGTACGAGTCCGGCGCGCCCTCTCGCTGGCCGTAAACCGCGCCAACCTCTGCCGCTGTACGCTCGACGGAAAGATGCCGGCGACGGCGCATGTGGCTCCTATGCCAGGCTACACCAGCCCAACCGGTCTGGTGGAGTACGACCCGCGCGAGGCCCGGCGTTTGCTCGCTGAGGCCGGATACCCGGGCGGCCGCGGCTTCCCCCGCATCGAGATTCTGTACAATACCAGCGAGAACCATCGCACGGTCGCCCAGGCCATACAGGACATGTGGCAGCTCGAGCTGAACATCGACGTCGGGCTCAACAACCAGGAATGGCGGGTCTACCTCGAGACCATGAACCAGTTGGATTATCACGTGGCGCGCGCCGGCTGGATTGGCGACTACGTCGACCCGAACACCTTTCTGGAGATGTGGCGCGGCGACGATCAGAACAACGACACGGGCTTTGCAAATCCCGAGTACGATCGCCTCATTGACGCAGGTTTCGCCGAGACTGATCCCGCGGCGCGCGAGCGTATCCTACAAGAGGCGGAGACCCTGCTGCTCACTGAGATGCCGGTGATGCCGGTGTACTACTACGCGCAGGAACACCTGGTGCGGACGAGCGTTCGCGGCTGGGAGATGAACGTGCGTGACGTCCATCTCGGCAAATACATATGGAAGGAGTGAGGCGATGACGCGCTATATCATCTCACGCCTGCTGCAGAGCGTGGTCGTGCTGCTGGTCATCGTGACCGCGTCCTTCTTCATCATGAAGGCGACGCCGGGCTCGCCCCTGGCCAAAGACAGGCAGCTTGATGAGGCGACAGAGCAGCAGCTCATGGAGCGCTATCACCTCGATAAGCCTGCGTTCACCCAATACCTGATCTATCTGGGCAACCTCGCACAGGGCGACCTCGGTGAGTCGATCAAGCTGAAGAGCCCGGTCTCTCAAATCATCAAAGAGTCAGCGAAGTACAGCCTCATTATCGGTACCCAGGCCATGCTCTTCGCGCTCCTGCTTGGCGTGCCGCTGGGTCTGATCGCCGGTCTGAAGCAGAACACACCTACAGACTATGCGGCCATGGGTACCGCGCTCGTGGGTGTGTCGATTCCAAACTTTGTGCTGGCCCCGATTTTCATCCTCATCTTTGCTGCGGGCCTCGGTTGGTTCGACTCCGGAGGATGGGACAGTTGGAAGGATTCCATTCTGCCCAGCGCCTCGCTCGGCTTCTACTATGCCGCGTATATCGCGAGGCTGACCCGTTCGGGCATGCTCGAAGTGATTCGTCAGGACTACATTCGAACAGCACGCGCGAAGGGGCTCTCCGAGAAGACAGTTGTCCTGCGTCACGCGCTCCGCGGCGCGCTGCTGCCGGTGGTCAGCTATCTCGGCCCCGCCTTTGCCGCCGCGCTGACAGGCTCTGTTGTCATCGAGAAGGTGTACAACGTGCCGGGTCTGGGCAGCCACTTCGTCAACGGCGCCTTCAACCGCGACTACTTCCTCGTGCTTGGCGTCATCGTCATTTACTCCGCGCTGCTGGTGTTTCTGAACCTGGCGGTGGACCTGATGTACACCTTCCTCGATCCACGGGTGAGCTATGACAGCGAAAGCTGACGAGCCCGTGAAGGGGAACTCGCTGTGGGCCGACGCCTGGCGTCGCCTGCTGAAGAATCGCGCTGCGATTGTGAGCTTTGCGATCATCGTCGTAATCTCGCTGATCGCGATCGCGTACCCACTGGTGTCACGCTACGTGACCCACTTCACAATTCACGAGAACCACAACTGCCTGCGCTACGAACCGCCGGGGATGCGCGGCGTGCCTCGTGAGTACCCGCGCTTCTTTTCTGAACGCCGCCACGCGTTCGCCGATGTGGATACAGACAACGACGGCCATGTCACCGTCGAAGAGCTCTCGGCGATGCTCCGTCGCATCGAGTTCGCACACCTTGATCGCAATGGGAACGGATCACTGAACGCGCGCGAGCTGAAGAGGGCGCCCCGGTCTTTTC
Organism: bacterium; assembly: GCA_030427825.1. GTDB lineage: Bacteria > Myxococcota_A > Bradymonadia > REDH01 > REDH01 > JAUICO01. Next base: position 3,341 of record JAUICO010000125.1, on the reverse strand, counting down.
TCACCGACGACTACGACGAGCTGGTGGCCGGCTTCGACGTGAACAACAGCGGTGCTGTCGACCTGGATGAAGCCGAGAGCTTCGTCGACATCTTCCCGTATGGGGAGGCTGGCGTGTTTGTGCGCCGCTACGACGGGGACATCTCAGGGGGCCTGTCCGCGAGTGAATTCCCAGGGGTTCCGAAGCCGCAACGATTCTGGATGGGCACGGATTCCCTGGGCCGAGATGTGGCGACACGCGTCGTCTACGGAGCCAGGATCAGTTTGATGGTGGGCCTGCTGGCAACCCTCGTGTCCCTGTTAATCGGAGTCACCTACGGAGCGGTCGCCGGCTACTTCGGCGGTCGCGTCGACGCAGTGATGATGCGCATCGTCGATATTATCTACGGACTGCCGTATATGTTCCTGGTCATCCTGCTGATGGTCATTTTCGGGCGCTCCATCTTCCTGATCTTTGTCGCGATCGGCGCGGTTACGTGGCTGACGATGGCGCGCATCGTCCGCGGCCAGGTGCTCTCCCTGAAGAGCCTGGATTTTGTGCAGGCGGCCCGTTCGCTCGGTGTCAGCCACGCGGGCATCGTGTTTCGTCACCTGATCCCCAACGCCCTCGGCCCCATCATCATCTACGCCACCCTGACGGTGCCTGCGGTGATGCTCCAGGAGGCCTTCCTGTCCTTCCTTGGACTCGGTGTGCAGGCTCCCATGACCTCATGGGGCGCGCTCGCGAGCGAAGGCGCCAGTCCCGGCGTGATGACCAACTATCCGTGGTTGATTCTCTTCCCCGGCGGTGCGTTCGCGGTGACGCTCTTTGCGCTGAACTTCCTCGGCGACGGCCTGCGAGACGCCCTGGATCCTCGGGTGCGCAAGGACTGAAGACGAGCCGGTTACGTCGATCGCCCGAATAGCATCCGGCGCGATCGATTTCGGTTCGCGGACGCCGGACTCAGCGCCCGCCGAGTGAGCGTCGTCCGCCGTTAAAGTAGTTGCCGGAGTCACGGATGGTGGGGCGGTTGTATCCGCCCGGGTTGCGGTCGATGCGCGTGGGATTCACTCGCACAGGCGTCGGATCATCGTCATCATCCGCCGTGTTGTCCTGCGGGTCTTCGCGGTCGGCTCCGCTGCCGCGCTCATTGTCGCTGTCGTCGGCGGCGCTGTCTTCGTCTCGAGACGCGCGGTCTTCCGACGGATCAGCAGGATCGTTGTCCTGCACCTGTTGGGCTTCGCGCTCGCGTTCTGCGGTCTGACGCTGCGTCTCTTCGGCATCGTCGTCGTCGCTGCGTTCGGTACGATCTGAATCTTCGCGTACCGCCTGCGCCGGTCGTGCAGGCTCATCATCGTCGAGTGCTGCCTCGATGAGCGCATCGACAGACCCGTCGCTCGCTTCGATGTTCGTCTGCGTGCCTCCCTGCTCGCGCACCACCGCGACATCGGTCGGCACGAGTACGAACTCGTGGTCGCTCAAGGCATCAGCACCGGCAAATGAGCGTGTTGCGTTCGCGTGGCCGGGAAGCTCGGCGGTGAACAGCCAGGGCGCGTCGCCGAGGTCTTCCGGGCGCACGGTAAGAGGCAGGGTACCAATGAATCGATCATTGACTCGCAGCGCGGCGCCGGGAGGCGTCGAGCTGAGCGCCGTGCCCTCGAGTGAGGGTGGCAGCTGCGCCGGCGGTGTCACGGGCGGCGTGTCCGGGTCCTCCTGCGGCTCCTCGACCGCAGCCGTCGACGTGTCCGACTTGCTGCCCGAGCCTGCGAAGAAGAGCGCGATCGCGGTCCCCGCAGCGGCGACAATCAGGAAGATGATAGCCGCTGCGAGCAGTCGTTTGTTGCCGCTACCCGGCACGACGATGGTGTCGTCATAGGTGTCGATAGGGGGATGCGACGCTTGATCCACTGCCGTCGGCATCGCCGCAGACAGTGTCGCGGTGTCCGCGACCGCAGCGCCGAAGTTAAGCGGCAGCTCTTTCAGCGACCCGATCGCTGAGAGGGCATCGAGCATCTCGACAGCGCTCTGGTATCGCTGGGACGGGTCCTTAGCGGTCGCTTTCTGAATCACCGCGTGCAGAGGACAGGCCAGGGTCTCCGGTTTCATGGGAACCGGTTCGTCGGGCTTTGCGTGCTTGAAGAGCAGCTGCATCGGCGTCGGCGCGTCGTAGGGCGGCTTGCCCTCGAGGAGCTCGATCATCATCACGCCGAGGGAATACAGGTCACTTGCGGGCACGGTGAGGTGCTGAGTCACGCGCTCCGGGGCGACGTAATGCGGGGAACACATCACCTGGCCCGTCGAGGTCAGGTTGTTCTCCTGCCCCTCGTCGAGGGACTTTGCGATGCCGAAGTCGAGCACCTTCACGTAGTCCCGTTCGCCGACCATATCGACGAGGAAGATGTTCGCCGGCTTCAGGTCGCGATGAATGATCCCGATGCCGTGGGCCTCACTCAGAGATTTCAGAACCTGCGTCGTGATGCGGCGCACCCGCTCCGGAGAGAGCGCGCCTTCGCCACTCAAGACGTCGTCGAGGGGCCGACCGTCGAGTAGCTCCATCACCAGGAACAGGCATCCCTGATCGGTGTTTCCCTTGTCGCTGACCTTGATGGTGTTGTGGTGACGGAGCCTTGCAACGGTTTCAACTTCACGAAGAAAACGCTGTGAAAACAACGGTTGACGGCTCATTACCGGATCAAGAACCTTAACCGCGACATCGGCCCCGGTGCTTCGGTCCAGCGCGCGATAGACGGCGGCGAAGCCGCCTTCACCGATACCTTTGATGATCTCATAGCGCTGCTTCAGGACTGTGCCTGCGCGGGGCATGAGTGGGTTGTCGACCAGGCGGACCTGAACGTCTGACATGAGGCGATCTCCAGCGCTGATGCTGAGCAGCCTACGCGAGAATCCGCACGGGCGCAGCTAGTTTAGAAGCTAACGCGGGAGTCGCGGAAATGATTCACACGGCCCCCGCCGGTGTGCCGTCGCCAATACCGGCGGGGCGGGTGCGCTACGCTTCGAAGCTGCAGAACTGTTCGTACTCTGTGAAGCCGGTGAACTTTGCGTCGTCACCGCACATCTTGCAGTTCTCGTCTCGGCGGATCTTCAGAGTGCGGAATTTCTGATCAAGGGCATCGTAGAGGAGCAGACGGCCGACGAGCGGCTGCCCGATTCCGACGATGAGCTTGATCACTTCGGTGGCCTGCAGCAGCCCCATAGTGCCCGGGAGCACGCCGAGCACGCCGGCTTCCTGGCAGCTGGGCGCGAACTCGGGCGGCGGCGGCTCGGGGTAGAGGCAGCGGTAGCAGGGGCCTTCTTTGGGCTTGATGACGCTGACCTGTCCCTCGAAGCGGTACACAGACCCG
>JAUICO010000124.1 GCA_030427825.1 bacterium | reverse complement strand
GAAGCATGGCTGAAGCTGCAGCCTTCGCCGCGAAAGTTCGCCCAGGAACGGCTGGCCTACGAGTATTGGGCGCCCTTCCTCGAAGATACCGTGCCAACCCTGATGGCGATCGTGGGCAGAGAAGAGGGATTCCTGCTGACCGAGCTGCCGGGAGTTCGTCCGAGATTCAGCAACGTCGATCGCACCCGATGGCCCCAGCTGGTGCAGGCGGCCGGCGCCTGGCTGCGGCGCCTGCATGAGGTGCCTGCTCTGCTTCGGGACGACACCCCCCTTCGCCAGGCCATGCGTCAGCGTGCTGCGGCGTGGCGCGTGCGCGCCGCTGAAGTCCTGGATCCGGAGCTCGCCGCTGCCGTCGATCGCGTCCTCGCAGACGACGCCGTCTTTGAAGGATGCGAGCGAGTGTGCTGCCATCGGGATTTTCAACCTCGAAACTGGCTTGTGTGTTGGGAAGACAGCGAGCCCATGCTGGGCGTCGTCGACTTCGAACACTCGCGCCTCGACTGCCGATTCACCGACCTCTGCCGCATCTGGTACGCGGAATGGATGGACGACGCACTCCGTACCGCTTTCCTGGACGGCTACGCATTCAGGGCCGATGAACGCGCGAAAGGACAGCTCGACTTCTGCTGCGCGCTTCACGGAATCGGAACCGTCTCGTGGGGCGTCAGCCACGGCGACGTGGGCTTCAGGGAAGCCGGCCGGCGCTACCTGGAACGGCTCATCGCTGATGCGTGACACCGGCGAAGACCCCGCCGCCGGATCGCGCCGATGTCGCTTCTTTCGGTATTCGATTGATGCTGCTATCGCCGCGCCATGTCGCAGCGCCCCGCCATAGCCCGCCTACGCCGCACCCTGCGCCGCCATGCGAGCCGAGGCTGGTCCCGGGTCGTGTTCGCGAGGCCCGGCGAATCCGCCGAAGGCACCGAGCTTGTCGAGGAAGGCCCCGGCGCGGGCACACCCTCTGACGACCTCGTCGACCAGCTCCTGCGCTCGGCAGAGAAGGCCGCCGCCGAGGGTCGGGTGAAACAGACCCTGGTCATCGACGAGACGCGCAGGGTGCGAATCGACGCGCGTCACGGCAGCGGAAAGGTGATCAATCTCGACGCACAACGAAAGTCCAAAATGATGGCCGGAAAAAAGCGCACCCTTCGACCGGACACCAGCGAGGCGCTGCTCCGCGTCATCGGCATCATGAACGCCGACGGCAGCATCTCGGCCAGGAGCGCAAAGAAGTACAAGCAGGTCGAACACTTCGTACAACTCTGCCGACCCATCTGGGAGAAGGTGCTGCAGAAGCGCACAGCTTCAGACGAAGACCCGCTTCGTGTGCTCGATCTCGGATGCGGCAACGCATACCTCGGCTTCGTCCTCGCCGAGTCCCTGCGCCTCGCGGGCGTTCCCTACCGTCTGCACGGTGTAGACCGCCGGGAGGACTTCATCGCCCAGTGTGTGCAACGCGCTGAGACACTCGGCAATGATGTGTTGAGCTTTCAGAGCGCCGATATCGCCGATGTTCTCCCCGCGCAAACACCCCTCGCCGGTGAACCCGACCTCGTGATTGCCCTGCATGCCTGTGACACGGCAACCGACGATGCGTTGGCGCTGGCGATACGCAGCGGCGCCCGCGCGATCATGGCGGCGCCCTGTTGTCAGCACGAGCTGGAGCAGCAGCTGCGTGGGGCCGACAACAAGGCGAGCGCGCCTCTGCCCTCACTGCTCGGGCAACCCATTCTGCGTCGCGAATATGCTTCGACGCTAACAGATGCGCTGCGCGTCGAGATTCTGCAGGCGTGTGGCTACAAGGTCGACGCCATAGAGTTCGTAGGCAACACACACACACCAAAGAACCTCATGCTGCGTGCACACCGCCGCGACAGCGGAGCACCGACAGCACCGGATCCACAGCGGGTCGCCGCGATACGAAAGGAGTGCGAGGCCCTTGGCGTAAGACCCCGACTCCTCGACCTGGTCGATGCGGGAACACCCCAGGCGGACCCGCCCCCCACAACGCTGATGCACAGCGCCTGAGGACGCAAAGGGGCCCTGCCGAGTAGGGGAAAGACGCCCCTGCCGCGCGGCACTGCCCTTGCACATGCACCACCGCCCGCCTTAGACCCCGCGCCTGTGCCTCAATCCACCACACCCAGTGTCAGCGATCCCACAGAGGGTCGAACGCGTCGACTGATCGCGTACATCGCGCCGTACCGCATGCAGGTACTGGTGGGCTCGGTGCTGCTTGTCGCGACGAACATCCTCGCGCTCAGCATCCCGCGCAAGACCGGCGAAGCCATCGACCTGCTGCGCAACGCCGATCTGCTCGACACAACCGAACCCGTGCTCCGAATCGTGGCGGTCATCGCAGCCCTCGCCGTCGGCGCCGGAACAACGCGAATCCTCAGCCGCATCGCCGTCTTCAATGTCGGGCGACACATCGAATACGACATTCGGAATCAGCTCTTCAAACACCTGTGCAGACTGGAGCCGGCCTGGTTTCAGCGCCAGGCCACCGGCGACCTGGTCTCGCGCATCATCAATGACGTGAACAACGTACGCCTGCTCTACGGGCTGGGCACGCTGCACATCGTCAACACAACCGTAGCGTACACCTTCGTACTCTCGCGCATGCTCAGCGTGTCGCCCAGACTGACTCTGCTGTCCCTCGCTCCCTATCCGCTTGTGTTGATCGTCATGCGCTTCTTCACGCGGGCGATATACCTGCGCACGCAGGACGCGCAGGCGCAGCTGAGTCAGCTCAGCGCCCTGTCGCAGGAAAATCTGTCGGGGGCCGCAGTTGTGCGCGCGTTCGGCATACAGCCTCAGGCGAGAAGCCGCTTTCGCACCGCCAGCGACGAGTACGTGCACCAGAACATGCGACTCGCGATCGTACGCGGTGGGCTCTTTCCTTTCATGGGTTCCATCAGCGGGCTCGGCGCGCTCATCGTGCTCTGGTTCGGCGGTCGCGCCGTGATCAGCGGTGAGATCTCACTCGGGCACTTCGCCGAATTCTCCAGCTACATCGCTGTGCTCGCGTGGCCGACCATCGCCATGGGATGGGTGCTCAGCGTGTGGCAGCGCGGCGCCGCTTCATTCGACCGCCTCATGATCGTGCTGGGTACCGACCCGGCCATCGAGAACGCAGCCGACGGCGGCCTCAATCCCAGAGCCGGCGAGGTCAGCCCGACCATCACCTTCGACAGCGTCAGCCTGACCTACGACGACGGAACCGAAGCCCTGCACGACATCGACCTTGAGATCGAGGGCGGCCGAAGCGTCGCGGTTGTAGGGCGAACGGGCGCCGGAAAGAGCACGCTGATTCAACTCATCGCGAGATTGCGGGACCCGACGACAGGCGAGCTTCGCATCGACGACGTACCGCTCCGGGACGTCGCCCTCGACAGCGTTCGCGCGTCCATCGCCGTCGTACCGCAGGATCCCTTTCTCTTCTCGCGTTCTGTCCGAGACAACATCACCTTCGGCGTGCTCGACGATCATGACGCCGCCGGCTCTTCTTCGTTGCGCATTGACGATGCGATTCGCATCGCCGGCCTCACGGAGGCGCTGGAGGCGCTGCCCGACGGCCTCGACACGGTAGTCGGTGAGCGGGGTATCACGCTCTCAGGCGGCCAGAAGCAGCGCGTCACCATCGCACGTGCCGTGCTCCTCGACGCCCGCATCCTGATTCTCGACGACGCGCTGTCCAGCGTCGACACCGGGACAGAGCGGCGCATCCTCAGCGAGCTGCAGGGCCTCATGAAAGGCCGAACCACGATTCTTGTTACGCATCGCTTCAATGCTCTCGATCTCTTCGATGAGGTCATCGTCATGGACGAAGGCCGCGTCGTCGAGCGCGGCTCGCACCGCAGCCTGATCGAGGCCGGCGGCGCCTACGCCGAGATGGTCGAACGGCAGCGACTCGAGGAGGGGTTGAGCTGATGAGCGAAACAACCCCACAGCCCTCGTCTGACGAGATGCCGACGGACGCGAAGAACTCGCAGGACACGTCAGCCGCAAAGAAGACAGACGACCGCACCATGCACGACGAGCGCGAGCTGGGGCGTATCAGCGATATCGCCCTGATGCGCCGTCTGTGGCGCTGGATGCGTCCGTACAAGCTCACCTTCCTGGCCTGCCTGCTGCTCCTGCCGGCAGCGTACGGCATGAGCCTGCTGCAACCACACCTCGTGCAGCTCGCAGTCGACAGGCACCTCGTGCCTCAGCACCTTGCCGGGCTTGAGGTCTACGCCTTTGCATTCCTGGCGTCGGTCGTCTGTGAATACGGTCTGCGATTCGGGCAGATGTATCTGATGCAACTGGCCGGGCAGCGAGCTCTTCGCGACCTTCGCTGCGCGGCCTTTGACCGGCTGCAACAACTCGACCTCGCCTTCTTTCACCGCAACCCGGTCGGCCGGGTCATGTCACGCCTGACGACGGACGTGGATGCGCTGAATGAGGCCCTGTCGAGTGGTGTGGTCACGATCATCGGCGACCTCACCATGCTGGCGGCGATCGTCGTAATCCTGCTGCTGAAGAACTGGCAGCTGGCGCTGATCACGTTCATCACGGTACCGGTACTGGTCGGGCTGACCGCGCTCTTCCGCATCCTGATGCGCAAGGCGTATCGCGTGTCCCGTGTGAAAATCGCTCGCCTCAACGCAAACCTGCAGGAAGCCGTCACCGGCATGAGCATCATCCAGCTCTTTCGCCACGAACAGGCCAGCTTTCGCGAGTACGAGGAGATCAACCGGGACTACCGCGGCGCTGCGTTCTCGATGATTCGGTGGGACGCGATGCTGTACGCGATTGTCGAGATGATCTCGTCGATCACCATCGCCCTCATCATCTGGTACGGCGCCGGTCAGGCCATCAACGATCTCGTCACCCTCGGCGTTCTCGTCGCCTTCATCCAGTACGTCGAAAAGTTCTTCGTCCCGATTCGCGACCTCTCTCAGAAGTACACCATGGTGCAGTCGGCGATGGCGGCATCGGAGCGCATTTTCCAGCTCCTCGACGAAGAGGTGACGGTCCTCGAGGATGATGACGCGCTGCCGATCGCGCGCCTCGAGAGGGGGATCGAGTTCCGCAACGTGTGGTTCGCCTACACCGACGATAACTGGGTGCTCAGGGATGTCTCGTTTTCGATCAAACGCGGCGAGTCCCTGGCGCTTGTCGGCCACACCGGTGCCGGAAAGTCGACGATCACGGCGCTGCTCTCACGATTCTACGACGTCCAGCAGGGCCACATCCTGGTCGATGGCGTCGACATTCGTCGCTATCGAGTCGACGACCTCAGGGCGCTGTTCTCCGTCGTGCTGCAGGACGGATTCCTCTTCACCGGCTCCCTGGGAGACAACGTCACCCTCGGCGTTGATGGTGTGAGCTCTGCCGACGTCGACCACGCGGCTTCGATTGTCGGTCTGGACCGCCTCGTGCAACGATTCAACGGCGGCTACGACCACCCCATTCTTGAGCGCGGCGGCAACGTCTCAACCGGAGAACGCCAGCTCATCACATTTGCCCGAGCCCTCGCCCGACGCCCCGACGTGCTCGTGCTCGACGAAGCGACCGCCAACGTCGACACCGAGACCGAAGCGTGGATTCAGTCCGCGATCGAGCGCATGCTCAGCCATCAGACCAGCATCGTCGTCGCCCACCGGCTCTCCACCATTCAGCGCGTCGATCGCATCGTCGTCCTGCACCACGGTGAAGTCGCCCAGATCGGCAGCCACGACGAGCTCGTCGCCGTCGACGGCATCTACCGGACCCTCGTACGACTTCAGTACGAGTCGATGCAGGGCGGCGGGACGGTTGGAGCGCCGGCTGGGGCTCTGCCCCAGGCCCCGCAAGGGAACTGAGTTCCCTTGACCCTCCTGTTGGGGGTGGGGGGAACCGCCTATGCGCGAGTCAGTACGATCCGGGTGATCTCGCTGGGTGCTGCGACACGCATTGGGGGGCCCCAGTAGCCGGTGCCTCTTGAGATGTAGACCCATCCTCTGCCACGGCGATACAGGCCCGCGTTGAAGCGCTGTTGCAGGGGTACCACCATGCCGAAAGGCCAGATCTGGCCTCCGTGTGTGTGTCCCGAGAGCTGCAGGTCGAAGTCCAGGTGGCGGGCTCTCGTGAAGCTCAGAGGCTGGTGCGCCAGCAGGATGCGCAGATCGGCATCGGGCGCTCCCTCTACGGACGCGTCCGGGTCCGAACGGTGCGACGGCTCGATGTGCTCTGCGTCGTGATCGGTGATGCCGGCGACGACAATGCTCGCGTCTCCAACCTGTATCGTGTCGTGCTGGTTTACGAGCACATTCATACCCAGCGAGGGCAGATGCTCCACCCATTCTTTGGGCCCGGAGTAATACTCATGGTTGCCCGTAATGAACCAAACACCGTGGGGAGCTCGCAGCTCTGAGATCGGTGACACGTCATCGTGGAGCTCGCGAACGAAACCGTCCACGAGATCGCCCGTGACAAAAACCACATCCGCGCCGAGGGTGTTGGTGTGATCTACGACTCGCTGCAGGTAGTTCTTTCCGATTGTGTCGCCGACGTGAATATCTGAGAGCTGTGCGATGGTGAATCCTTCGAGATCCGACGCCAGCCCTTCGATCGGGATCTCTACATGTTTGGTTTCTGCCCGCTTGCGCGCCGAATGCACACCTCTGGCGCCGGTCACTGCGGCGATCCCCATCACGCCGTAGTTTGTTGTGCGGGTAATGAACTCGCGTCGACCGAGTCCGGTGGGGGCAGCCTCGTCCGAATCCTCCCTGGAGCGGCGGCGCAGCAGCTCCTCCCCGAACAAGCCGGTGAACATGAGAGCGTCACGCACAAGCAGGATCGCAATCACCACGCAGGTGAGCCCGAAGAGCACATATACCACCCACTGCAGGGCGACCACGAAAGGCGTCAGGCCAAGGGCGTAGCGCAATCCAAACATCACCGGGGTCGAAAACCCGAGCGCGATTGTCGCTCCAAGCGCGATCAACCTCTGCCGCCGAGTGCTGCAATGCGGAGCAAACAAGCGCAGGCCCAGATAGGTATACGCTCCGACTGTGAGCCCCAGCCAGATAATCGCTTCTAACGCCACCTCAGAACCTCAGCAACACGCCGCCCCCAGCACGCTCAAAACCTTCGTCGCGGAATCGATACAGGCGCGCCGGTCGTCGGGTTCCCTCGCGGCGCAACTGCCCTGTCTCTTCGACAAGATCCAGCGACTGGACTCTACGTCGAAAGTTCCGCTTATCAAGCTCCTGCGCGAGGATCACTTCGTACACACGCTGCAGCTCGCTCAGCGTGAAGGTCGAATCCAGGAGGTGAAACGCGGCGGGGGTATACTCGATCTTGTAGCGCAGGCGGGTCATCGCGGCTTCGATCTGGCGAGCATGATCGAAAGCCAGTGCGGGCAGGGCCCGCGCCGGATGCCACGCGGCACCCCACGCCGACTCGGGCACGGCTTCGTCTTCGAGCGCGTTCGGCGCCACCAACGCATACCAGGACACGCTAAGCACACGACGGCGCGGGTCGCGGTCCACGGCGTCAAAGGTGTACAGCTGCTCAAGCCAGTCCACGTCGAGGCCTGTTTGCGCTCGCAGGATTCGGCGGGCCGCGCAGGCGAGCTCTTCGCGGCGCTCCACCAGGCCGCCGGGGACAGCGCGCAGGCCATCGAAAGGCTGCGAGAGGCGGTCCACCAGGAGCACCTGCAACGTGTCGTCGAGGATGGTGAACAGTATGACGTCGACAGCCACACCAATAGGCTGAAGCGGCGGAGCGTCCGGCGATGTCATCGCGTCTTTCATCGCGTCTTTCATCGCGTCTTTCATCGCGTCTTTCACCGGGGCGCTCACGCGGCGCGGGCCATCAGGTCCCTGAACAGCGACTGCAGCTCGCTGCCCAGCAACACCGGATACGGGAGCGTTGGGTTCAGGCCGCGCAGGTGCTCCGGTAGCGCCGCCAGCGAAGCGCGACATCGTACGCGAGCTTCCGTCAACGTCGGCAGGATCGCTGACACGCGACCGTCGGTCATCACGCGGTGCAGCAGCGGCTCCAGAGGATAACTCGCCTCTGTGGGCGGCATGCCGGCAGAGGCGAGCTCGATAACGTCGCGCTCAAAGCGTCCCGAGGCGTCTCGAACGCGCCACACCTGCTTGCTGCCGGGCAGGGTCTCTTTGTCGTGGCTGCGCTTCAGAACGGGCACAGCGCGGCCGCCCTCTTCACGCTCGATAAGCTTGTAGACCGCAGACAGGGACGGTGCATCGTCGGACGTCGACAACCTCGTGCCCACACCAAAGGCGTTCACTGCGCCCTGCGTGACAAGGTCGCTGATCCTGCGCTCGTCCAGGTCTCCAGACGCAATGACCTGCGTTGCGCTCAGGCCGGCGTCGTCCAGAATCTCGCGGCACCTGCGGGACACCGAAGCCAGGTCGCCGGAGTCAATCCGCACAGCACGTAACGAGTCCCCCAAACGCGTAGCACGACGGCAGCCTTCGATCACGTCGTAGGTATCAACCAGCAGGGCCGTGTGGTCGGGAAAGAAGCGCGCGAACGCCTCGAAAGCTTCGCGCTCTGTATCGAACGACATCACCCAGGAGTGCGCCATGGTACCTACGACAGGTATCCCCAGCCGCCGCCCCGCGTACACATTCGACGTACCCTCAAACCCGGCGATCCACGCCGCGCGAGCCGCAGCCACCCCCGCCGCCGGACCGTGCGCTCGGCGGGTTCCAAAGTCGAAGAGCGCGCGACCCTCGGCCGCGCACACCATCCGCGCCGCCTTGGACGCGATCATCGTCTGGTGCATCACGGTCGATAACAGGTACGTCTCGACCAGCTGCGCCTCGGGCAGGGGCGCCGTCACGCGCAGCAGAGGCTGATTCGAAAACGCGATCGTGCCCTCAGGCATCGCGTCCACAGTCCCGGAAAAACGAAAATCCCGCAGCCACTCAAAGAAGCGCGGCCCCACACCACGAAACTCCGGTAGACTCCGCAACCACTCCACGTCCGCAGCCTCGAATCGAAGCTCCTCAAGATAGTGCAGCGCCTGATCCAATCCGGCCGTCACAAGATACGAGCGGTCCTCAGGCAGGCCCCGCACAAAGAGCTCAAACGAAGCGGGCGCCATCCGATCACACTCCACATACCCCGCCGCCATCGTCAGCTCGTACAGGTCTGTAGCAAGGCCTGCCGAAGCATCATCCAGGTGAATTCCCGTCGTGTACGTTGGTCGCATTGCGTGTCCCGCGTGGTGAAGAGATCGTGAGAAGCATGGGAATTGAGCGAGGGGCGCTGCCCCTCGACCCCGGCCGGGGCTCTGCCCCGGCGCCCCGCAAGGGGACCTCGGTCCCCTTGACCCTTTGGTTGGAGAAGGGTTGGTGTCGGAATGACACTTTATTGCCTATTGTGGCGGTTTCGAGCGGAGTCAATGCCTTTGGTGTCATCTTGACACTCTTGGTGATCTTCGTCCTGCCCGTGACAGATTCGAGACCCCGCTATAGAGGAAAGCGCTCTGCGCTTTCCTCTGGGTTTCCAAAGGGTGAAAACCCTTTGGCGGGAGCGCGAGGGCAGAGCCCTCGCCCGCCGACGGAGCATCGTTCATGAGTTTGAAAGAGCGGCGAAAACAGCCCGGGCGCCACTGTGCGGAGTGCGGTGATGCTCGTGTCGTGACGGCGCCGGGCGAGGACCTTTCCGTCGCGACGCGCTGTCCGGCGTGCTTTTCGACGTGTTCTACCTGCGAAGGCGCCGGCGTTGTTTTCAGCACCTCGCCGGATGAGCCGCCTACGACGTGGCCGTGTCCGGAGTGTGCGCCTTTCGACCGGCGCATTGCGATGTACAACCAGGCACGGGTTCCGCGGCGTTTTGCGGCAGCCACTATCGACGGATTCGGCGAGATTTCGCCATCGGCGAAGTCAGCGAAGGCCAGCCTGCTTCGTTGCCTGGCGGAGTTTTCGCCCGGCGATCGCGGCATCGCTCTTTCGGGTCCTGTGGGAACCGGAAAGACCCACCTGCTTGCGGGCGTCGTGCGGCTTCTCACGGTCGAGCGGGGTATCGAGGCGCGCTTCATCGAGTTCACGCACCTGCTGAGCGATATCAAGGTCGGATTCGAAGCCGGTCGCAGCGAGGGCGAGATCATCGGGCGCCTGGCCGCGGTGCCGGTTCTTGCGATCGACGAGCTGGGTAAGGGGCTTACAACGGACTGGCAGATGGCAGTCCTCGATGAGCTTGTCTCCCGGCGATATGACCGCGACGTGACCACCTTCTTCGCTACGAATTTTGCGTACGAATCCATGTCGACGCCGGACACCACGATGTCCCGCAGCCGCGACCGCTTTGATCGATCCACTCTCGAGGAGCGGATCGGTTCGCGCATGTACTCGCGCCTGTGTGGCATGACGGACATGTTGCGCATCGAAGGCGAAGATTACCGGCGCAGGACGTGAACAGGAGCTCTCAATGGATGCACTGCTCGCGATAGTTGTCGGCGCCCTCGTCGGCGGCGCCGGCTTTGCTGCCCGGGTCGATCTTGACCGCGGCCTTCGAGCCGCCCGCGGCGGCGATAGAAGCCAAGCAGCGCCGTGGTTCACAGCCGCGGCGGTCGCATGCCTGTGTGTTTCGCCGCTGATCTTTGCCGGTGTCGTGACGCCGACTGCGGTCTCGTTTGCTCCGCTCGCCGTAGTGCTCGGCGGCGCGCTCTTCGGCGTCGGCGTCGCTCTGGCGCGCCTCTCGCCCCTGGGCGCGCTCTACCACATGGGCGCCGGCCGAGTACTGGGTCTGGTCTTCTTTGTCGCGATGGCGCTGAGTGCCGCACTCTTTGCAGGGGGGAGCCTGACCGGTGTGTTGCGTGGCGTGAGCTCCGTCGGCGCGGTGACATTGCCGACGGCGGCTGACGGCGGGGCCACGCTCGCAGTGGCACTTATTCTCGCGCTCGTTCTCTTCGCGGCGGGCGCCCGCCTCGCGCAGGGCGGAGATTCTCTGAAGTTGCAGGCAGCCGGCGCGGCGCTTGGGGCAGCGGCGGCGGGCGCGTGGGTGCTGCGCGGCGACCTCGCTGATTGGGGAGTCGACGGGCTCCGGTCGGCAGCCGCGGTCGCCTACGCCGCTTCGGGGTCCCTCACTGCCAGCTTCGAAGTCGACGCCGCGATCGCGCTCGGCGCCATACTCGGTGCTGGAGTGATGGCGCTGCGCGAGGGCGAGTTGCGCCCCGTTGTACCCGGCTTCGAGCGCTTGATCCGCGCAGCCGTCGGCGGCCTCCTTGTTGGTGCCGGGGCCGCCTTCGCCGGGCACGATCTGCTCGGCGCGACCGGCTCGGCGATGCCCGCGTTGCATCTGTCGGCGCCGCTCTTTGTGTGCATCGCCGTGCTCGCGTGGTGGCTTGCTGACAGCGCGATCCCCGACATCAGGGAGCGCGAGAAGAGAACCCCCATCTCACGCAAACCCTCCGGGCGTCGCCCCGGGCGCAAGCGGAAGAACCGCAAGCGCTGAGGGGCCGTGCCGCGTAGGACCGCAACGCTGAGTGCAAGCGCGCAGGCGGGCCCTTGCGCTGAGTGCAAGCGCGCCGACGGCAACGCCGAACGACTTCGCGGAGGGCACCCGTTCACCTGCACCAACACCATCGAGCGGGTAGGGGCAGAGTGCCGCGACACCGCCGTAGCGAGGGCCTTTGCGCGCCGCTCCGGTCAAGACGGCACGGATCGCGCAACGCGCGGGGCGAGATTGGTCTTCCAACCCGCCGCCGGACTTCGGCCCCGATTCCCCGGCGCTGCGAGCGAGTGGAAGTTCGCGCGCCTGGAGAGTAGCTGTTCAGCTCGATTGGTCGCGCCTCAGCCTCGAAGGAGCCGCTGGCGCGAGCACGACAGGGGATGAGTCGTCGCCATGAACGCTGTTGAGATCGAAGAAGCGCTTACCCAACTCTTCGAACGTCCATTCGACGCCGACGAGTTCGCGTTCGACTTCCTGCGTGCCTTCGGGACTCGAGAGACGACCGTCAAGCGGCTGCGTAAGGGCGAGACCAACAAGTCCGACCTGGGTCGCGGCCTGCTACAGCGAAAAAAGCTTCACCTTGCGGTCTGTGACGAGGACGCGGTCAGCGAGACCTTTGCGGCGCTGAAGGCGAGCCCGGCAACAGCGAGTAACAAGGCTCGATTTGTCCTCGCGACCGATGGGCACACGGCTCACTTCGAAGACCTGAATACAGGCGAGTACATTGCCTGCGACTACCGTGATCTACCTGCGCACTTTGGT
>JAUICO010000123.1 GCA_030427825.1 bacterium | reverse complement strand
AGGGTCCCGGAGAACATCGAAGGAGGCCGAATTCGAGGCATCGAGGGTCGATTCACGCTCGACCACGAAGTCTTCGGCATTTGGGCGGGCGCAGCGCACATCCACACGCGCAGTCAATCTGAGGTTGGGCGCTTCGACGACAAACCGATTCCACACAGGCCTGCGATTACCGTCGACGCCGGCGCCCGGCTTGAAGCGTACGGATTTCGGCTCTCCTGGTCAGCGGCGGCTGCGGGTGCCGTCAACCTCGACCGAGGAGGCGTGCGCCGCAACCCCGGCCGCATCATTCACGACCTCGCGGCTCGCTATGCGCCGAGCTTTGCACCCGGTGTGACCTTCAGCCTGCAGATCGAGAACATCGCAAACACACTTTCGGCTGAAGTGGATCTTCCCAACGGACCCTCTTCATTCACCACAACTCGGCCACACGCCGACTTCCCAGGCCACCCTATTCCGGGTCGGTCGACCTTCATCACGGTAGCATATGAACATATACCACGACGTTAGAATCCTACTCATCTCACTTGCTGCGGTCTGCGTAGTCGCTGCCTGCGACGACGACGACTCCGGCGCGGACACCGGCGGCTCCGATGTCAACGTCGACGACAGCGGTAGCCCGGACGCAGGAAATGGCGACACGGACCTGGACGCGGACACAGGAAACGATTCCGACGCGAGCGCCGACACCACGGATAGCGGCGGCGAAGTCGACGACCCTGACGCTCAGACCGACACCAGCCCGAGCCTCAACAGTTGCATCGTTGTCGCCGCGCTGGATGGCGACACAGGCTCACTTGCAGTCGTCGATGTCGCTTCATTGACCGGGGCGACTGACGTCGCGTCCATCTACAGCGACGCCGTGGTGACGACAAACAACGAGGAGGTCTACGTAGTCAATCGCCTGGGCGCCGACAGCCTGCAACGCATCAATCCGGCGACCGACTACACGACAGAGTGGGAACGCTCGCTCGGCAACAGCACAAACCCGCAAACTGCGGTGTTCATCGGCAACGATACGGCCTTCGTCCCACAGTACAACGGACAGCTCGTCAGGGTTGATCTGACGAGCCAGGAAGCCGATCCAATCACCGCGACCGTCACGCTCCCCGTTCCGAGCTTCTCGGGCAGTACAGCCGAAGCAGTGCTTGCATTCACGAACGGCGACACCGTGTTTGTTGTCGCGCAGGGGCTCGACGACTCCTTCGCCTGTTTGGAAGGAGCGCACAGCACCGTATACGCGTACGACCAGAACCTGGAGCCCTTCGCCTTCTTCGGAACGGAGACTGAGTTGGCACTGTCCACCTGCAATGCGGGCGCATCGGCTGTGATCGATGATGTCGCATACATCGGTTCGTTGGGCTCTTTCCGATTCGCCGGCGACGTAGACGACGGGGCTATCGAGGCGCTTGACCTCGCAACGGGGCATACCACCGTTGTCGCCACCGAGGCCGACTTCGGCGGCGAAGATATATTCGCGCTCGCGCCGACTGAAGACGGGGATGGACTCTGGGTCACCTCAGCGGACTCATCCTTTACCCTTCGCGTGCGACGACTCACCTTTGGAGAGAGCGCGACGATCGACCCGCCGATCTGGACCGGCGATGTGTGGGGTGTCGTCAATATCGATGACAAACTCTTCATCGGAGACCGCACGGCGGGCGCGTTCGGCATCGTTGTTCTCAACGACGCCACCGGCGACCGGCTCGATGATGGTGTGGCCGTTGACACCGGCCTGCCTCCGCGAAACATCACGCTCCTGCAGACCGAGAGCGCATGTTTGCCTGACTGAAGTGCCCATAGCGTTGAAATTCCACGAGCTGCACAGCGCTGCAATTGCAACTCTGCGTAGCTCGCTGAGTTTTTTGGTCCACGACTGCGGCCGGCGAGGCCCTTGTGCGTTCAGCTCGCCAAGCGGTCGAATACTTCGCAGCTCAGCGGCACTACCGGCTCGGCGAACGCGCTCGGCCAGTCGCTACCACCGAGTACCCGCAGCGCGCGAATCACTCCTGCGTGCGCGACGAGCACAATGTCTCCGCTCGTGTGTATGGTTCGCAGGCACCCGTGCACACGAGATTCAAGCTCTTCTGCGCTCTCCCCGCCCGGCGGGCTTCGGTGCACCACGTCTTCGCTCCAGTGGCTCAGTCGTGCGCCATCGAGTCTGTGAATCTCAGACCAGGTACGCCCTTCCCATTCACCAAAACTCAGCTCGCGAAGCGCCGCACGGTAGCTCAGCTCGCACTTCAGCGCGTGCGCGAGGTGCCCGGCAGGTTGAGCGCAGCGTTCGAGCGGCGACGTCAACATAAGAGACGGTTGAATGATCGCGGGCAACGCCGCACGCATCGCGGTGGCAGCAGCCCGTGCCGGGATCATGACCGGCATCTCCAGGTGTCCATAGCACACACCGATGCGTGCCGGCGGTGCGTGACGAAGCGCGTAGATGCGCCCGATCACCACCAGGCAAGGACCGCAAGAATGACAATGTCGCAGAGCTGTTGGGTCGCACCGAGAAAGTCACCGGTGATTCCACCAACACGGCGCTGGAATCGCCACGCACATACTCCGGCGGTGAGAGCAATCCCTACCAGCATCGCAGGCAGCCTCCACGCTTCGAGCCCACTCACAAGAACACACGCGACAGCCACAACGCCGGCGACGGCGCCGGCAATCGCGACGCGCGGACGAGGTCCTGCGACGACGGCCCTGCTTCGACTGTTTTCGCCCGCTGTAACGTAGGGAAGTGCGCGCATCAGGGCGACCGGCGGAAAGCGAGAGAGTGTATGTGACAGTACGAGCGCGATCATGGCATCCGATGTGTTCACACCAATTCTCGCGAGCAGTGCGACTCTGAGGCCGACAACGACAACCAGAGCGAGCACACCAAAGGTGCCGAGGCGGCTGTCCTTCAGGATTCGGAACACGTCTTCCGGTGCATAGCCGCCGCCGAGCGCATCTGCCGAGTCTGCCAGGCCGTCCTCGTGGAAGGCACCGGTGAGCAATGCGCCTATGCCTACGGTCACCAACGCAGCGCCGGTCGAACCCAGACCGGCGGCGGCACCGAATGTCGCGGCGAGAATGAGTCCCAGAGCCAAACCAACCAGAGTGAACCATGCCGCGGAGCCGCCGTGCGCATCTGCACCAATCGGCGCGCTGCCGACGGGTATACGGGTCAGGAACGCGAAGGCGGCTCGGATCTGCCCTGCCGGGTTTGCATTCACGGATCACGCCCCGGAACGGAGGCGCTCTCAAAGGTCGCCATATCTCGGTGAAGGGCGCATGCCGCATCTATCATCGGAATTGCCAGCAGCGCGCCGCTGCACTCGCCCAGGCGCAGCCCACCTCGTATCAGCGCCCGCGCGTTCATCGCTTCAAGTACGATTCGATGACCGGGCTCGGCGGATTCATGGGCGAATATCAACGCTCCCCGCGCGGAGGGCTCGATTCGGGTGGCGGCCAGCGCCGCTGCTGAGGCGACGTATCCATCGACAAGGACTGCTACGCCCCGACGGCCACACGCGATCATGATTCCTGCCATGGTTGCGATGTCTCTGCCGCCGACAGCAGAGAGAATCGCGCGTGCGGACGCCCCGCGCACGGGGCCGGCGGCCGTCTCTACGATTGTTTGTTTGCGTCGCAGCGCGTCGCCAACCACACCGGTGCCGGCGCCCGTCATCACGTCCGCGGGTGCATCGAGGAGTGCGGCGCAGGTGGCGGCCGCTGTCGTCGTGTTTCCTATGCCAAGCTCGCCGACCGCGAGAACGCGGAGCTCTGCGTCCAGCGTAGCAACAAAGTCAGCGCCGGCTGCCAGGCAGGCGTCGAGGACAGATTCGTCTAACGCTGGTGCGTCGACCAGATCTCCTTCAACGCCTACGTCCACCTGTTGGTAGCGAAAGGCAAACGATGCTTTCGATAGTTCGCCCAGGCCTTCGACGCCCACATCGAGCAGGGTCAGGGGCACGTCGGCGGCCTTCGCGAGCACGGACGCAGCGGCGCCGCCGCCGGCGATATTGTGAACCATCGCCGGCGTGACCGCGGCAGGATATGCGCTGACGCCCATCGCGGCGACAGGGTGGTCCGAAGCGACGATCACCGCGGCCGCCGGACGCGATGATGGCAGCGCCTGATGCTGAAGGCCGGCCATACAAACTGCGACATCTTCAAGCCAGCCAAGGGAACCCTGTGGCTTTGTCAGCTGTGTTTGGCGAGCGTGCGCGGCCTCACGAGACGAGTTGTTTGTGATGGATTCGTCCGCCATTCAGCTAGTCCTCCCTATTCAAGGATTCAGTGTTCTGTACCGGTGACCCGTGAACCGCGCGCCGAACAAACTCGGCGGCTTCGAGGATTCCTGCGCCGGGATCCGCGATCAGGTCATCCGGGACCTCGACGATGCCACCGCCGCTGCGACCACTCGCATCGCATACGCGCAACCGAGCGAGCCCCACCCCATTGCAGATCGTGTTTGCGCCGCCGCTGCCGGTTACGATGACGTCGGGGTCCAAGCGCAGGATGTCGGCCGCGTCGTATTGCGGCCACCCGGTGAACTCGTCGGCGGCAGCGTCTTCGAGCCCGCCGGCAAGCAGCACGTCGTGGTAGCTGGTCCCGACGGTCCCGCCGTAGAGCTGCCCGCCGATGCTGCCAAGATAGATACCCGCAGGGCGTTCGCCGACTGGAATGTCGCCGGCAACGGTCGCCAGACGCGTCAGAAACGAATCGACGTAGCGTCCCGCGCGCTCCTGTACTTCACACAGGACACCGAGCTGAAGAGCGTCTTCGACAAATGCATCGACGCCGGTCATCGAACCGAAATCGAAGACGGCGATGTCCAGGTCGTGCAGGCGGGCGAGCCACGCGGGCGCGCCGATGGAGTGCACCAGAACAAGATCCGGATCGAAGCCGAGGACCGTCTCAAGGTCGTCCGCGCGAGCGACCTGCGGGAGACTCTCGTATCGATGTCCGAAGGTGTCGCCATCGGCAGCCCAGGCGGACACGGCAGAGATTCGTGAGCGCTCGAGAAGCTCAACTGCAAGCGATGAAGCGACAGCGCTGGCGACGACAATGCGTTCATAGCGTCGAATGGGGACGATGTTGCCGCCGGCGTCCTCGACCGAGAGGCCGTGTGGGCCATCAACGACCGGCACCTCGTATCGGATCTCCGACGCCGCGAGAGATGTCACTTCGGCGGTGTTTCTCGTCGAAAGCGCAAACGCGACGGGGATCGCAAGAGCCGCCAGCATTGCGAAGGCATTGACGCTGTCGCTGCGCTTCATGACGGCCCCCGTGCTTCGTAGCCGAGGCCACCGCCACGGATGATACGAGCCTCGAAGACGCGTGATACATCGTCGCCAAAGAGTACGTCTTCGGGGGCGCCTTCCACGATGCGACTGCCGCCGTCGATTACCACAATTCGGTCGCAGACGCGCCGCGCCTGCTCCAGATCATGCACCACCAACACCACGGCCCTTCCGTCATCGGCCAGCTCGCGAATCAGGCGCAGGAGTTGCAGTGCGTGGCCCACATCCAGGGCTGCAGTGGGCTCGTCCATCAGCAGGATCGGCGCTTCGGTTGCCAGGGCGCGAGCCACGATCACGCGCATCCGTTCACCACCCGACAGAGTAGGCAGGGACCTCGACGCCAGGTGTGTGAGGTCCGTCCACGCAAGGGCCTCGTCAACGGCCTTCCGGTCGTCGTCCAGCGCCGCGACGCTGCGGTGCGAATAGCGGCCCTGCGTGACAACATCTCGCACGCGAATTGCAGCCTCCAAACGGGATCGCTGGGGAACGTACCCGATCGTGCGCGCTATCTCCGACCGCCTCAGGGTATCCACACGCCGGCCGAGTACCCGTATCTGCCCGCCTGCAGTGTCCGTCAGGCCGAGGGCAGCGCGAATCGCCGTGGTCTTTCCTGATCCGTTGGGTCCGACAAGGCCGACGACCTCACCAACGCCAACGGCGCAGCTGAACGCGTCGAGAACCGGCGTTCGACCGTAGCGGACGACGACGTCTTCGAAGACGAGTGCATCAGACATCCTGCAACGCCTCGTTTCGGTGCAGCAACGCGATGAGCATCGGCGCGCCGATCAATCCGGTGACCACGCCGAGGGGCATCTGGCTCTGCGTCGGGGCGACGCGAGCCCCGAGGTCGCAGAGTACCAGGAAGATGCCGCCGCCGATGGCTGCGGCCGGGATCAGCGCTCGGTGCGATGAACCAAACACGGAACGCAGTGCGTGTGGCACGACGAGTCCGACGAAAGCGACGTTGCCGCCTACAGCCACCGCGCCTGCAGACAGAAAGGCCACCCACACAATGCCCCACCTGCGCACGCGACGGACGTCCACGCCGAGGGTGAGCGCCTCTTCGTCTCCGGTGAGCATCATGTCGAGTGATCGGTGCCAGCCCAGCGCCGCGACCGTTCCCACAATGCACCAGGTAGCGATCGTCACGAGCTGGCGGGGGCCGCTCCCTGAGACAGTGCCGAGCGTGAAAGAGACCACGACCCGCCCCAGCTCCCAGGTGCTCTGTGAGAGGCTCATGACAAAGGCGCCCATACTCAGGAACACGGCCGAGAGTAGGAAGCCTACCAGGAGAAAGGAGGTCGAACTCGTTCGTCGTCGCGTCAACACGAGAACCAGGCTCAATGCCATCGCCGCACCTGCCATGCACCCGGCGGGAACCAGCATTTCGCCGAAGGCAGCTGCCGCAGCTGCCCCCGAGAATACGACCTCAGTGACAACCAGCGTTACGGTGCCACCGAGACTGGCGCCGGCGGTAACTCCGAGGACTGAGGGACTGGCGAGCGCGTTTCGGAATACGGCCTGGATGACAACACCCGCGACCGCGAGCGAGGCGCCTGCAAAGAAGGCTACACCTACCCGATAGGCTCGCAGAGTGACGACCGCGCGTCGGATGTCAACGTCGGCCCAGTCGTTGTTTCCCAGGCGGATCGAGAGCAGGACGAGACCAAACGCAGCGCACGCCAGTGCAGCGAGCTTCAGCCGTGCACGGTCAGGGTCACTCCCAGTATCCATCTCGCTCATCATGACGCCGGCCGACCCCACGCCAATACCCTTCGACGCGAATCACCGGCGGGCGTGGTGACACGGGGTGCCGAAGTCACAGTTGTTCCACGCAAACACGCTGTGTGGATTCTCGCTGTCAAAACTCGACGCCCCGCTGTGCCCGCACGCCTGCTTCAAAGGCATGTTTCACCACCGTCATTTCCGTCACGGTATCCGCCGCGTCGATCAACTCTTGCGGAGCGCGACGCCCGGTGATCACCACATTTCGGTGGAGGGGGCGTGCCTGCAGAGCCGCGATGACACGGTCGACAGCCAGGTACCCATGGCTGAGCGCGATATTGAGTTCATCAAGCACAACAAGGTGGGGCCCGGTGTCGTCTGCGCTGAGGAGGCGCTCCGCGATTTCCCAGCCGTTCTCAACGGAGGCGATGTCTTTGTCGCGGTCCTGTGTGTTCCAGGTGAATCCTTTGCCACTGACGAAGTGCTCAACTCCGGGGAGCGTGCCCAGCACGGCCTGCTCACCGGTGCGCCACGTTCCTTTGATGAACTGTACAATACCCACGCGTTGACCGTGGCCGACCGCCCGCAGCACCATTCCAAAAGCGGCGGTGGACTTTCCTTTGCCATCTCCGGTGTTCACGACGACGATGCCGCGGCGAACGACGGCCTTCTTTACCCTGCTTCGAACCTCAGCCTGCGTGGCCTTCATCCGTTCGACATGGGCCCGGTCGCTGGTCTCATCGTCTGTCATGGCTCATTCACCCCGATGGTGATTGGTGGGTTTGGCTTGAGGCGGAGCGCCCGTCCCAGGGATGTCAGCCAGACCTCGTCCGCAGCTCGGGCGATGGCCTGATTTGCAGCGCCGGTGAGGTCACGAAATCGTCGCGCCAGTTTGTTGGGCGGAACCACACTGCAACCGACCTCGTTGCTCACGACGATCGTTGTTTGCACGCTACTGCAGGCGGCGATAAGCTCGTCAACACGCGAGAGGCATTCCTCATCTGACAACTCCCGATGCATCAGATTGCTGAGCCAGATCGTGATGCAATCGACGACAGCAATCGACGCGCGCGATCCGACCAGCGCCTCTGGCACGTCGACTGGGGCTTCGGTGGTGTGGAAACCGTCGCCACGCTCGAGGCGATGGATCCGAATTCGTTCACCCATCTCTGCGTCGATGGCTTCGGCAGTTGCAATGAAGGTCCTACGGCCTTCGAGCTGCGCGGCGCGTTGCAGCGCAAAGCGGCTCTTGCCGCTGCGGACGCCGCCGGAAACGAGCACGAGACCGGAGCTCATCGCGCCTCTCGGTTGCAGGAATCCACACAATGGCATCTCACAACCCGGCAGGCCCACAGCGTGTTCTGTTCCTGTCTGCACAATGCTCGGTGCATCGTGCAGCGATCCCTATCCACAACTTGCCGGGGCATGAAAGCGAACTCGGCTGCATCGCGATGAGGCGATGACCTGAGAGAAGAACCAGATGGGTCGGACTTCTCGGCACCGGTACGCGCGGCGACACGTGAATTTGCGGCTGTTCCGCTCGCTCCAGGCAGGTTTTCGGACTCTGAGGCTGCCTACTTGCAGGGGCTTCCCGAGCGGATGCTCAGTGCACATGACCTGCGTTCGTTCCTCATTACCGCTGCGCGCCAGTTCCGGAATTTCACCGGATTCCCTCGTTGTCGTTACCCATCGGGGCACGAGCCGGGAGCACGGGCCAATTCGCGCGTTTGCGGACGGCTGTCAAGGGCAGGATTCGGACAGGCAAGATCATGGATCCTCTCCGATGTGAGCCTTTGGTTGGGTGCCGGGCCTTTCTCTGCGCACAACATACCCTTCCAAAGAAATCGTTTGTTTTCGGAGCGTCTGGCGCTACACACGGCGCCCTTACGATGAACACTACCCCTTCGCAGCGGCGAGATTCTACGTGGCCCTGACACACCCGCAGCCGGGCGCCTCGACACCGGGTGCGTTCAGAAATGCGCGCAAACCTGCTCGACGTGCAATCGTTGCAGCAGCCCTGTTTGATGTACTTGTCGGCGAGCCGCCGGCCGCGCTTCACCCGGTCATTGCGATGGGAGCTATTCCAAACGCAATGCTACGGCGCTTCCCGACCGGCCAACCGGTGATCGACGCAGTAGCGGGCGCTTGTGTTACCGCGTCGGTGACGACTGTTGCTGCCGGAGCCGGCGCCCTGGCGGGTATGGCTGGCGCTCGGCTGCCGGAGCTTCAGGGTGTGTTTCTCGGTACACTGGGCGCGTGGCGAGGACTGGATGAAGCCGGCGCGGCGATGGCCGAGCGCCTGCGCGCGGGCCACATCGACGCGGCGCGCGATCGCCTTTCGGGGCTCTGCAGCCGCGACGCCACTTCGCTACACTCTGAGGCGCTGGCATCGGCCACCATCGAGTCCCTGGCTGAGAACGCGTCCGACAGCATCGTTGCGCCATTGTTCTGGTACGTGTGTGCCGGGCTCGGCGGCGCCGCCTTCTACCGCGCTGCCAATACACTGGACGCCACGATTGGCTACCGCGGCGAGCTTGAGTGGTTTGGGAAGCCCGCCGCCAGACTGGATGACCTCCTCAATCTCGCCCCTGCCCGACTCTGCGCCGCACTGATCGCAGCGGTGTCCGGCCGGCCGAGTGAAGTGTGGAAAACGACGATGAACGAAGCAGGACGCACAGAGAGCCCCAATGCCGGATGGCCGATGGCAGCGATGTCTGCAGCGTTGCGCGTCCGTCTTCACAAGGACGGGCACCACTGTTTGGGTGAAGGTCACGCCCCACCTGACGCCGAAGCGATCCAGCGCGCGCGGAGGATTCTACGCCGCTCTTCGATGCTCGCTGTTGCGTTGGCATGGCTCAGCGCATGCTGAGTGACCGGGTTCACGGAAGTTTGGACTACGGAGAGCTCGCGCGTCTCGGTCTGCGGCCTGGCGATGTCATCGACTTCAGCGCAAACACATTTGCGGACGGACTCCCACAGAGGATAGCAGAGGCGCTCGCTTCGACGAACGTCACACACTACCCCGACCGCGAGATGGAACCGGCCCGCTCAGAGCTCGCGGCCTGCCTGGGAGTCGGCCCGCGAGAGCTTGCGATCGGCGCCGGCGCCTGTTCGCTGCTCTGGCGCCTTGTCGCCATGACGCCCGCCGGCTCTACCGTCGGCGTTGTCGGCCCGACCTTTTCGGAGTTCCGCACCGCGGCGATCGCCCATGGACGCCGCGTCGATGAATTCTGCAGTGACCTGGGGGCTCCATTCGCGCTCAAGGTCGACGACCTTGTCGCGTGGGCCGGTGCACGAGAGCGAGCCGCGGTCTATGTGTGCAGTCCAAACAACCCCACGGGGACAGTACTCGTACCGTCTGATCTGCAACGCATAGCGGCTGCGGTGTCGCCGGGGATCCTTGTGGTGGACGAGGCGTACGCCACCCCGTTTGCGGCGCCACGGCCGAAGCGCGCGAACGACATCGTATCACTTCGTTCACTCACGAAGATTCTCGGATGCCCCGGCATTCGTGTGGGGTACCTGGTCGCCGGTGCGGACCTGTGTGCCCGTCTTGAGCAATCACGGCCGACCTGGTCGGTGGGCGCTCATGCGCTGACAATCGTCTCCACGTGCTGCGCTCTGGTTCCGGAGTTGCAGGAGCGCGAGCGGCGACTGAAGCAAGCAGCGTCCGCATTGGCCGAACAGCTCCGCGAACGCGGGGTACCGTGTCACCAGCCCGGCACGCCGTGGCTTCTTGCGCGTGTGGGCGATGGAGACACAGTCCGAGCATGCCTGTTAGAACGTCACCGACTGCTGGTTCGTGCTTGCGCATCATTCGGCCTGGCCGAGTGGATCCGCATCTCACCCAGGCTGTCGCCAGCCCTTGATCAGCGATTGATCAGCGCTCTGTTGGAGTGTGTACAGACGGACGCCTGATTTCGCCCAGCGCTTCGTCGATGGGCCCCATGTCAATGTGTTGTCGGACATGGTCCGCGAATCGCTGAATTGCCTGTTCTGCCCTGCTGCTCACCTCGCGTGACGTCGACACCGGGAGAGCGGCCAGACCGAGGCGTACTCGAACGCGATTCAACCAGGAGCGGCGGAAGTGCGGTTCATCGAAGACGCCATGCAGGTAGGTTCCCCAGGCGAGCCCGTCGTCGGAGACGATGCCTTCTTGTCGGGAAGCGAGCCGAAACGCGGCCCGGCCGCCCAGGCGTACGGTGGTACCGATGTGGATTTCGTAGCCGGAGACATGCAGGCCGCTGAGCCCGTTCCAATTTGCGACGCCGGTGATCTGGCGTGTGGTCTTCGCTGTTTTCATGGTCGTTGAGACTGGAAGCACACCAAGCCCGAGAGCCAGAGGTGGGCCTTCGATTGCATCGGGATCTCGAATTTCGGTCCCCAACATCTGCATCCCGCCGCAGATTCCGACAATCTCCGTGCCGCGTGTCTGCGCCAGCCCGACGGCGTCTGCGAGTCCGCTCGACTTGAGATACGCCAGATCTGCCGCCGTGCTCTTGGTCCCGGGTACGATGACAACATCCGCGCGAGCGATATCCTCAACCCCTGTCACGTAGCGGAGTTCGACGTCGGGTTCGTGAGCGAGGATCTCAAAGTCTGTGCTGTTTGCAAGGCGTGGAAGGCGGATCACGGCGATGCGAATCTCAGCTTCTTTGCTGCCGTCATTGTCGGGCACGCTGATTCCGTCTTCGGTCTCGAGCATGAGGTCGCGCACCCAGGGAATCACACCAAGCACCGGCAGCCCGGACCTGCGTTCCAGTTCGAGGACACCGTCGTCAAACAGAGAGGCGTCCCCGCGAAAGCCGTTCACGACCAGCCCGATGACGCGCCGTCTTCGTGGTGGCGGGAGCAGGTCGAGGGTTCCCAGAAGCTGGGCGAATATGCCGCCCCGGCTGATATCTCCGACAAGGACGACGGGCGCGTCAGCGGCCTCGGCCATCTTCCAGTTCACGATGTCTCGGTCCCAGAGATTGATCTCTGCCGCGCCTCCCGCGCCTTCGATCACTGCGACGTCAGAATCAACACAGAGAGTTGAATAAGCTCTCTGAACGACATCGAATCGGTCATTCACGGTCGACAGGTAGGTCCGAGCATCTTCGCGGGATGTCGCACGCCCCATCACGACCACCTGGGAGCGCCTGTCGGCTTCGGGCTTCAGGAGAATCGGGTTCATTTCCACGCGCGGTGTCACGCCGGCGGCGCGTGCCTGCATCGCCTGAGCGCGCCCAATCTCACCGCCGCAGGAACAAACAAACGCGTTGTTCGACATGTTCTGGGCCTTGAAGGGCGCTACGCGATAGCCCCGCTGCGAGAAGATTCGACACAGAGCCCCAGCGATGGCGGTCTTACCGACATCGGAAGCCGTACCGAGAACCGCTATGGCGGGGATGTTCATCTGAATCGTCCTGTATCGGG
>JAUICO010000122.1 GCA_030427825.1 bacterium | reverse complement strand
CTATGTGGAGAGTGCGGACGGCAGCGCGGTCCTGCGCACAACGCGGGGTCTGGTGTTTCGCGACACCGGCGGGACCTGGCGCTGGCTTTGCACCGAAGGCATCGCGGGCAGCACGGTTGAGCTGCCCAGAATTGCGGCGATACCGGGCGGCGGTTTTCTGATCGGCACTGCGGCAGGCATGCACGTTCGCGGGGGCGAAGGGTGCCGGCAGGGGGCCGTAAGAGGCCTGCCTGCCGGCGCCCCGATACAGGATGTCGAGAGCAGTACCGACTCGGCAGGCGTGCGCCTGCTCGCACTCACCAGCGTCAACAACGGAGACAACGGCCTCTACGAGAGCCGCGACGGGTACTCCTGGCAGCTGGTCGGCGCGACGTGGCGGGATTCGTATGGGACCGCCCTGGCAGTCTCAGAGGCGGATCCCTCGATCGTGTGGATGTCCGGCGGACGGCTTGATCCGGAGTCCTTTGCCGTGTCGTTCTTTGTGTGGCTTTCGCGCGACGGTGGCGTCACCTGGGATGAGCTGCCCGTCGTGCTGGAGGATGACGAAAGGCAATTTGATATCGTGACGTCCGCTGCGGGCGATGAGGTGGCGGCATGGGGCGTCGTTCGCAGACGCGCCTTGTCCGGTGAGCCCGACCGCCTTGCGCGTATTGACGCAGGCGGCCGCTTCGAGCGTCGTCTCGATGTCGCGGGGTTTGGTGGAGTCGTAGAGCTGGGCCCCACCTTGTATGTGGGTGGACACGAGGCTCTCTACACGAGCGAAGACGGCGCAGAATTTTCGGCCCTGAGCTGCGCGCCATCGGTGCGTTGTTTGACGAAGGTTGGCGACGATGTCATCGCCTGCGGCCGATACGCATCGGATCAGTCGGCACTGCTTCGTGTGGGCTCCGAGGTGACGGAAGTCGAGCGTTTTGAGAGTTTTCACGAGGCGGTGGGCTGTGGCGCGGACAGTGAAGAGAACAATGCCTGCGCCGGTGAGCTCGACGACTGGATCGCGGAGACGATTGCGCCGCCGGATGGAGCGCCTAAACCATGCTACCTGGGTGGCGGAGTGTGGCTCGGAGAGCGCGGCGGCTGCCGGGTTGTTTCGGCCGGAGGCCTCGACCCCGGGCCGGCGACGGCGGTGGTAGCGCTTCTGTTCTTGTGTGTGAGGAGACAGCGATGATTGGCGAATTCTGGGACGAGATGTTTGCCGGCGATGAATACCGCTACGGTACGGCACCGAACCGCTTTGTCCGTGAACGGGAGCACATCTTTCCTGTCGGTGGGAGGATTCTCTGCATCGGCGACGGCGAGGGACGTAACGGTGTTTGGCTGGCGAAGCGCGGCTACAGGGTGACGACTATCGACCCGTCGTCGGTCGGCGTGGAGAAGGCGAAGCGTCTCGCCGAGGCGGCCGGCGTCAAGGTGGATGCACGGGTAGGCACCTGGCCCGACTGTGGGTATGACAGAGGGACCTGGGACGGCATTGTGCTCGTGTACGTCCACATGCTGCCTGAGCTGCGAGCCGAGGCGCACAGGGCTGTGGTCGACGCGCTCGCGCCGGGCGGTCTGGTCCTGCTCGAAGGCTTCGCCCCACGCCAACTGCAGTTCAAGAGCGGCGGGCCGACGAATCCGGAGATGCTCTATACGGTGGACATGCTCCGCGGGGACTTTGCGGATCTGGATGAGGAGGCCGCGCTGGAGCTGGATACATGGCTCGACGAGGGGCCCGGGCATCACAGCGAGGGTGCGATCGTTCGGTTCATCGCCTCGAAGCCATTCCAGGACGAAGACGAGCGCGGCCGTCGCAGGTAGCGCAGATCAGTGGGGCCGGGCGAGGCCGCACCTGGTCGTGAAGAAGTACTTTCGTCATCGCGGCGGTGACGAGCGGGCCCCGTTGCGCGCCGCCTGAGAGAATCCCGGAGAGGTCAGGGGTGCCGGTGGCCCCGAGCATCGTCTGGTTTGCATGACCTCG
Source organism: bacterium (assembly GCA_030427825.1). Taxonomy (GTDB): domain Bacteria; phylum Myxococcota_A; class Bradymonadia; order REDH01; family REDH01; genus JAUICO01. The sequence continues at coordinate 10,625 of JAUICO010000122.1, read as the reverse complement.
CTCACCGCGCTTCCGCAGGGATCTGCGTTGCGAGCCTACGCAGGACCCTTCTGCCAGCCGTGGGTGGTGAGCATGTTGTATGCGACGTCGGTGACGTCATGGTTCACAAGCCACAACACGCGGTCGCCGGACAGGAACTCCGTCTTGTTCGTTACCGGCTGCGCGTCGTCGCCGCGAAATACGACGAGGGGGATGCAGAGGATCCCGTGATCGGCGTTGCTGACGACGGCTTCTTCTGATCGCGCAGCGTCGGCGACAAGCTGCCACGTCTCTGTGCTCGCACGCTTTTCGTGGAGATGGTCAGCCCAGAACCGCAGGTCTTCGCAGCCGCCGAACAGGATGTCGACGCGTTCGCGAGCGGCCATGTCGGGCGTGACCCCCTCGTCTTTGGTGCGCAGGGACACGAGATAGTTCTTCACCGGTCCAAGCTGTCGCGCGAGTTGACAGAAAATAAGGTTCACTTCTTCGTTCGGAGTCAGCCCGATGACACCGCGTCGGGTCTCGACATCAAGCGCTTCCAGAAACTCCTCGTCGATGCCGTTTCCGGCGGCGACGTCGGCGCCGCGCTCTCTCGCTTCGCGAACCGCGCTGGGATTGGAGTCGATGCAGATGGTCTCCTGCCCGGAGTTCTGAAGCGCGATGGCGATCTCTGTCGCCACCTCGTTGGAGCCGAGAATGAGCCAGCCGTGGTCGACCGGGCGATTTACGCGTAGCAGTCTGGCGGCGAGCCCACCGGTCAAGCCGGCGACAACGACCGTAGAAAAGATGACGAGGAAGACGAGGGCACGAAGTTCGTTGCCGCCTGAGATTCCGGCGTGATCGAGCTCAACGGCGAAGAATGAAGCCACGGCGGCGGCGACGATACCGCGGGGGCCGATCCAGGCGATGAAGGCCTTCTGGCGTGCAGACAGCTCGGTCCCCACGGTGGACAGAAAGATCGACGTAGGCCGAATGAGGAACATCAGGCACACAACAACCAGCGCGCCCCGAGCGCCGAGATCCTTCACGTCATTCAGGCTCACATCTGCGGCCAGAAGGATAAAGAGCATGCCGATGAACATGACCGTCAGCTGCTCTTTGAACTCGCGCAGCTCTTTCTGGGTGTTGTGGGCAATATTTCCCAGCAGGAAGCCGGCCGCCGTGACAGCGGCGATTCCGGACTCGGGAGAGATGGCGTTGGACAGGTGAAAGGTAAAGAGCACCTGGCCCAGGATGAAGACGTTCTCGAGCCCGCGTGGGATCAGGCGCTGTACCCGCATCGCACCTGCCAGCAGCAATCCGCTGATCAGGCCGAAACTGACACCGATGCCCAGCCGGCTGGCGAGCTTGATGATGTCCTGGCTGAAGTCGCCGGTGCTCGTGCTCATCGCATACTCGAGCGTTACGACCGCGAAGATCGCGCCGAGTGCGTCGACCATGACGCCTTCGGCTTCGAGCAGCGTTGCGACGCCCCGCTTGACGTGGATTCGCTTCAGCAAAGGGTTCACGACCGTGGGCCCGGTCACCATTACCAACGAGCCGAAGAGGGCGCTCTGGCGCCAACCCCAATCCATGATGTTGTGCGCGGCGACCATCGCCAGGGTGACGGTGATGATCGGCGCGATGATCACCAGCCTGAAGATGGGGCCACCCTCGGAGCGGATCTGCCGCAGGTCGAGGCTCATGCCGCCTTCGAAGAGAATGACCGCGACCGAAAACCCTACGATGGTGTGCAGACCGTCGCCGAGCTCTGCGGGATGCACGATGCCTGCGACTTCGGGGCCCAGGATGACGCCGGCTACCAGCAGCAGGAGAATGCCGGGGATGCGCAGGTGCTGGGCAATGATCTGCGCGATCATTCCGGCCGCCAGGGCAATAGCAACGGTCAGGGCCGGATTGTGCTCAAGTCCGTGCATTGATTCCCGGAAAGGTGTCTGCGCGAGCGTTCCCTATCACGCATCGGTCTGCGCCTCAGCCCTGATGGACTGGCGCTGCGGGAATCTGACTGCGCTGAGTGCGCGAAATGACAACATCCCCACGGCCATGGCCGCAACGAACGCAATCACCGACGTGTCGCCGGTCACCAGTGAGGTCATCGCGGGGCCCGGACAGAAGCCCGCGATACCCCAGCCCACGCCGAAGAGTACACCGCCGCCCACAAGTCGCGGTGTCAGCTCTCGTCGTGTTGGGACCGAGAATATCGAGGTGAGAATCGGCTCGGCTCGGCGGGTGATCAGCGGAAAAAGCGCCATATAGGTCAGCATTCCTCCGGCCATGACGAAGACGAGGGCGGGGTCCCAATCACCGCTGAGGTCGAGAAAGCCGATCACTTTGTCGGGTTGTGTCATCCCCGAGATTCCGAGGCCGGCGGCGAAAAGTACGCCCGATGCGAAGGCAGCAAGGCCGGGTTTCAATACGCTCATGCCAGACCTCCGAAGAGATGACGCATGGCAGCGACCGTAAGAAATCCCGCGCCCATGAAGGAGACCGTCGCTACCAGCGAGCGCGGCGAGAAGCGGCTCAATCCACAGATGCCGTGGCCGCTCGTGCATCCGCTACCCATGCGCGTGCCGACGCCGACGAGAAACCCAGCGGCGAGGACCAACGGAAGCGGAGTACGGATCGCGGCAGGGAAGGCGTCACTGTAGAATAGCAGCAGCCCCAGGCCGCCGCTGAGAAGGCCTGCGATAAAGAAGTAGCGCCAGCTCTCCTCCTCTTCAGGGACCTTCAGCGCGCCATCAACGATCCCGCTGATTCCCGCGATCTTTCCGTTCATCGCGAGCAGCAGCGCCGACGCCAGGCCGATCAGCACACCGCCTGCGAGGGGCATCAAGACACTCTCAACGCTCATGAGTTTCTCCCATTCTCGGCCGCGGAGCGGCGCGTCTCGTTGGAACGTCGCTGTGCTAGGATCGAAGGCGCCGGTGCGCAATGCGAGGGATGCGGTCGGGCCGCGCGGGTCCCGTCGTGCGTATGTCGCCGGCGCTGTGCTAAGGCCAACAGTCGCCGCTCCGTATTGCGGCGTCGACACGGTCAGCGTCGACATGCGGGACGACATGAGTCCCGGGATCCTCGGAGGAGTCTGTGAGACAGGGATGCGCGATTCCGAGACCCGCCGGCCGGCATCACACCGCCGGCCCCCATCCCGCTGCGGCCCTGGTGCTCTGTTGGCTGGCGTGCGCGTGTCTGTGCAACAACGCGGCCGCTTTTGAGGGGCGCGTCGTGGATGCGCTCAGTGGCGATGCGATCGCCGGTGCCGTGGTGCGCACCGCTGAGCTGGTGGAGATCAGTGACGCGACAGGAGCCTTCTCACTGGACGCCGAAGCAGGAGCGCGTGTCGAGGTGTACTCAGAGGTTGGGAGTGCGGTCTGGACTGCACCGGAGGCTGGAGGCCGCCTCGCTCTACTGCGCGTACTTCCGGATTCTATCGCGACCGTCTCCGAAGGCGGGTGGGGAACACCGTTGGAGCGCGCGTATCGGCGCGAGGTCGCTCATCCCGTTCGCCTGCCGTCCCAGGTGAGTGGTCCGAATCTGGTCACGGTTCCGGCAACCCTCCCGACGAGCATTCGCGTCGCGATGCACGTCGACAGCGACTGCAGCCGGCCCGTTGATCGGATCGTCGAGGTCGCGCTTGAGGACTACGTAGAGGGCGTGGTGATCTCCGAGATCGGTGTGTTTCGCCGCGTCGAAGGTGGCCCGGTATCCGCGCTGGAGTCCTTCAAGACCTTCGCCATCGCCGCCAGGTCCTACGTTCTCTGGTGGTACTTCCGAGACCCCGATGCGGACGCCCATATCAACAACACAGCGTGCAACCAGCGGTTCGAAGAGACCCACGATGCGACGATACGCCAGGCTGTAGACGCGACCGCCGGAATGATCATGGTGGCGGCTCACGACCACAGCCTCCTGGACAAGCTCGAATATGCTGCGAGCTGCGGCAGGCATGGCTCCAGGCCCGAGTATCAGGAGGCCCTGGTGCCTGACATAACCGGCGAAGTCGCGTGCGTCGGTTCCTGGTGCGGACACAACACCTGTGCAGCCCACGAGGTTAACCCCGACGTCCCCGAGGAGGGCCGCTGTCTCGTCCGTGGCATCTGCCAGTGGGGCTCGGTGGAACGCTCAATGGGCGGCGATTCCTGGCAGGAGATCATTGAGCACTATCAGCCGAATGTGAATGTGGTGGCGATGGGAGCGACTCCGGCATCGCGAATCGTGGGCTATATCCGCTACGACGACGTCATCACAGGAAGTCCCGCGGCGAGCCTCTCTGTTTTCCTCGATACCGGCGAGAGCACGACCACAAACACGTCAGGCTACTTTGAATTCTCCGGGGTCGAAGCCGGTGAGCGTGTCGTTACGATCAGCGGCCGGGACATCACCGACCTTGTCGTCGTGAAGGACGTTGTCGAAGCCACCACCGCGTGGGTGATGGCCGCCGTGGTCCGTCGGGGCGACGGAGATACGGGAGTCGATGTCGACGGAGGTGGGCCGGAGTCGGACACCGCAGACGCAACCGATGCGACCGATGTACCGGGTTCGGATGTCACAGACTCACCGGACGGGGAAAACGCCACGGACGTACCGTCGGACGTAGCGGCCGACGTCGACGCTGTGCCGGGCGACGTTGCTGCTCCGGACGCGGCCGACTCACGCACCGGTTCAACGCCTGATCGGGGCGCATCCGGGCCACCTGCCCGCACGAGCACAGTTCCCACCGGCGGATCGCGCACGACGGTCGGCGGCGCGTGCGCAACAGCTTTGACGCCGACGCGAACGCAGGGCATCGGTAGTGCGTTCTTTCTCACGGCGTTGCTGCTTTCGCGTCGACGCAGGCATCGCGGCCGTACAGGCGAAACACACGGGAAGAGATCATGACTACGCTTCACTTTCGACACGAATTCAAATGCGGCACCGAAGACCTCTGGCGTGTGCTTTACGATCCGGAGTTCGACGAACGACTGACCTCGGAGTCCGGCGTCACCCGCGTTACAACAGAAGACGAGACCCGTGACGGCATTCGCTACATGAAGCGGGACATCATCACCGACAAAGAGGTCCCCGGTCCGCTGCGAAAGGCCGCCGGCATGGACTACCTGAAGTACATTCAGGTCAGCGAGCTGGACCTCGAAAACGGTGAGCTCAAATGGGAGGTCATGCCGCATTCGCCGAAAATTGCGAAGCGCGTGCACATCGTCGGTTACACCCGCGTGTATGAGACCGATGAGGGCAGCGAGCGTGAGGTCACCGGCACGATCAAGATTACGATTCCCCTCGTCGGCGGCACGATGGAGCGCCTGATCGCATCGGGCGTCGTCGAGAGCTATGACGAATCGGCGCAGATCGCCCGCGACATCATCGAAGCACGCGGGCTGTAGTCACGCAGTCGAGGTCAGACACTCGAAGTCGGGCGCCCGAGTACCCGTGCGCCGGCTGCGGAGAGCGCCGTGGGCACGACTCAGCGTAGCAACCCGACCCGCGCGAGCTGTCGCTCCGCCTGTGGTGCCCAGCCGCGATTCGCTGCCGGGCTCGCCGGGCTTGGATGGAGAATGCGGTGCACGGCAATCTCGTTGCCAAGCGCGGCTTTTGCCCGCTTCTCAGCGAAGGCGCCAATGCCGACAACCGCAGATGGCCGCAGCGCCGCGACCGCGTCCCGCAGCCCCTCGTCGCTAACTGCGAGCAGAGCGTCTCTTTCGGCGCTCGGCAGCTTGTCCGGTGTCACGTTGCGGCCGGTCTCGCCCATGAAGACCAGCGGCACCACATTGTAGACGAAGTAGTGCTCGAAAAAGTGGTCGGCGCTGCCATATCGCTGCTGTGCCCATCCCCAGAGTCGCTGCCCGCTCACCTCTTTGCGCTGCAACGCAAAGCCCTCAATCGGGCGCTTCGGATGCACGGCCGAAGGCTGCGCGACAGGCGCTTCAACGCCCATCCAGTCGCGCACCATCGATACATCACCGAAAGGTACGCCGGTCTGGGCCATCCCGAAGGGCCCCGGGTTCATGCCGAGCATCAGGACGCGCCCGGGGCGGGCGCCGAATCGCTCCAGGAAAAGTTCGTGCGGCGCCCATGCGTACCCCAGGGGGTTGTAGACCGTGTGCACGGGCTCAGAAAACGAGAGCGCATCTACGGCGGTCGAGAGTCGCTGCGCTGCCGCGATCAGGGCAGCGCTCACGATGCGAAGTGCCCGGCCAGGGCGTCGAAACCGGCGCCGAAGAAGCCCTCCAGCATCGACTTCAGCGTTTCGTCGGGTATCCCGTCGGCTTCGCAGGTGCTCTCGTAATAGATGGTGCAGGCGTCATCGCCGTCCGGGCGTACACCCAGTGTGGCACGGTAGTTCTTCAGCGGCATCGGGCTTTGCGGTACCGTGTAGGTGTAGGAGTGCGCGGTGGTCGCTGAGGGGTCCAGGATCTCGATCGCGTTTGTTCGGGGGGCGGGGATCTCGCGTGTGAGACCATCCGCAGACAGCTGCAGCGTCGGGACCATCGGGTGCCAGTCTGCGAGGGAGCCGAATGGCCCCGCGTATGCCCAGACGGCGTCCGCCGGGGCCGCGATTCGTTTCTCAACCAGTGCCTTGATCATGTTGCGCTCCTCGCCTGTGAGCGTGCTGCATACTATGCCGGGGTCCCCCGGAGAATGGAGTCGCGGAGCATGAGCCTCAACACGCCACTGGAGCTGCCCTGCGGGGTGACCCTCTCAAATCGAATCGCGAAGGCTGCATTGAGCGAACAGCTGGCGCACCGTGGCCGGCCTACAAGCGGGCTCCGACGCCTATACGGCGCCTGGGCTGCCGGCGGGGCGGGGATGCTGCTGACAGGCAATGTCATGGTCGACCGGCGCTTTCTTGAGAGCCACATGAACGTAATCATCGACGATGAGAGCGAACCCGCGCGATTCGCCGCGTGGGCCGCAGAGGGCAGCTCGGAGACCACCGCGCTGTGGATGCAGATCAATCATCCGGGCCGCCAGACGCCGCGTCACATCCACGCGACGCCCGTTGCGCCCTCGGCCGTGGAGCCCGTGCGCCTCTTTCGTAAAGCCGGGGCCTTCGGGCGCCCACGGGCCCTGGACGCAGGTGAGATCTCCGAGATTGTCGAGCGCTTCGCGCGCGCCGCATCGTTCGCGAAGGCGGCAGGCTTTCAGGGGGTGCAGATTCACGGCGCCCACGGCTATCTCGCGAGTCAGTTCCTATCGCCTCTGACAAACCAACGGGGCGACCGCTGGGGCGGCACCCTGACGAATCGCTACCGCTTCCTTGAAGCTGTGATTGGAGCCGTTCGCGACGCGGTCGGTTCCGGGTTCCCTGTCTCGGTCAAGCTGAACAGCGCGGACTTTCAGCGCGGCGGCTTCGACGAGGCTGAGTCCCTGCAGGTAGTGCAGTGGCTGGCCCGCGACTCGGTGGACCTGATCGAGATTTCCGGCGGCAGCTACGAATCTGCGGCGATGTTCGACATGGCGGATTCCACGCGGCGACGGGAGGCCTACTTCCTGGAGTTTGCTCGCGAGGCGCGCTCACAGGTGGACACACCGTTGATGGTTACCGGAGGCTTTCGGAAGCGCTCGGTCATGGAAGAGGCGCTGGCCGGGGGCGCACTCGATGTGATCGGAATGGGCCGTCCTTTTACCAACAACCCGAACGTGGCCCGTGACTTGATCGAAGGCAGAGTAGACCGCGCGGATGAGGCCATCGAGTCGATCCCGATTCACCGCGTCCGCACGACCTCGTCGGCGATGATGAGCGTCGTGCAGATGGCAATGCTCTCGAAGGGCATGAACCCGCGACCGAAGTACGGTGCGCCACACGCGCTCGCGCTCCTCGGCTGGGGCCTGCTGAAGACCGCACGAGGAAACTAGGCGCGGCTTACGGGCTCAGGGGCAGAGGCAGTCCGGTGTCGCTTCGAGGCTGCTCGCGGTCAACGTGCCGGACCACGTGATGAAGGTCGAGCTTGGAGCGTCGTTCGGAACGGGTGTCCGTGCCATCGCGATGTTGCTGACGCCATCGCTGCCGCCGCTGAGGGTGATGTTGCCCATGGGCTGATCCCAGGAGATGGACTGCACGTTGCATCCGCTGCTCAGATTGCCGGCGTCGCAGGTCGAGAACCCGCTGCCCTCGCAGTCGATCTCGCCGTACGAAGAGTAGTCGGTGATGCAACCGGCGCCCGGGCCGGGATCCGAAGGGGTCCAGTCATTTCCGCCGCCGTTCGTCGGGCAGTCTGCGAAGGAAATCACGCCCGCGTCCATGGAGCCGGTGGCGTGCCCACACTCAAAGGGATTTGGCCCGGCAGAGGGGATGCAGAACCCGGACACCGAGTCGCAGGTCTCACCGGCGGAGCAGGGCGAAGGCTGCGAGCCGCCGCAGAAGTCAAAGGGGGCATCGGCACACGGTTTGCCGGCGGTCGCGGTCACGTCCGTGTCAATTGTAATCGAGGAAAGCGGCGGCTCTGCGTGGGTCTGAAACAGCTGCACGATACTGTATTCGAGGACCTGCACACTGCCCGCCGCCGCCGGCGCGCCTGCGTTGTCGGGTACCCGTAGCGTGATTGTCCCCGGCCCGACCGCGATGTTGTTAAAGTCGCCGTAGCCGCCGGTGGTGTTTGTGATGTCGAAGAGACCGCTGATGGCATAGGTCAGCACCCACGTGTCCGCGCACCCGCCCACAGGCTGGCAGTCCAGGCCGCAGGGGCCGGCAGCGCTGTTCGCGGTTCCGTCGTCGCAGTTCTCGCCGTCGCCGCCGTCCGTGACGCCGTCGCCGCAGAAGTGAGGCACACCGGGGCCGTTGACGCAGCCGGCGGCGCATACGGTGCATGAGGTGGGGCCGTAGGCGCAATCATCGGTGACATTGTTGCCGTCGTCGCAGCTCTCGCCCGGCTCCTGCGTGTCGTTGCCGCACGATGCCGAGCAGCCTGAGGTGTCGTAGCTTTCGCAGCCGTTCGTCCCGCCGGTGCACGCCAGGCCGCCGGGGGCGACGTATCCTTCGTCCGTACAGTCGGCGCCGGCCAGGTCTGCACCGTCGCAGATCTCCGAGCCGGTGATCGCGCCGTCACCGCAGACGTCGCCGCAGTCTGCGGAGCAGGTGACCGAGGTCTCATCGCCGTCACAGCTGTTGTCTCCGCAGGACTGTGTGCCGCTGCAGTCGTTGAGGCAGCTGCCTTCTCCCTGGGTGGCACCGTCATCGCAGCTCTCTCCGGGCTCCTGTGTGCCGTTGCCGCAATCCGCGGCGCATCCGGACGTGTCGAAGCCGGTGCAGCCTGCGTTGCACGCAAGCCCGTCGGCGGCGACGTATCCCTCGTCTGTGCAGTCTCGACCGAGCAGGTCGTCGCCGTCACAGGCTTCGGCGCCGTTCGCCACGGTGTCGCCGCACTGTGTGCCACAATCCGCAGGGCAGTTCGTGGTGTCTTCGGTGCCGTTACAGGCCGCGTCCCCACAGGACTGTGTGCCGCTGCAGTCGTCGAGGCAGCTGCCTTCGCCCTGGGCGGCGCCGTCGTCGCAGCTCTCTCCGGGCTCCTGCGTGCCGTTGCCGCAGTCTGCGGTGCAGCCGCTGGTGTTGAATCCCGTGCAACCGCTGTTGCACGCGAGCCCGGCGGCGGCGACGTATCCTTCGTCTGTGCAGTCGCGACCGAGCAGATCGTCGCCGTCGCAGGCTTCTGCGCCGTTCGCCACGGTGTCACCACATTGGGTGCCGCAGTCGGCGGGGCAGGTGGCCGTGCGTTCGGTGCCGTTACAGACGCTGTCTCCGCAGCTCTGGGTTCCGGCGCAGCTGCTCAGGCAGAAGCCATCGCCGGTGCCGTTGTCGCCACCGTCATCGCAGGACTCGCCGGGTTCGGCGGTGCCGTTGCCGCAGTCTGAAGTGCAGCCCGCTGTAACGAAGTCTGTGCAGCCTCCATTGCACGCGAGGCCGGCCGGGTTGATGTATCCGTAGTCGGTGCAGTCGTTGCCCTTGAGGTCAGTCCCGTCGCAGGCTTCCGCGCCCTGCGCGACATTGTCGCTGCAGGTAACGCCGGCGGCACAATCGGCCAGACAGCTGATGTTGTCTTCGGTGCCGTTGCACGCGCCGTCGCCGCAGGCCTGAGTTCCCGAGCAGCCGGCCAGGCAGAAGCCATCGCCGGTGCCGTTGTCGCCGCCGTCATCGCAGGACTCGCCGGGCTCGGTGGTACCGTTGCCACAGTCCGATGCGCATCCATCGGTGATAAATCCGTCGCAGCCGCCGTTGCAGGCCAGACCGGCTGCGCCAACGTATCCCCGGCCGGTGCAGTCGTTTCCGTTCAGGTCGTCGCCGTCGCAGAGCTCGGCGCCGTTTGCGACAAGGTCACCGCAGATGGTGCCGCAGTCGCCGGGGCAGGTGCTGCTGGACTCGGAGCCATCGCACACCGTGTCGCCGCAGCTTTGGGTGCCGCTGCAGTCAGCCAGGCAGAATCCCTCGCCGGTGCCGTTGTCTCCGCCATCGTCGCAGCTCTCGCCGGGCTCGGTGTTTCCGTCGCCGCAATCGCTCGTACAGCCGGCGGTGTTGAATCCGGTGCAGGTGGCGTCGCAGGCCAGGCCGGCGCCGTCCGTATAGCCTTCATCGATACAGGTGCGGCCACCGAGCAGGGCGCCATCGCAGGGCTCAGAGCCTGTGATCGCGCCGTCGCCGCACACGGTGCCGCAATCTGCGG
>JAUICO010000220.1 GCA_030427825.1 bacterium | reverse complement strand
TCGAAAAGCGGCACCACATCTCTTTCTGAAACTGCGTGAGCATGCTCTTTACAGCGACCACCAGGATGCGCTTGCCGCGCCCGCGCTGAATGAGCTCGGACATGAGGATGCCCGCCTCGAGGGTCTTACCCAGGCCGACGGCATCGGCGATGAGGATGCGCTGTCGCGGACGACTGAGGGCGATGCCGGCGGGTACAAGCTGGTAGTCCATCACGTCCATGGCGGCGCGGTGACCGATGTGTAGCGCGTCGCTGGTCGGCGGTACGTCCCGCAGCATGCCTTCGATGTAGAGGCGGGCGTCCCGGTGGCCGGCGGAGTGGTCCAGCTCAAGGGTGGTGGTGGCAGGGTCGAGGACGCGCACCGAGGGCTCGTAGTCCTCAAGAAAGATTGCGTGCTGGTCGCGAACAATCTCTGAGATGCCGATGACGTCCCAGGCGTGGGACCCCGAACTTGTGCGGTCGACCCGTCGTACTCGCCACACCGCGTCGCGGATCACGATGTGCGCTCCCGGGGCGATGGGAACTGCGCGCCTGACCTGCTGGGACCGTTGCCGAGTCTCGGCCATTGGAATCCTGTGAGCGGGGAGCGACAGCATAGTCGGGGCGGCCGCGAGGACTCAAGGACGGCGGCGCGCATTGGCAGCTGTAATCGTCGGTTGCGGTGGTTGGGGAGTCGGGGTGCTGCCGGCGAGAACAACGAGGCGCATCGCGCGCCCGCCACAGCCACAGCCACAGCCACAGCCACAGCCACAGCCACAGCCACAGCCACATCCGCTTCGCCGCACCCTTTGCCCAACGCCTGCCGTCCCACTACGCTGCCTGCCAATGAATGACTCTGTGGGAACAGCCATCGACGGCGCTCTGGTGTTTGCGGACATCTCGGACGTGGGGCGCAAAACCCGCGAGCTTGTCGATATCGGATACGACGGGATCTACGCCTTTGAGGGAGCCAACGACGGCTTCATGCCCTTTGTGATCGCTGCGGAACACGCAAAGACGCAGGTGCTCAGCACCCAGATCGCGGTGGCATTCGCGCGTAACCCGCTGACTCTGGCCTACCAGGCAAACGACCTGCAGATGTTGTCGGGCGGGCGCTTTATTCTGGGTCTGGGCACGCAGGCCCGGCAGAACATCGAGCAGCGTTTTTCGATGCCCTGGGGCAAGCCGGTCACACGCATGCGCGACATGGTTGGGGCCATTCGAGCCATTCAACACACATGGCAGACCGGTGAGCGGCTGAACTACCGTGGCGAGTACTATAGCCACACTCGTATGCAGCCGATGTTTACGCCGAAGCCGAATCCGCATGGGCCGCCGCCGATCATGCTCGGCGGAATCGGGAGGCCGATGACGAAGCTGGCCGGCGAAGTCGCCGATTGGTTCGTGGTGATTCCTTTTTCGACGCCGCAGTTTGTGCGCGATGTCACACTGCCGGCCCTTGCTGCAGGGCGCGCGGTGGCCGGCCGCCCACCAGAGGCCCTGCGTGTGGCCGCGCAGTGCATGGTCGTCACCGGTGCGAACGAACGCAGCTTCGCCGAGGCTTTCGAGCGAACCCGGGCGCAGATCGCGTTCTACGGGTCGACGCCGATATACGCCAAAGCCCTGGATGCCGAAGGGTGGGGCGACCTGCACCCGAGGCTGCGGGCGCTGAGCCGAACCGGTCAGTGGGCAGAGATGAGCGCGCTGGTCAGCGATGAGATGGTCCGGCGCTTCGCCGTTGTCGGAGAACCCGCTGCGGTGGCGAAGCTGCTGCATACGCGCTTTGCGGCATGGGCCGACCGGGTGAGCCTGATGACGACCTACCTTCTCGACGCTGAGGTCGCGGCGCGTATTGTCGGTGACTTCAAGCAGCTTCGTTCCGGTGGAATATCATCGCTGGACCAAAGGGCACCTGACTGAGTAGGGTTCACTTCTTGTTCCCACAGTGAGGATGCATGCGCAGAGTCAGGGGATTTGGTGAGCTCGTCTTTGATGTCGTCCGTGGGACCGTAAACCTCGTCGAACGCACGCACAGGGATGTCGCTCGTCGCTCGGTGAAACTCTATTCGCCGACGGAAGAAGTGAAGGCGGTCGCCGAGCAGATCAACGAGGCGCATCTGGCGGTCGCGTCTGTGGTGTACGGCTCGATTCGTGTGGTGAACGGCGGCGTGCGTGCGGCGACGAAACTTGCCGCGGCTGCAGTCCCGAACGCTCTGGTGGCAGATGCCGCCGCGGGCGCCTCACGCTCGGCGATGGTGAAGAACGCAAATTGGGTCGTGGACCAGGCGCAGGCGGCAGTGAACGGGTGGTACGGTGATGTGTTCGATACGCAGAAGCACCTGCTCGCGATGGACATGACCCTGCGCAACGACGGCAGAGCGATCGCGCTGGAAGCGAGCGCGATCGCCGCGGCGTACCCCAACGCGACGTCGAAGGTGTGTGTGCTTGTGCACGGCCTCTGCAGCACCGAGT
>JAUICO010000121.1 GCA_030427825.1 bacterium | reverse complement strand
ATCCAGGTCGCCATCGTCGCATTCTTCGCCGGGATCGACGTTGCCGTCGCCGCACTCGTAGGTGCAGCCCGCGGTGTTGAAGGTGAAGCAGTTCGTCGAGCACGCGAGCACGCCGCCGTCGAAGCCGCGGTCGAGACAGGTCGTGCCGTTAAGGTTCGAGCCGTCGCACACTTCGCCGCCGGTAACGAGGGCGTCGCCGCAAACGGTGCCGCAGTCGTCGGCGCAGGTGGCTGCATCTTCACCGGCTGCGGTGTTGCAGAGTCCGTCGCCGCAGTCGGGCGCTGTGCAGTCCGTGTCGCAGGTCGCTGTCCCGACGGTGCCTTCGTCGCACACTTCGTCCGGCTCCTGCACACTGTCGCCGCAGGTGCCGGCGCAGCCGCCGAAGAGGACTTCGTCGCACGCTGTGGAACATGAGGCGCCCGCCGGGTTCGAGTAACCGGCGTCGGTGCAGTCCGCACCAAGCAGGTCGTTGACGTCGCAGACTTCAGTGCCGTCGGCGGAGTTGTTGCCGCAGGTGAAGAAGCAGGCACTGTCATCAACATCGCAGCTGCCATCGCATGAGAGGGAGCCGCCGTCGAAGCCTCGGGTCAGGCAGGAATCGCCGGCCGCGAAGTCGGTGCCGTCACAGCTCTCGCCGGTCTCCTGCACCGAGTTGCCGCACAGGGCGGCGCAGTCGTCGGCACAGTTGGCCTCGTTCTCGCCGGCTGCCGCGTTACAGATGCCGTCGCCGCAACCGGGCACGGTGCAGTCGGAGTCGCAGGCAGCGGTGTTCACGCCGCCGCTGTCGCAGACCTCGCCCGGCTCGTCGTCGCCGTTGCCGCATTCCGCCGCGCATCCGTCGAAGACCACGCCGCCGCAGTCGCCTGCGCAGGTCGCGCCGGCCGCGTTGGTGTAACCGGCGTCGGTGCAGTCCACGCCGCCCAGATCGCTGCCGTCACACACTTCGCTGCCGCCGATCGCGTTGTTGCCGCACGTGAAGCTGCAACCGGATTCGTCGAAACCGCAGAAGCCGGTGCACGCGAGGGATCCCGCATCGTAGCCGAAGCTGACACAGCTCTCGCCGTCCAGGTCGCTTCCGTCGCATTGCTCGGGATCCTCCTGGAGGTCGTTGCCGCAGCTCGATGAGCAGTCCTGGCTGCAGTTGTTGGCGTTCTCGCCGGCCGCCGCGTTGCAGATGCTGTCGCCGCATTCGATGATCGTGCAGTCCGCGTCGCAGGTCGTTGTGTTGACGCCGCCGGAGTCGCAGTCTTCGCCATCTTCAGGCACTCCGTTGCCGCAGTCTGCGGCGCAACCGCTGAAGTCTACCGAGCCGCAGTCGGCGGCGCAGGTGGCGCCGAAGGGGCTCACAAATCCCACATCGGTACAGTCGGCGCCGTTGAGGTCGAGCCCGTCGCAGAATTCGCCCGGGTCTGTTTCGTTGTCACCGCAGGTGTAGGTGCAGGCGTCGTCGTTGACGGTGCAGTCGACGGCACAGGCGAGGTTGCCGGCGTCGAAGCCGCGCACCAGGCAGGAGTCGCCCTGAGCGAAGTCGCTTGCATCGCATTCTTCACCGCTTTCGAGCACGCCGTTGCCGCAATCCGGGCTGCAGTCAGTCGAACAGTTCACGGCGTTCTCGCCGTTGGGGATATTGCAGATGCCGTCGCCGCAGGTGGGGAAGCTGCAGTCCGCGTCGCAGTTCGCGGTGTCGACGCCGCCGCTGTCGCAGTCTTCGCCGGGCTCCTGCTGGCTGTCGCCGCAGGTGGGCGCGCAGTTCGAGAAGTCCACAGATCCGCAATCGGACGCGCAGGTCGCACCGGCGGGGTTCGAGTAGCCCTGTACGCTGCAGGTGACGCCCTGAAGGTCCGTGCCGTCGCACACTTCAGCGCCGTCCGCAGAGTTGTTGCCGCATTCGAAGGAGCAGCCCGAGTCCTGCACCGAGCAGTTGGCTGTGCAGGTCAGGGACCCGAGGTCGAAGCCGAGTGTCTGGCAGGTCGCGCCGCCGAAGTCGCTGCCGTCGCATCCTTCCGGCGTCTCAAGCAGGTTGTTTCCGCAGGAGGCGCTGCAGTCCTGCGGGCAGGTGACCTGGTTCTCGCCGGCGGCCGCATTGCAGACGCTGTCGCCGCAGTCGGGGGCGGTGCAGTCCTCATCGCAGAGCAGCGTATTGATACCGCCGGAGTCGCAGTCTTCACCGGGCTCCTGCTGGCTGTCGCCGCAGGTGTTTGAGCATCCGGAGTAGTTGATCCCGTCGCAGGTCGCCGCGCAGGAAGCGCCGAGGGGGTTGCTGTAGTTCTGGTCGGTGCAGCTGGCACCGTTGAGGTCGGAGCCGTCGCAGAGCTCGGTACCGTCGGCGCTGTTGTTGCCGCACAGGTAGTCGCAGTCGCTGTCGTCCACCACGCAGGCGTTGCAGGTCAGGCCGCCGGTGTCGAAGCCGCGGGTCAGGCAGGAGTCGCCGGTCGCGAAGGTGGTCGAGTCGCACTCTTCGCTGGTCTCAAGGACGTTGTTGCCGCAGACCGGGTTGCAGTCCTGCGAGCAGTTGACTTCGTTCTCATTGGCCTGCGCATTGCAGATGCCGTCTCCGCATTCGACGAAGGTGCAGTCCGCGTTGCAGGCCGCGGTGTTTACGCCACCGAAGTCGCAGTCCTCGAGGCCTTCGCGGACGCTGTTGCCGCACACAGCAGAGCAGCCGCTGTAGTCGATACCGTTGCAGCCGGGCAGGCAGGTAGCTCCGACGGGGTTAACGAACCCTACATCGGTGCAGTCTGCTCCGCCGAGCGCCGAGCCGTCGCAGACTTCGCTGCCGCCGATGGCGTTATTCCCGCATACGAAGGCACAGTCGCCTGCGTCGATGGCGCATCCGCCGTCACAGAGGAGGGTGCCGGTGTCGAATCCAAGGGTGGTGCAGCTCTGTCCTGCCAGGTCGGCGCCGTCACAGGCTTCCGGGTTCTCCTGTACATCGTTGCCGCAGACCGGTGAGCAGTCTTCCGGGCAGTTCGCCGCGTTTTCGCCGGCCGCCACGTTGCAGATGTTGTCGTCACAGGCGACGTCGGTGCAGTCGAAGTCGCAGGTCGCGGTGTTTGCGCCGAAGTCATCGCAGTCTTCGCCGGGTGCATCCGTATTTCCGTCCCCGCAGAAGAAGCAGCCGCTGGTGACATACTCGCAGGTGGCGTTGTTGCAGCTGAGCGTGCCGCCGCCGAAGCCCTCGCCGACGCAGCTTCCGCCGAAGAGGTTGTCGCTGTCGCAGTCCTCGCCGGCGTCGGCGACGCCGTTGCCGCAAGGTTCGTCGGCGCACTGACTCGTGTCGAACTGGCAGGTGGTCGGGTTACAGTCGAGCGTACCGCCGCTCGGGAATCCCTGACTGACGCAGGTCTCGCCCTGCAGGTCGCCGGGTTCGCACTGCTCGCCGGGATCAAGCTGGCTGTCGCCGCAGATCGGTACGACGACCACTTCCTCTTCGAGGCAGGCAGAGACCGTCGGGCCGGGCTGGCCGCACGCGGACGCGGCACCGCTGAGGCAGGCCTGGGTCTCGATGTTGTTGGGAGCGCCGGGCTGCACTTCGACGGTGAACTGAAAGAGGCAGGCCTCGCCCGGAGCGATGCTGCCGGGAAGCGACACGCCGGAGGTCATGCCGGCGTCTGAGGTCTGTACAGTCGCGCTGCCCGCGGGGCAGGCATACATGAAGTTCGGCCCCGTTCCGGGCTCCAGGGAAAGGCCCGTGGGCAGAGCCATCACGAAGTCCATATTGTTCAGGCTCTCGGTCCCCTCGTTGACGAAGGTGACCGTGTAGTCGATGGTTCCACCGACCGGTGCGACACCGGTTGAGATGATGGTGCCGCTGAGGCTGTTCGGGTCAAAGAGGGGCTGTCCGAGCTCGATGTCGATACCGATGCCCGAGATCGTGTAGACGTCGCCGTTCGTTGTGCCTCGCGCGTAGGCGGTAACGAGCGAGCCGGCGTAGTTGGAGAGCTGGTTGGTCGCGTTCGCGTTGGCGGTGTCCCAACCGTGTGATGCCGCATCCGAAGGCGCGGTCGCTCCGTCGTTGTTGGAGACGAAGAAGTTGTCCGCGGTGTGATTGCCCGAGGAATCGTCGAGTCGACATCCGTCCGGCAGCGAGGCCTGGTCACAGAAGCGAAAGGAGTCGCCGGTCAGATCAGCGTCGCCTTCTACGGAGCTCGCTGACACCGTTGCTTCAACGTCGCCGGCGCTGCTTGTGCACAGGTTCGGAATGGTGATCAGGTCAGTCGGGTTGGAGCCGTCTGTATTGTTGGCGCCCGCGTAGATGCTCAGATTCTGCAGAGGCGAGGTCGGGCTCTCGTACGCGAGCGCGAGGGTCCATCCGCCGCTGTCGGTGGCGTCGCCGGTGCCGCAGTCATGCTTGATGTGACCGACGGTGTAGAGGCCATCGAGGTTGGAGGGCATCAGCGCTGTGACGTCAGCCCACATCACGCAGTAGTCGCGGGCACCGTCGCCATCGATGCCATAGCCATCGGCGGTCACCTGTGTCGCGCTGCCGCCGGGCGGTGTGAAGTTGACAAACTCTGCCTGCGGGTCGGCGCCCATCACATCGCAGCGGCCGCCCCAGATCAGGTGCGCCTGGTACACCGTGGCGTCGTCGACCACGTCGAGGGTTGCGGTCGATCCATTCTCCGTCCAGTTGGTAGCGTCCGGTGTGTACGTAGTTCCGTTCGGCCGCGTGTAGTTGGTGCATTCGCCGTCTTCCTCTGCCGTGTCGGTGCCGGTGCTGTTGCCGATGAACTCAACGGCGCCGTTGCGATTCACCGGGCTGAGCAGGGGCTGCAGGCCGCAGAAGCGCGGCGGGTCAGAGGCATTGGTGACGTCAGTCGCCTCGATCGTAAAGGTGCCGTCGCCACCACAACCGAAGAAGCCGCCGAAGAAGTCGTAGGTGTCGACGATCACGGTGACCTGCTGACCTTCACAGAGATTCAGGGTGAGTGTTTCGTCGCCACCGCCTCCCTCCGCATTCACGCAGCCCAGGGAGGCACCACCACAGCCGGCGCCATCGCGGACCTGAAGGACCGGATTGCCTGACGCGGACGTCACGTCAAAGCGGTAGGTTCCAGCTGTCGGCGCCGTGAAAAGGAAGCCGGTGTCGTTGCACTCGGAGCCACAGGAGTCGTTGTCGTCCCCCGTGTTGTTGTTGCTGCCCGCCACAGGCGTGTCGAGCTGCAGCGTTGTACCGCTGAGGCAGATCGCGTCTGCATCGTTCGCTGTGATCACTCCCGCTATTGAGAGCACACTTGCAAGGGCGATCGCCCATGCGCCGGTGCGTGCGCTGTCCGACAGTGAAGCTGTGGTCCACATTGCTCGTCTCCTGTTCTGCTGGGTACTGCGAATCATCATGGCATGCTCTGGAACTTCTGTTTAATTTTCCGCGCGCCGGCGCGAACGTATCCCACGCAACCTGCCTGGTACGATGCGCTGCAAGGCGCATTCAGTGCGATGGATGCTTAAGGAGCCGGTGCACAGGCGGTCGTAACCGCAATCCTCTGTGTCTCGGCGCTACGTGTGGATGGCTGACAACGTAGACTGCATTATGGGCATTGCCAAGTATTCATGGCACTTTCCGGCGATTTACGCGGGCGCACAGCAGGACCCCGGCCTGCGACCATTCCCCGGTCGCTCAGCGCGGACGATCGTCGCAAAGGTCCGCCCCGGAGAAGGCGCTCGGCAGCAGCTCACCGATCGTGGTGCGTGCGACTTCGCCGGACAGGTTCGTCGAAATGATTCGCAGGTCAGGGCCAAACTCCGCCAGGACCTGTCGGCAGATCCCGCAGGGCATCGCAGGCGGCGATGTGTCGGTCACGATCGCGATTTCCTCAAAACTTCGCTCCGCCGCTGCGACCGCCGCCGCGACCGCGTTGCGCTCGGCACAGACCGTCGCGCCGTAGGTCGCATTCTCGACGTTGCAGCCGACGTGCATCGATCCCGATGAGGTGCGCAACGCCGCGCCGACGCGAAAGCGCGAATAGGGCGCCCACGCGTTGTCCCGCACAGCCCGCGCGGCGTCGATCAAAGCCTGTTCGTCGCTCATGTGGTACCGAGCTCTTCGATGATGGCATCGATGAGTCGCTGAAAGTTGCCGCGAGCTTCGGCCGCGACGCGCTGCACGTCTTCGTGGTTCAGCGCCTCGTCGACGATCCCAGCCGCGTGGTTTGTTACGCACGAGATTCCCAGCAGGCGCATGCGAAGGTGGCTCGCTGCGATCGCTTCCAGCACGGTGCTCATGCCTACCAGATCGCCGCCTGCGCGGCGTAGCATCTGTACCTCGGCGGGAGTCTCGTACGAGGGACCGGCCACACCTGCGTACACGCCTTCGTGGACAGCGACATTGATCCGGGCTGCTGCTCGCCTTGCGACCGCGCGCAGCTCAGGCGTCCACGTGTGCGTCATGTCGGGGAAGCGCGCCCCGAAGCGCTCGTCATTCGGCCCCGTAAGCGGGGTGTTCCCGCTCAGGTTGATGTGATCCCGGATCAACACGAGGGAGCCCGGAGCCAGCTGCGGGTCCAGCCCGCCGCTGGCGTTCGTAACGATGGCCGTACCCGCGCCAAGCTTCCACATCGTGCGCAGCGGCCGCACGACCTGCGCCGCGCTCACACCCTCATAGGCGTGTACACGCCCCTGCATCGCGACGACATCGACGGTCCCCGCGCGCCCCAGCACCAGCCTGCCGGCGTGCCCCGCAACGCTGCTCATGTGAAAGCCGGGGATCTCGTCGTAGGGCACCGCGACCGCATCGCTGATCGTATCTGCCCACGCCCCAAGCCCCGACCCGAGGATCAGCGCAAGGTCTGCCCGTCGTCCCGTCCGCTCGGCGATGTACGCCGCGGCCTTCTCCACCAACTCGTATTCGGCGATTCCGGATTCGCTCACTGTACACTCCCGAGAAAGGCTCACCGCTGAGTCTAGCCGTACGACGCGCAAAGCACAGCACCTACCTTGCAGCAGTGGTCGCGGAGGCGGGCTGCGATTCATCGCGGTAGCGACTCGTCGGCGCTTGACGATACCCCGACCTGCGTGCACTGCCCCCCCTCCTGAGACAGACCACGCGCGCCACCCGCGCTTCTCGAACTACATGCTGAACGACGAACTCTTCAGTGTCGGCGGAACCTCCTTCACGTCGGTCACCCTGATTCTCTGTGGATCGATTCTCGCTGCGACATTCGTTGTTTCGACGGTCGCCCGGCGCGCGTTGCGCCGTAAGATGCGGGAGGACGGCAACGAAAACGACGCGGCAGCACGGGTCACGGGTCGCCTGGTCCATTACGTTGTTGTGCTCATCGGCTTCGGCACGGCCCTCGCGGCTGTGGGCGTCGACATGGGCGCCCTGGTGGCAGCCAGCGCGATCTTCGGCGTCGCATTCGGCTTCGCCATGCAGAATATCGTCGAGAACTTTGTCTCGGGGGTCCTCCTCATCATGGAGCGCTCGATCCGCCCCGGGGACGTCATCACCGTCTCTGACCGGCAGGTTCGCGTCGCCGACATTCGCATCCGTACGACCCTGGTTGAGACCCTTGATCAGGATTTCCTGATCGTCCCGAACTCAATTCTGGTCAGCTCGGTAGTGAACAACTTCACGACCGGCGACCCGGGCCGTCGCCTGCGCATTCTCGTCGGCGTCAGCTACGAGGCAGATCCACATCACGTATACCGGGTGCTCGGCGCGTGCGCGTCCGCCGCCTGCAGTGGCGACGAATTCAGCGACCCGGAGGTCCACTTCGAGGACTTCGGTGACTCGGCGCTGGTCTTCGAAGTCAGCGTCCGGATGGCCCGGCCCTGGGCGATCGAAGAAAACAATACGACCCTACGCTTCGCGGTGTGGGACGCGCTGAAAGCAGAGAGCATTGAGATCTCCTACCCGCAGCTGGATCTGCACCTGAAGGCCGGCCCCGGGGTCGACATCAACGCAGCGGGTTGACCTTCGGCAGGCAGGGGGCGATGGTCCGGTCTCTGCCAAACTCACAGGTGCGTTGCGCGCCGCTCAGGTCCGGGGAACGACAGCATGACTTCGCGTCGCACGCTATCCTTCGCGCTAAGAGGCTTTGTTGTCGCCCTTGCCGTGACCTTCTTCGTCCTGACGGCCGGAGGCGCCCTCTTCGGGGGTGACGTCGACGACGCCAACGCGGTGATGGCCCAGAACGCCGAGTCGCCTGTTCAACAGGCCGGAGCTGCAGGTGATGCCGCTGCGGATGACAGCGACGCTGCAGGTGCCGACGAGGCCGAGCCCGCCGCCGGATCCGACGAGGCCGAGCCCGCCGCCGGATCCGACGAGGCCGAGCCCGCCGCCGGATCCGACGAGGCCGAGCCCGCCGTCGTAGTACAGACTCCGATCTATCAGAGGCTCATCTCTCTCATCGGCGTCTTCGCGTTCGTCGGGATCGCGGTCCTTTTCTCAACCGACCGCAAGGCGATCAACTGGCGCCTCGTCGGGGTCGGCATGACGCTGCAGCTCGCGCTGGGCCTGCTCATCCTGAAGACGCCGGTCGGCGAGGCCGTGTTTCGGGTCGTCGGCGAGGGCTTCAATTACGTCCTGGGCTTCACCCAGGAAGGCAACAAGCTGCTCTTCGGCAGCTTCGCGAACAACGGCGAGGTCATGCCCTCGTTCCTCAACTTCGCCTTCGACGTATTGCCGACGATCGTGTTCTTCTCGTCGCTGATGGCCCTGTTGTATCACGCAGGGGTCATGCAGCGGATCGTACAGCTGGTCGCCGCCGGCATGCAGAAGACGATGGGCACTTCGGGCGCCGAGACCCTCAGCGTGGCGGCAAACATCTTCGTAGGACAGACGGAAGCGCCTCTGATGGTGCGGCCCTATGTCGGCAAGATGACGATGTCCGAGCTCATGGCTGTGATGACCGGCGGGTTCGCCACGGTCGCGGGAGGCGTGATGGCGGCCTACATCGGGATGTTGCAGCAGTATATCCCGGACATCGCCGGCCACCTGCTGGCTGCTTCCGTCATGTCCGCACCCGCAGCGCTTGTCGTCGCCAAGGTGATGTACCCTGAGACCGACACCCCGGAGACGATGGGCGCAGCCGGTGATCTGCCGAAGTCCACACACGCAAATATCATCGATGCCGCAGCAGGCGGTGCCGCCGACGGCCTCTCGCTCGCGCTGAATGTAGGGGCCATGCTCCTGGCGTTTGTAGCGCTGGTAGCCATGTTCAACTTCATCATCGCCATCCCTTTCTACATTCAGCACGGCGTCGCGCTGAAGGGGCTCATCGCCGAGATGTCCGCCAGTGGGCTGGCGATGCCGGATGCGCTCGCGCAGTCCTGTGATCCGAGTGTCGTGCGTATCGCCCTGGAAGATCGCATGGGCTGCATCGAGTCGATCTACGAAGCGGTGCCGGACGCCGCAGAAGTGACCGTGTGGAAGACAATCACGCTGCAACGTATCCTTGGATATGTCTTTACACCGATCGCGCTGCTGACCGGAGCGCCCGTTGCAGACGCGACGGAGCTGGGTCGGCTCTACGGCGAAAAGACAATCCTCAACGAATTCTATGCATATTTCTCGCTGATGAATCTCACCGCTGACGGCGCCATCAGTGGCCGAACGGCGATCATCGCCAGCTATGGTCTGTGTGGATTCGCGAACCTCAGCTCTATCGCGATTCAGATCGGCGGCATCGGTGGCATCGCGCCCGAGCGAAGGCAGGATCTTGCGAAGCTTGGACTGCGTGCCGTCGCCGCAGGTACGATCGCCGCGTGGATGACCGGCAACATCGCAGGTCTGCTCTTATGAGCGCCGCACCAATGCAAACATTGAGGCACAGTTGATGTTTGGTGTCGGCGTCGACGGCTGGTTTACCCTGCTCGTGCTTGGGATCATGTTTGTCGCTTTGGTGCGAGAGCTGCTCGGTACAGATATCGTTATCTGTGCGGCGCTGATCACTTTGTGGGCGCGCGGAATTATCACCACCGACGAAGCGACCAGCGGGTTTAACAATCCGCAGGTGTTAACTATCGGCATGCTCTTTATCGTGTCTGCAGCGATGCGCGAAACCGGAGCGTTGACCCTCGCAACCAGCTTCATGTTTGGTCGCAATCTGGATCGAAAGCGTGTCCTCGCGCGGCTCATTGTGCCGACAGCAGCGATGTCGAGCATTCTGAACAACACCCCGATCGTCGCGATGCTGACGCCGCTGACGAGGGACTGGTCCCTGCGCCACGGCCAGTCGCCTTCGCGCTTTCTGATCCCCCTGTCCTACGCAGCGATCCTCGGTGGCACCTGCACCCTGATTGGAACATCGACGAACCTCGTGGTCTCGGGCCTGCTCGAAGAGTGGGGTTACGAGCCCTTTGGAATGTTTGAGCTGTCCGTGGTCGGTGTCCCGGCGACGGTCCTCGGAATCGTGTTTCTTCTGACCGCCGGACGCGGGCTGCTGCCTGACCGAAGCTCACCGGAACAATCGGTCTCCGAGAACCGACGCGAATACGCGGTTACTCTTGAGGTGCAGGAAGATTGTCCCCACATCGGCAAGTCGGTTGAGCGCGCCGGGCTTCGCGGACTGCGCGGCCTCTTCCTCGCCGAAATCGAGCGCGCCGGGCGCATGATTGCTCCGGTTCGACCGCACGACATGGTTCGAGAGGGCGACCGCCTTACCTTCGTCGGCATCGCAGACACCGTCGTCGACCTGCAGAAGACACAGGGACTGGTTCCCGTCGCCGAAGACGGCAGCGCCGCCAGCGCCCGCTCCGATCTCGGTCGCCGGCTCTTTGAAGTGGTTGTCTCCAACAACTCCCCGCTGATCGGTCGCAACCTGCGGGACGCTCGCTTTCGCCGCCGATACGATGCCGCTGTAATCGCCGTTCATCGCGGCGGCACACGGTTGCACAGGAAGCTGGGCGACGTTGTATTGCGCGCCGGCGATACCCTGATGGTCGAAGCCGCCGAGGGCTTCCGATCGGCGTGGGCGAATCAGGGGGATTTCTACCTCGTGGCTCAGGTCGAAGAGTCCGAGCGTCCGAACTACAAGATGGCGCCGCTGGCGCTGGGGATCGCGTTGACGATGGTCGCGCTCATGGGCACGCGGACAATGGGAACGCTGATGGCGTCCAGTATCGCCGCCATGCTGCTTGTCCTTACCGGCTGCATTCGCGTCTCTGCGGCTCGCCGCTCTCTGGACCTGACCGTCCTCATCACCATCGCTGCGTCCTTCGGTATCAGCGCTGCGGTAGCCAACAGCGGCCTCGCCGATATCGTCGCGACCTCGATCGTCGCGATATTCTCCGACTTCAGGCCGTGGATCATGCTCGCCGTGCTCTATGTGCTGTCGACGATCTGCACAGAGATCATGACAAACGCGGCGGCGGCGGCGCTGATTCTGCCCATCGCGATTACCACCGCCGAATCGCTTGAGCGCGACCCCCGCCCCTACGCCGTTGTGGTCGCGATCGCGGCGTCGATGAGCTTCATTACGCCCCTCGGATACCAGACCAACCTCATGGTGTACGGCCCGGGCGGCTATCGCTTCAGTGACTTCGTGAAGATCGGTGTCCCCATGGCGCTGCTGTGCTTCATGGTCGCCATGCTCACGATTCCACTCTTCTGGGGCGTGTAGACCGGACGGTGCGATGTGTTACATGTGCGGCATGAAGAAGAACCTCGCCGGCAGCGTGATAATTGGCGGGCTCATTGTCGGCCTTCTCACCGTCGTACTCGGCGCCTGCTCATCTGACGACGGCGGGTCCGACGTCAGCAATGCCGACGCCGAAGTTGACACCGAGCACGATACAGTGGGCGACGCCGACGTCGACGACACCCCGAATGTCGACGACACCGCCCCGGGTGACGCGAACGCCGACGCTGTGGTCGGGCCCCGCGACTATCGCCGAACCTACACCGGCGCGACCGAGTGGCCGGCGCCCGCACGCCACACATGGGTGCGTTCGATTGTGCATCTTCACTCCACACATTCCCACGATGCCTGTGACGGCGAGCCGCGGCCTGACGGCGGGTATAACGAGCCCTGTGTGGATGACCTGCGCGCCGCGCTTTGCACAACACGCATCGACGTAGCCTGGCTGACCGACCACCCTGAACACCAGGTAGAGGTGCCATTCATTGATGCGCTACTCTACGACGAAACAAACAATGACACGCTGCTGACCAACGTCGGTGGCGACCCGATCGCTAACCGGATTTCCTGCGAAAACGGCCACAACGTCATCGTACGTACCGGAACCGAAGATCGACTGATGCCCCTCGGCCTTGAAGCATACACGGCCGCTGACGAGAGTGAACGCGCGCGCATTCACAACAACCGCGACGCAGAAGCGGTCGAGGCGTTTCGCAGCGTCGGCGCGCTCGTCTGGCAGGCCCACGCCGAGGAGCGCTCCCTTGCGGAGATGCGCGCGGTCGAGCTCGATGGCTTCGAGGTCTATCAGCTGCACGCGAACCTCGACCCCAACATTCGTGAGGACTCCCTGGGCCTGGACCCCGCGGCTCCCTACGCGGATCTTTCTGCCTTTCTCTTCGGAACGACTCAGGTCCACCCGGACCTCGCGATGCTGCTCTTTCTCGACGACAACCGGCCATCGCTCGCCCACTGGGCGCATCTTATCCAGGAGCGGCCTGTGGTTGGAACCGCCGGTACGGATGCACACCAGAATGTGTTCTCGAGCGACGGCGGCGATGGGGAGCGCATGGACAGCTACCGTCGCATGATGTCGTGGTTTTCGAACTACGTGCTGGTAGAGGGAGAGCTGTCGCCCCTTGCAGCGCAGCAGGCGCTCGCCGCAGGGCGTGTCGTGATCGGGTTCGACATTCTGGGCGAGATCGCGGGCTTCGACGCCTGGCTCAGCGTTGATGGGACACGGTATGAGGTCGGCTCCACCGTGAACTCCATCGCGACTGAAGACGTCGGACCGCAGAGCGTCTCTGTGCACGTCGTCGTGCCA
>JAUICO010000120.1 GCA_030427825.1 bacterium | reverse complement strand
GGCGCCCCCAACCTTCTCGTATGCGGTGACGCACGAGCAGCTCGTGCGCGCGCTGAAAGCCGGTCACCGCGTCCCCGAAGCGGCCTCGAACGAGGGCGACTGCGGCGAGTCCTTCAACCGCCAGCTGCTCAAACACGGGGAATGACAGGCGTACGTCGGAGCAGAGCAGCTCGCGGCCAATGCTCCGGGCTTCGCTGACCTTTCCGCTGACGACACCGGTGAGCATTTTTCCGCACTGCGCGTCGGCCCGCAACCAGACCGCGCCGATCTCCTCGGCGAGGGTGGCGGCTTCATCAAATTCTTCATAGGTCTGCGGGACAGAGCCGACGATGCCGCGAATCCAGGCGCGACCGGACAGGCAGAAACACAGCAGCCATCGGTCACCGGATTCCTGTGCCAGCGCGACGCCCCGGTCGATGCGTTTCAGGGCGTTTGCGTTGTCGTTGAGGAGGGCTTCGCAGGCACCCTGGATGATGTTCAGCCGTGCGAGTCCGACGATGTCTCCGGAGGCCGTCGCGTATTCGCGCGCTCGCTCCTGGAGGAACTTCCCCGCCGAGGGAACCGAAATCAGCGAGAAGAGCATCGAGGCCATCGCGTGTGCGTCAACCCGGAACTCTGCCGGCGCTCGTCGATTTGCGAGACGATAGAATCGGGCGAGGTGTGCGGTCGAGTCATAGAGGTCGATCCAGCGATACATCACCGCCAGTTCGCGGTGCGCGCTGCCGAGCGCGATCAGATCCGGGCGAGGTTTGAACGCGGGAAAGAAGTGCGCGACGACGCCTGTCAGGACATCCCAAGTCATGCGTACAAGTCGCCCGGCGCGGGTCGCCTGCCGGCGGTCTCCCAACAACACGACGGCCCCATGCAACGCTCGGACGCCGTCGCCGGGGTGGGCGGTGCGGAGCAGAGTCTGGCCCCGCTTGCTCAGCAATCTACCGCGGTCATGGCGCGACGTGGCTTCTGCTTCGAGGCCCCGCAGCAGGGACGCAGCGGCGTCGTAGCCGCCCGAGATAATCAGCGCATCTGCAAGCTCCTCCCGAGCGGCGGCGAGCCGGCGTGCAGCTGCCTGCCCGGGGACCTCCTCAAGGCGGCGGCACAACTGGGCCAGCTGCCGCGCTGCCGCGCTGGCATCGCGGGCCCTGTTTGCTTCGTCCGCCGCGACTCGCAGATGGGTGACCGCAAGGCTGCAATCGCTGCCCTTGCCGTAGTGGTGGGCGAGCTGTGCCGCGGAGCCGTCGCCACGGAGGACGAGGGCCTTTGCGATCGCGTCGTGGCGCCTCGCCGCGTCTGAGTCCCCGAGTCCTTTCACGAGCAGCTCGGCGAGCCGGGCATGTGTGAACCGGTACACGTCGAGTCCGGCGTCCGTGTCTTCGTCGGCGCAGAGCACCGCCGCCGCCACCCCGTCTGAGAGTGCATCGGCCAGGTCCTGTTCGCCGATGCCAGTGGCATCCATCAGCAGGTCCGCATCAAAGCGGACGCCGATGAGCGCGGCCGAAGAGAGGATGTCCGCTGTCGTTGCCTGCAGGGACGCGAGGCGCTCATCGAGCAGTGACGCGATCGCCTGATCCGGCGACGAGCCGGCGCGGAACTGCCAGCCGCCTTTGTCTCTGTACAGCGCCTTTGTGTGCACAAGGTTCTGCACAGCGGTTCGCAGCAGGAGCGGGTACCCGCGCGCTTCCGTGACCAGCGTCTGGCGCAGGATGTTCGGAAGGCTCGGCACCGGAGTCCCAAGCATGCGAGCGACCAGCTTCTCCGCGTCGTCGTCGGCGAGCGGTCGAAGTGGCAGGATCTGCGCGCCGCGAAGCGCCGCGATGTCAGCTGTCACTTCGGGCCTGGCGGTCACCAGGATCAGCAGGCTGAGTGCTGCCTTCCCGGCGGCGGTGAGCAGCTGTTCAAGCACCCCATACGCGCCGGTACCTGCGAAGTGAAAGTCTTCAATGAGGATGCAGATCGGTTGCTCGGACTGCAGCTCGCTTAGCGCCGCGACGATATTCTCGGCGTGGCGACGCTGTGCCTGGAGGAAGTCCGACTCTGCCCTTCGGTCGGTGGTGAGCACGGCGGTGTCGTCGAAACCGGAAGCGGCGTCATGGAAGGCTGAGACCCGCGCCATGATGGCAGGAAAGGGGGCAAAGGGCCCCGGGCCCTCGCGGCGCATTTGTGCCGAGACGAGCAACCAACCTTCGGCCCGGAGTCGTGCGGAGAACGCCTCAACCAGACTTGTCTTCCCAACGCCTGCGTGGCCGATCGTTGCCAACAGTGCCGGGCCACTCCCCCTGCGTACCTCGCCCGCGTGTGTAGTGAGAGCGGCCATCTCGTTGTCGCGCCCGACGAGTCCGGCGTCATAGATAAAGCCGCCGTATGCCGGGCCGGCCGGCTGCCTCGGAGCGCCTTCCTGATTCGAGAGGTCGGGGGCCGCCTGTATCTCACGCAGACGTAACAGGATGTCGTATGCGCTCTGCGGTCGGTGATCCGGATCCCTCCGCAGCATGGCGTCGGCGAGGGCACACAGCTCATGCGGCGCGTGCGGCGCACGCTCGGCAAGGGGCGTCGCGTCGTGATGTGCCCGGGACCACAGCCGCTCCATGCGTGTACCCTGGAAGGGTACGCTGCCCGCCCAGAGAAAGTGCATGATGCATCCAAAGGCGTAGATGTCAGAGCGCGGGTCAGCGGACTTTCCGCGTGCCTGCTCAGGGCTCAGATAGTCGAGGGTTCCGATCAGAGACCCCGCTTCTGTTTGTTCTGTGTCCGCGTGCTCTCGCAGCTTCACAATACCGAAATCGGCGAGCTTCACCGTTGGCGGCGTGTGCCTTGTCACGAGGACATTCGAAGGCTTCAGGTCCCGGTGCACAATCTGCTGCCGATGGACATAGTCAAGGGCTGATGCCAGCTGAATGAGGATGTCGACAAGTGCTTCGTTCGGCGCCCCGAACAGAGTCTCGAGGGTCCCGCCGGAGACCCACTCCGTGACGATAAAACGACGCGGTCGCCCGGCCAGCACATGGTCCTCGCCGAGCGCGCCTTCCCCAAGCGCTCGCAGGCAATTTTGATGCTGTAGTTGCGAGAGAGCGCGAAACTCGCGCCGAAATCGCCGCAGCTCTCGGGGACTGTCGAGGAGGGTGGGTTTGATGATCTTTACGGCGACATCGTCCCCCGTCGACAGGTCTGTACCGCGCCAGACTTCTCCGCCGCCTCCTCTGCCGACGATCTCTTTGAGTTGCCAGCGTTCATCCAGGATCAGACCGGACAGCTGCCTTGCGATAAGCGCGGCGCCTCCGACTTCGTCCAGATAGTCCGTCGGTTGGCGGTCCGCGGCGAGCAGCTGTTGCAGCTGACGGGCCTGTTCCGGATGTCGCACTCGAAGCTCTGCGAGTCGACGCTCGGCTACTTGATCAGACGCGTCACACAGCTCGTTAAAGAGAGCGGTGAGAGCCATGTGCGCGGCGCGGTCAACAGACGCGCTCACGCTGCCTCCGGCAGTCGGTGCATCAGAAGCCCTCGGCGACGTCGCGCAGGCGGACCCGAAGCCAGGCCCTGGCGGCGCGCCAGTCACGCTCGACGGTGGCGCCCGACACCCCGGTCGCCCTTGCGATCTCCGGCGTGGTGAAGCCGCCGAAGAACTTGAGTTCTACGACACGCGCCTGTCGGTCCGAGAGGGCTGCGAGCTCATTCAACGCCGCGTCGAGTTCGATCACATCCACCGTGGACTCGTCCGAGTAGTCCGCGATGTCCTTCAACGTAATCTGTTGAAGATCGCCGCCACGACGTAGTGAACTGCGGCGCCTGAAGTAGTCTACCAGCACCTGACGCATTGCACGCACCGCAACGGAAACGAAGTGCTCGTAGTCCTCAAAGAGCTCCGAGTCGTATTCCGCGATCTTCAGGTAGGCTTCATGGACCAGCGCGGTCGGCTGCAGCATGGCTCCGGGCGTCTTCGACGCAAAGATATTCTGCGCGATGGTACGGAGACGGTCATATGCGAGATCCGTCATCTGACCCGCCGACAGTTCGGTCCTCGCTGCGCTTTCGAGAGGTGTGCTCACGGCTTCGCGGTCCTCTGATCGGGAGAGAGTGAGGTCGTGAAGCGCCGGTCCCGCCCAGCGTCGGCCTGCCGGCGCACACTCGGTGAATTCTGCGAAATTCGCAGCGGATCCGGTGGCATGGGCCCCTGCGGCTGTCAACGAATCCGCAGGGTCGTGCCGAAAAGGTCGAGTTATCGTGATGGGGTTCGGCGCCGTATTGCGTAACCAATGACAGCGCCGGGACTTTCCTCCGGCGCGACTACGACAGATCGGGAGTCTGAATTGCGATCATCAATGCTATTACTTGTAGCCTGCGTGGCCGGTGCGATTCTTCTTGTCGGCTGCGACAGCCTGGGAGCGGACTGCAAGCAACAGTGCGACACTATCGCGCGGGTCAACGATGAGCTGGGCTGCGAGACTCGCATCTCGACGGACCAGTGTCTGGAGAACTGCCGCGGTGCGGACACCTCGGCCTCGTGCAACCTCAAGATCAACGACCTGATCGACTGCCAGGATGACGCGCCGATCGCGGCGTGGGAATGCGCGGACCTTGCGGGTGACAATCCAACGTTCAACCTCTCCGTTGACTGCAACGAGGAGCTGGGCGACCTGCTGCAGTGTCTCAGCGAGAACTGAGAGCAGGTTGGTTGTGTTCGCGCAGCGGGACGGCAACGGGGAGCTGCCGCAACCCCGTCGCTCGGCTGTGAGCGGGCGGTTTCACAAACGGCAAATCGTATACTTTGACAGGCACCAATGGGGAGGCGTTTATGAGTGACAGAAATCGACAGGGCAGCAAAAACAATACAGCCGGCGTGGCGCCGAGGCGCTCGGCGCGTGGCCTCGTGAGAAGGGCCGGCTTCGCGCTCAACGTAGCCGGACTGGCGCTCGCGCTCCTTGCGCTGGTGGTCGGCTGTGAGAGCACCACAGAGCGTTCCGACAATCGATGTGGTCCGGACTTTGAGGGCGCGGTGTGTGGCGAGAATCGTTGCTGCTCGACCAGTGGCTGGTGTGGCGGCCAGAACGAGTCGCATTGCGGCTCGGCGAATGGCTTCGACGGCGCCTACGACGGGCCGGTCGTAGACACGTCAACCGCCCGCTCATTTCGTGAGTCGGCTGAGATCATCTGTTCTAAGATGTCACGAGCCGCGAGCGCTCTGCAGTGTACGCAACCGCAGGGGGAGCAGACATGTTTGAATCAGTACCTGGGGCAGGCAGGCCAGCCCGGTGTCAGTGCATGTCTCGCTGAGTTCTCAGCGCTGGCGGATTGCTTCAACGGAACATCGAACAGCGAGTGGGAATGCAGCTCCTTCGGCGGTGAGCCGCCGAGACTGAGCGACGGTCCTTCGCACGCCTGTTCCACGGGTCCCTTCGCCGACTTCGCTGACTGCGTCGACCGCAACGAGTAAATCTACCTTCGCCGGGCAATCTTCAGGAGTACGAACAGCTTCCGCTTTGATGATCCGGAGTGGGAGATTTATCCCAAGGGCAGCGGTTCCGACAACTGGGGAGCGCAGGGGACCTACACGGTCGAGATTGCTGCAACCGTAAGTGATGTTGTGGGCAATACATTGGGCGCGCCCGATGTTTGGACGTTCTCGCGCTGGGCACCTGCCCACGCACCTCTGCTGATCACTCCACTGTGCCGTCGCCGAGTCCGTGTGGGCGATAGCAAACATCCTGTGTGTAGGGGGTACGGGATGCGGTGCATGCCCTGCCGGTCGGGCGCCTGGAACTCGTCTCCCAAAGGGCAGGGCGATGCGCTTGTATGTGTCTCATGTTTCGTGTGTGGGGCGCGCGCGGCGGGCCGGTGCAAAAGACGACCGAACGTTGTCATACACGGCTACATCGCTGTGCTACGGCTCGGTCAACGAATCCAGCCCTCGATCATCTTCGTTGTCGGTATGCCGCCCGCGTGCACGACGACCCCGTCCACGACGACGCTCGGCGTCGCCATCACCCCGAAGCTCACGATCTCTGCGTAGTCCTCGACCTTCTCCAGCTCGATTTCCACGCCGAGCCGCTCCGCAGTGGCGGAGATGTTCTGGGTGATGACGCGACACTTCTTGCAGCCACTGCCGAGTACCTTGATGTTCTTCATGGGGATTCCTCCGGGGAAATGCACTCTGAGCCGGGTCAGAGGACGTGGTTGAAAACGAAGCCGACGAGCAGGATGCCTGTGGCGACAATTGCGACGAAGGTGGCGATGAGCTTCGGCTTGAGCACCTTGCGCAGGATGATCATCTCGGGGGCGGACAGGGCGATGACGCTCATCATGAACGCGAGCGCAGCGCCCAGGGATGCTCCCTTCGCAAGCAGCGCCTCGACGATCGGGATGACGCCGGCAGCGTTCGTGTACATCGGAATGCCGAGCACTACTGCGGCCGGAACCGACCACCACGAGTCGCTTCCCATGATGGTCGCCATGAAGTCCTCCGGCACGTAGCCGTGGATGGCGGCGCCGAGCCCGACGCCCGCGACGACATAGATCCAGACCTTGCCGACGATCTCGCGGACGTACCCCCAGCCGCTCTCGATACGATCGCTCCATGTCAACGCGACTGAGCCGACGGTGGCAGCCGGACGTGACCTCAGTTCGAGGACCCAGTCCTCCAGCCAGTCGTCGAGTCGAAGCGCGCCGAGGATCATGCCGGCGATGATCGCGATGAGCAGTCCCGTGACGAGGTACAGGATCGCGATGCGCCAACCGAAGAGGGCAAAGAGCATCGCCAGGGCGATCTCGTTGACCATGGGAGCCGCGATGAGGAACGAGAACGTGACACCGAGCGGAACGCCCGCCTGTAGAAAGCCGATGAAGAGGGGAACAGCGGAGCAGGAGCAGAAGGGCGTGACGATGCCCACGCTCGCGGCCATCGCGTTCCCAGCTCCCGCTCTTCGGCCGGAGAGTATCGCGCGTGTGCGCTCGGGCGAGATGAAGGTGTGCACCACCCCCATGGCGAACACCACGGCGGTCAGCAGCATCAACACCTTGGGCGCGTCGTAGAGGAAGAACTGGAGCGCGCCGGCGAGACGTGTGTCGGAGGCGATCGGCAGCGCCTCAACCAGGGCGAACGATAGCGGCTCGAGCTGAGAGTACGCGAGCACCCAGAGCGCCGCGCCAAGCGCGACCGCCGGCAGCGGGTGGCGTCGTGGGGCCTTTCTGATTGTCGAAAGCAACGCGGACATCTTCGTCTCCTCGGGCTGTAGGACCAGCCTCAACGTGGGGACGAACAACTCCGCCAATGGATGCTCATTTTCTGCAGATTTCTTAGATGGACTCGCCGTCAACCGACTCGCGCGGGACGAAGCAGCAAACATGACCACTCTGGTCGCGCCTCACCCGGCACACCCGGGTGAGGTGCTCGCCCAGGCGTCGTCGTGCGCGCTGGAGTCGTGACTTGACTCCCGGGACAGAGAGTCCGTGCAGTCGCGCGTACTCGGCCTGCGCCATGCCCTCGAGGTCGCATCGCTGCAGGACGTCTGCGTCCTTGTCCCCAAGCTCATCAAGCGCTCGCGGAAGGCACTGGGCAAGCAGGTCCACCGGCGGCATCACGTCGACGTGTGCGCTCATGTCGTCGGGCACCGGCACCTGCTTCTTCAAGAGGCGGAAGTGATCCACGACCGTGTTCCGGGCGGTCGTGAAGAGCCATGACCGCGTGCGCTCCACGTCGCAGAAGCGCCGCCCCTGTCTCAACGCCTTCAGAAACACGATCTGCAGGAGGTCGTCAGCGAGCGCGCGGTCTCCTTGAACCCGGTGGATTAGCCATCCTCGGAGCTCGCTCTCATGTTCCTGCCAGGCGTCCAGTACGCACGGTCGCGAGGGTTCGTGCTTCATGCGTCCTCCATCAGGATGGACGGCTGCCTGTCCTCGGGCCCTTCGGGGACCTCGCGTTGCGTGGCGAGCTCATCGAGGCGGGCGCGGATCTGCTCGCGCGCGACGCGGAAGTGGTGCAGACGCTCCTCGTCGGTGAGGTCCTCGCCGCTGCGGTCGCAGTCCTGCACCGGCCAGTGAATGCGCGGTGCGCTCGACAGAAACACGGGGCAGACCTCCTCGGCGCACAGCGTGATCACGAGGTCGACGCTCTCGGGGTCGATGGTCTGCACCGACTTCGACGTGTGGGTCCCGAGGTCGATGCCGAGTTCGGCCATGGCCCGGATCGCGAAGGGGTTGACCCGCGAGGGCGAAGAGCCGGCTGACTGTACGCGCACCGCGTCACCGAACAGGTCGCGGGCGAGGCCCTCGGCCATCTGTGAGCGCGCCGAGTTGGCGACGCAGAGAAAGAGGAGGGAGTCGAAGTGAAGTCCGGGCACGGCGTTCTCTCAGGCGGAAGCGGACGAGGGAGCCGGAAACCAGCCCCTGGTACGGTTGGCGAAGGCGACCAGCGAGAGCATCACCGGAACCTCGATGAGCACGCCCACCACGGTCGCAAGGGCGGCGCCCGAGGCGAGGCCGAAGAGACTGATGGCGACGGCCACCGCGAGCTCGAAGAAGTTGGACGCCCCGATCATCGCGGCGGGTGCCGCCACATTAAAGGGGAGCTTCAGCAGTCTCGCGAGCCCATAGGCGATGGCGAAGATGCCGTAGGTCTGAATGAGCAGGGGGATGGCGATCAGCACGACACGGCCGGGCTGCTCGATGATGGTCTCGGCCTGGAAGCCGAACAGGAGCACGACCGTGAGCAGCAGCCCGATGATCGATGTCGGCTTGAGCTTGCTTGAGAGCCGCTCGATCGCCTCGCTGCCGCCGGTCTTCATCAGCCGATTGTGGGTCAGCATCCCCGCGCCGAGGGGGATGACGACGAAGATCACCACCGAAGCGAGCAGGGTCTCCCACGGGACCGAGAGGTCGGTTACGCCGAGCAGCAGTCCGGCGATCGGCGCGAAGGCGAACACGAGGATGATGTCGTTCACCGACACCTGGACCAGCGTGTAGTTCGCGTCGCCGTTCGTGAGGTGGCTCCAGACGAAGACCATCGCGGTGCACGGCGCGACGCCGAGCAGGATCATGCCGGCGATGTACTGCTGCGCGTCCTCGGCCGGCACGAGTCCGGAGAAGATGTGCTGAAAAAAGAGCACGCCGAGGGCGGCCATGGTGAAGGGTTTGATCAGCCAGTTGACGACCAGGGTGAGCGCGAGCCCCCTGGGTTTCCTGCCGACGTCCTTGAGGCACGACGGCTCGACCTTGAGCATCATCGGGTAGATCATCAGCCAGATGAGCACGGCGACGACGAGGTTCACCCGCGCCCACTCGAAGCGCGCGACGACCTCGAAGAGCCCGGGGGCGATGAGGCCGAGGCCGACGCCGGCGGCGATGGCGAGAGCGACCCAGAGGGAGAGAAAGCGTTCGAAGATTCCCATGTGTTCAAGCCTCGTCGGGTGGGGTGCTGTCGATCTCTGCGATGTCTCCGCTGCTGCGCCGCGCGTGCATCGAGCCGGAGAGCGCGCAGGCCGGCGCGAGGGTGTTGGAGATGGTCCCGAATTTTGTGATGTTTTTGTGGAGCAGCCTGCATCGGGCTGCGGGTTCGTCGGTGTGGATGACGAGTCGATACGATGCGCGCACGATGCGGGGTGGGCTGTCCTGTCGCTCGAGCTCGATATCGGCTGTGGCCCTGGAGTATTCGAAGGGCAGGAGGTGGCTGAATCGCTCGACGTTCTTCAGGACGCACGCCGCCAGGGCAGAGGCGAGCAGATGCGCGGGCCCCGGGACCTCGTCTCCCATCGTCCGGCTGCCGTCGAATGGGATCGTCGCTGCCAGGGTTGTGACGTACGCTCGGCCAGTCGGGGCTGTCTCGCCGTGCGCGGTGTAGCGGTTGTCGGTCATCGGCCGGCTCCTGCGCAGGTGGCGACGTTGACCGTGCTGTCAGGCAGGACGTCTCGGTGGGGGTCGACGGCGAGCTTCAGGGAGGTACGCGCCGGCCGTTCGGCGGCGATTTCGGGTCCGCGGACTCCGATGGAGCAGCATATCGCGGGGTCGAAGTTGGAGAGCGCCCTGGTGTTCATCGGTACCTCACAGGTAAAGCAATCGTTCATCGCCGAAACACGATAAGGTGGTCACAGAAGGGAGGCGCATCACAGGGCCTCGACCA
Source organism: bacterium (assembly GCA_030427825.1). Taxonomy (GTDB): domain Bacteria; phylum Myxococcota_A; class Bradymonadia; order REDH01; family REDH01; genus JAUICO01. The sequence goes on along the minus strand of JAUICO010000120.1, from coordinate 2,871 downwards.
GTGCCTTGAAGAGGGCGACGGTGCCCGGCTCGATGCAGTAGCAGACCCTCGGTCCGTCGACTTCGCCGCGGATCATCCCGGCCTCCTTGAGCTGTTTGAGGTGCTGCGAGACCGTGGATTGTGCGAGGGGCAGCTCGTCTACGATGTCGCCGGCGATGCAGCCCTCTTTGCGAACAAGCAAGCGCAGGATGGCCACTCGCGCGGGGTGGGCGATGGCCTTCGCCAGCCGCGCCAGGTGCTCGTTCGCCTCGTTCTCGTCTGTAGGGACCGGCGGCATAGGCTCGGCCGGGGGACAACAGGCTGTGGTCTTCGTATTCGTCACGCGACATCCTCTGCGGCGCTTATCCGTTCATCGTCGATATACGATTAGGTTGGCGGAGGTCAAGCCCGCCGAGTGTGCGAAGCGGCGGAATCGGCGGAATCGGCGGAAGCGCCGACTGCGTACCGGCAGGACATCGTAGAGGACGACCGCATCTACGTTCCGGCGGGGCGCAGGCAGCCCGTCAACTGGATTGACGCGCGGGACATCGCCGAGGTCGCGGCCCTGGTGCTCGCGGAGCCCGGCTTTCATTGCGGGCAGAGTTACACGCTCGCCGGACCTGGCCCTGTCCCATGGTCCGAGGTGACCGACGCACTGACCTCAGCAATCGGCAGGCCCATCGTTTACGAGCCTGCTTCTGTACCCGGCTACATCAACCACCTGTCCCGCCGAGGACTGCCGCGCGGCGCGATCGTGGTGCAGACGATCCTGCACTTCATGCTGCGTTTCGGGCAGGGCGCCGCCGAGGACCAGACGCTGGAGCGGCTGCTGGGACGGCCGGGGCGTAGCGTCGCGGACTATGTGCGGGATCACGCGGATGTGTGGGTCAGGTACGACGGGTAGAGGCGTGCAGGGCGCTCTGTGCGTCGTTGATGGAGCGCGGAATTCTGCTGGTTCGGTGGCACACACACCGTTGTGCCTGAGAATGCGGCGACGGGTGACCGTTCGCGGAAGGGTGACCGTTCGCGGATGGATGATCGCTGCGGACGATTCGCAACGTCGTTGACTGCCGAGGACCCGCAGTCAAGATCGGGACAGTCACGTACTCATTAAGCTTCATCAATCGCACCGGGTACCGGTAGAGGCGAGAATCGTATGAAACCATCAGCCATACACTCGGATTTCTTCGGCCTCGTTTGGCCGGCCGCACTGGTGATGCTCGCCTGTGCAGGCTGCGGTGACGGACAGATGGCGGATCCTGACGGCGAGCCGTCGGCAGAATTCGCCTACCCGGGCGGTATTCGGCAAATCACCGGATTCTCTCCTGCGGGCGAGGATATCTGGGACACTGAAACGAGCCGGGGCATCCGCAGCCAACTCATAGACGCCGGTTTCCGCTGGATCCGCTACTATGTAGACTGGAACCGCATTGAGCAGACCCGCGGCGAGCTGGACTGGACGACGGCCGACGAGCGTCTCGACGCTCTCATCGACGAGGGTTTCGAGCCGCTCGGCCTGCTCCCTCACGGGAACGCGCTGTACACCGCGAACCCGGAAGATTGTGAGCCGATAGTCGGCGGGGCCGAGGAGTGCGCTCCTGAAGACCTTGAGGACTTCGCCCGATTCGCGGGAGAAGCGGCTGCGCGGTATCGTGGGCGTATTGGCGTCTGGGAGATCTGGAACGAGCCGAACAACTGGTTTCGCTTTTGGGCAGACACCCCCGGTGGCGACCCGGCCCGATACGCCCGGCTCACGCGGCTCGCTGCGGAGGCGATCCGCGAGAATTGTCCCGAATGCGTCGTGCTGAGCGGCGGCCTGGTCTACATCGACTACTCGCCGGTCGTGGTTGGGCAGGAGCAGTTTATGGCCGACATGGTGGCGGCCGAGCCCGACCTATTCGAGACCTTACAGGGGGTCGGCGTTCACTATTACGGCACCTACCCGCCCGTCGTTCCGCCCGAGGAAATCGCAGGTCCACAGATACCCCTGGCTGACGCTCTGGACGCCACGGCAGAGCACTGCGACTGCGACCTGCCGCTCTACATCACCGAGACGGGATGGACTGCCGTCCGCGACCTCACGCGTCTCGACCAGGCCCGCTATGCGCTCCGCTCGTATCTGATCGCGCTCACCCGAGAAGTCCGTATGTGGCTGTGGTGGAGCATTCGCGAGCTCAGCGGTGGTGAAATGGCCGCCCCCGAAGAGGCCAACTTTGGGATGTTCACCGCTGAAGGGCAGCCAAATCTCGTGTTCACGGTGATGGCCGATTTCCTGACAGAGTACGGCGACGCCGTCGCCGCGGTCGACGTGACTTCGGACTACGGGCTTGAGAAGCCGCGCGATTGGGCCGTCAGGCTGATGTGGGCAGACGGGCGTACTGCGCTCGTGCTGTGGAGCAACGTGGACGACGACGACGACGCGGACGCCGAGGGGCCGCCGGTCCCGGACGGTATCAGCACCGACGGCGCCGTGGACCTCGTCACCGGCGAAGCGGTTGAGTTCACGAGGCTGGGGCACAGTCCGGTGCTGATACGCGAGTAGTCGGGGTCAGATGCGACAGGGGCCCGCCGTCGATGCTGACGAGGGTCCTGTGAAGTGAAAGGCCCGGGCTGAACCAGCCTGGGTCTCATGAAGCTCTTTTGGTATCTGCCCTGCCACCGCGAGGCGGTTTTCGTAAGTGCCCGTAAATACTTGTATATAGTCGTGTTAACCAGCAGGTCATCGACTCGCGCGAGCGGCAGAAGGGGGGGGGCACATACAGGAACGCAACCGCGAACCGCGAGCGCCCCGATGCGGTCTGAGATTCTTGCAGAGAGTTACGCGTCGCGTTACTTTCTGCGAGAGGTTGAGCGATGGCGAGTCCAGGCACCCTATACGAGTGGATCGAGACC
>JAUICO010000119.1 GCA_030427825.1 bacterium | reverse complement strand
CTTCATTGGTGTGCATGAGAAGGCTCGCGGCGGCATCGTTGTGTTTACGAATCCGGGCACGACGCCGTGCTACCGCTGTGTGATGAAAGAACGCTACTCCGCACAGATCGAGCCGGAGACGCTCAATCTGCCCGGCGCGCACGGCTCGGTGGCGGACGTGGCCCTGATCGACGCCATCGCCCTGAAAGTCGCTGTCTCACTGCTTGAGCAGGGACAGGATTCCGACTTCGCGACCTTCCTCGACGGGGTGCAGGAGCGGACGCAGATCGTGGTGCGGGCGCACCCCGCCTACCGCTGGGGCGAGCTCGACCTCTTTGATTTCATGCTCAAGGATCTGCCGGCAGAGGAGGCCGCGTTCCTCAGGCAGTCTGCATTCCACAGCTGCGACACGCTGTGGCTTCCAACCGATCGAGACAACGAGTGTCCGGACTGCGCGCATCTCTTCGATGGAGCAGACCAATGACGCATCCTGCTGCCATGAAAGCGCTGTCTCGCGAGTTCGAGGCAAGCGGCGCGGTCAGTATCTCGGACGTCCAGCTGCCGGTGGGCGCAGACCCTGCCGTCGGTTCCTTGACGGCAACACGCGCAGACGACGGAGCTGTTGATCTCTTTGTGACAACGACGGTGTACTACAACGGCAACGCATCCTTCTGGCGGGAGTGCTTCGCGCACCCCATTGCGAACGGCCAGGCGTACTTCGTGTGTGGTGGTCGAACGCTGCGTGATGTCATCGATCGCTACGAGTCGCTCGCGGACGTTCGCATAGATGTCCCAGTGCCAACCCTCAGCGATTTCGATGCGGTTGAGACCGCACTCGAGGAAGAGCGGGCCACGCCGCCGGATGCGGCAACGATCGCGGAACGGTTGCAGGAACAGGTCATTGGGCAGGACGAAGCCATCGAACGCGTGTCCGAGCGCATCGCAATGCACCTTCGTCGAACGGCACCTCGACGACCCGTGTCGCTCCTGTTCGTCGGCTCCACCGGCGTCGGAAAGACCCGAACGGCCGAAGTACTCGCGGAAACGCTCGATGACGAAACCAACGGCGGTGTCCGCTACCTGCGTATCGATATGAACGAATACTCGGAGGCGCATCGCGTCTCCCAGCTGCTCGGCTCACCGGCCGGCTACATCGGATACGGGGACGGCTCCGCCCTGGTGCTGGCGCTCTCCGTCGAGCAGATGTGTGTGGTGCTCTTCGATGAGATCGAAAAGGCACACCCCAGGGTCCTGCTGACACTGATGAATGCGCTCGATGCCGGGACGCTCACCACACCAAAGGGCGACAGGCTCGACTGTCGCAACTGCATCTTCCTGTTCACGAGCAATCTTGGGGCTGCCGAGATCGCGGAAGCCGCGGAGTCCGGGGCCTGCGACGACGAGACGGCTCGTGGCGTCTTCGTGCAGCAGGGGATGCTGCCGGAGCTCGTCGGACGAGTGACGGAGTTTGTTGTGTTTCGTCCTCTTGCTCCAAGCGCCGAAGCGCGCATCACAGCGCTCGCCATTGCGCGACTCGCAGACGAATTCGGCATCGACCTCACCTTCATCGAGCCCGGCGTGATCGTCGGCATTCTATCGGCGAAGCGTGCCGGCGCCTTCGGCGCGCGAACGCTCGACTACGAAGTCGACCGTCAGGTGTCGCCAGTACTTGCCGCTGTAGAAGACCGGCAACATCCGTACGTACTCGCAGCCGATCCGCTTCGGTGTATGCACACCGACACATACGAGACAGCAGCAGCCGGAGGTGCGGCATGATGTTCATCGTCAGCACTATCGCGCTTTCCCTCCTGGTCTCCGGCGCCTACCGGATTCTGTGTGGTTCTGCGCGCGGTTGGAGGTTCATCGGTGCAGGTATCTGCGTCGGCTTCTTCGGGTCCATACTCGAAGGCTTCGTGCGAGCCGGGGTCCCCGGCGTCGGTTTCGCGCAGGCCTTCACGCCTTCGGTCCCGATGCTCGCAATTCTTGCCGTCGGACTCCTGCTCACCGGCTACTTTCAATACCGCAACCGCATTGCCGGGCGGCCGCCGCGCAGGCCGGATCGTACCACCATGAACCGAATCGATTTGCCCGCGCCGCCCTCACGGAGACGGAGGCGCCGATGAGTTGGGACCTCTCTCGCTACGCCAGCGGGCGGTTTCGCAGGAGCCGTCCGAGCAGTACTTCGGGCATTGAGATCGGCCGTACCTCCGGCGGCGCACCGGTCGTCTTCCCATCCTACGTCCGGGGCGTCGCGAACCACTCACTTGTCTTTGGCGCGTCTGGCGCCGGCAAGTCCGTCCTGATGGCGCATGCCCTGGTGTCCCGCATCGCCGAAGAGGCGAGCACCGAGCCGAATACCCGGAACTCGATCGTCATCATCGACCCGAAGTCCGATTTGATTGACCATGTCATCGCCGGCATTGCGGCACGCGCGCCGGATCGCCTCGGCGACATCACAATACTCGACCCCTTCAACGTCGGCTTCGCATCGAACCTCTGCCACCACGAAAAGCTCCCGTCGCAGCTTGAAGTCCGCGCCGGGCAGTACGCGGATATCGTCGGCGCCGTCAGCACCGGAACCGGCACGCAGCGGCATCTCGGTATCGGTGCCCGGCAGCGCGATGTACTGGTGCACCTGCTGCTGGCCGCCCTCGACTCCACCGACCCTCTGCGAACCGTGCTGTGGGCCGAGGATGCCCTGATGCAGAAAGGCGGGCTCAAGGCGCTGGCGACGCTCACAAACAGTGTCCGGGCGCGACAGTGGCTGCAGGCGCGAAAGTCGCTGTCCGATGAACTGCGGGCATCGTGCGCATCGCGACTGCGGACGGCCTTCGCCGCGACCCGAACACTCGAACGTGGCATGGCGGCAGACTCGTGCATCGACGCGGAGGAGCTGATGCGGCCGGGCAGAATCCTGCTGATTGATCTCGGCAAGCCGCCGGCCGGGCTGGTGTCGCTGCAGCGCTTTCAGTCGAATCTCTGGAGCCGACTCTTCCTTTCGACGCTCTTCTCGCGTCCTTCGCCCTGGTCCGGCCACCAGACGATGCTCGTCATCGACGAGGCTCACATCGTCGCGCCGCTCCTCGCGGACGAACTGGAAATCGCAGTCACGACGATGCGCAGCCGTGGGGGCGCTGTATGCCTGATGACGCAAACCGTCACCCTGCTGCGATCCGCGAGTGCCACACTTCTTCCTGTGCTCCTCGGCAACACGGCGATTCGTTTCAGCGGCCGTCTTGCTGCAAGTGACGCGGAAGCGCTCTGTCGGGAGCTCGGCAAGGCGCCGGGCATCGATGAGCCGGTGGCACGCGTTCGCGCTCGCATTGCGTCGGAACTCATCTCGCTGCCGGACAGGCGCTTCTTCCAGTTCACCCCCGGTGGGCGACGGCAGTTCACCAGCAGCAACGTGGATCTGGCCGGTTGGAACGCGGCGGCGGAAGCACACGCGGCCACCATCACAGCCATTCGTACCTCCGGCAGCGGCACGTTGCCCGAGGGGACACGGCCGGCACTCGCAGAAGTGGTCGCACTGCGAACGGCGCCCGACCCGACGTCGCGTCGAGGTTCCGGGCGAGGAAACCGTCCCAGCCGGGGACCCTCCACACCCTGGGATTGAAAACATGCCCAAGCCAATACGAACCGGACTCGGAGTCCTGCGACTCGCTGCGCAACTCTGGCGATTGCTGGGCGCGATTCTCTTCGGCGTTCTGCGCCTGACGTTTCGAGGAGCGCTCGTCGCTCGCGACGGCGTTCGACTCCTCTTCCAGCGGAATCGCTTCGGACACATCCGTTGCCCGAACTGCCGCTCAGACATCGAGACGCAAACGGCGCGCGAATGCCGATGCGGCTTCCGGTCGTGGGGAGACATCTTCGTGCCGTGCCGAGGGTGCGCGCAGAGCGTGGCGTACATCCACTGCCCTCACTGCGGCTTCTCGCTCACGAACCCTTACCTGCTCGGAGCGGACCCGTGAGCCGCATCCGGCGCAACGGCATGGTCGTCACGGCCCGTGATCTCACAGCACTCCAGTGCATTGGGCGGCATCAGTATCTGTCCACCGCGCAGATCGCGCGCGACCTGTTCCCTTCACTCGACCGGGCTCGTCGCCGACTGCATGCGCTCGCGAAACACGGCTGCGTTGATCGCTTTGTGATCGACTCACGGCAGCCGCATGTCCATCGCGTCACCCGGCGGGCAGTATCGCTGCTCGAAAACGCCGGACTGACAACAGCAGGGATCGTGCTTCCGAGGCGAGCGCCGTCGCTTCTTGGCCTGACGCACCAACTCACATTGGCAGACACGCTGCTGTGGCTGGAACAACTCGGTGTTCAAACACCGGAAATTGTTTCTGTCTGGTGGCGTCGCGGACGTGACCACGCCATCCGTAGGCTCGGCCTGTCGGAGTGGAAACTCGTGCCGGATGCCGTGGCCCGCCTCGAATACGAATCCGGCCACACGGTCATTGGCATCGAGGTCGACTGCGGGACCGAAGGCGCACCGATTCTGCGAATGAAGTGGGAGCGCTACGCGGCAGCGATGGAAGCCGGTGTACTTGGCGAGCTGTGGATTGCAGTCGAGAGCACGGGCACCCGGCTGCAGCGAATCGCAGCGCAGGTCGAAGCCGCCGGAATCGCGGAGCGCACTAGACTCATGGATCGCGGGCACACGATCGGGCGACCGGCCCCTGCACCCACGCCGCGGGGCGCGCGATGACAAGGTTGCGTTCTCAAACGCATAACATTGCTCACCAGGGGACTACTCGGATGCAGCTGTGGTGGGCAGAGGAGGCTGTTTCCCCCGACTTCGATCGATGGGTCGTTGGAGGTGTCGATGGGTGGGTGCTGCAGTGAGTGTGCGCTCGCCATATCTCACGACCCGAGAGGCCGCCGAATACCTGCGGGCGGGTAGTCCATCGACACTACGGACCTGGGTCCGGCGTGGGCTGATCGAGCCGGACGGTCGAGTGGGGCCAAGAGGGTCCTGGCTCTTTCTTCCATCGACGCTCGACATCTTTCTTCGGCACTCGACGCGCGTCACGGGCGGTGATATCGATCAATCACCCCTGAGACGTTCTGAACGCGCACTGAGGCCACAACATAGAGGCCAATATGAGCAAGATCAGAAAAACGTCCGTACCGGGCATCTTCCGACTTCCGTCGGGACAGATTCGCATCCGAGTCGGAATGCGGATGGCAAACCAGGAAGGCAGAAAGATGTTCCGTCAACTCACACTCCCGAAAGGGACAGCAATCAAGGAGGCAAAGAAAAGAAAGAAGGAACTCGAATCCGAACTCGAACGAATCGGCAACGAAATCGAAACACAAATTGTATCACCACCTCCGAGCAGCGAGCTGCTCACGCCGACATTGCGCGACTACGCGGAACGGTGGATCGCACGAGGCGTCGCCTGGAAAAAGAGGAGCACAGTGGAACGTGACATCTCGTATGTGTCACATCACATCTTCCCATCCCTCGGTGACCGTCATGTCGGCGAACTTCGGCGGCGCGACATCGAAGAGTGGCTCGCTTCTGTCCAGAAGACGAGAAAGTCCAATGGCGCCCCGTACTCACCTCACAGCATCCACGCCTGGTTTCGCCTGCTTCGCGAAATCCTGCGTGACGCGGCAGCAGACTATGACTTTCGGGACCCGACGCGTCGGATCCGTTGTGACCGTCTGTTGTCGGGAAAAGCGGTTCGCGAACGTGGGACCCTCTCGGGACACCAGGTAGCAGAGCTGCTCGATGCGGTGTCGGAGCGATACTCCGACTGGTTCCCCGAAATCTACTTCCTCGCACATACGGGACTTCGTCCCGGTGAGCTTTACGCACTTCAGCGAGGGGACTTTAACTTCGGACTCGGAATCGCTTCGGTGTCGCGAGCCCATTGGCGGGGGACCGTCAGTACCCCGAAAACGGGTGCTGGGAGGGTCGTCGCATTTCCGCCGGCCGTGGGTCATGTCGTCGTCGCCTACTGGCAACGAAGGGACCTGCTCGACGGGTCGGTGGCGGACGTCGACTCGTGGGCGTTTCCGAACGAAAATGGTGGTATTCGATTCGACTCAACGCTGCGGAACGTATTGGCGAACGCGTCGAAGCTTGCGGGGCTGCCCATTCGGGTCACGCCGCAGGTACTTCGTCGTACCGTCAATACACGCCTGCTTGCAGCGGGCGTGCCGGAGACAGTGATTCGGACCATGATCGGACACAGCTCAGCGCAGATGACGCAGCTGTACGCCGGTGTGCGTCCGGAGACGAAGCAACGGGCGGTGGAACGCATTGCGGTGCAGGTTTCGGTTCCGCAAAAATACGCCGGAAATTGTCGGAAAGAGGGCGTAGGCGTGCAAGACTATCCCAATCTCGTGCAAGTTGCTGATAATTCAGGCGAAGTTCACCAACAGAAATCTCAAAATCTGACCACGAATACCGAAACGTGGGATAGTCTTGGGATAGTTTTTGGTGCTGAAAGCTATCCCAAATCAGGTAAACCAGTCGCCGAAACCCGGACACCATTGTGTGCAAACAGCGATGACAACGGGCTCGGTGACGAATTCGATACGTAGTGCGCACGACTGGGATTGAACCAGTGACTTCTTCCGTGTGAAGGAAGCACTCTCCCACTGAGTTACGCGCGCGTTGGGAGCGGGCCTCTTAGCAGAAGCGCCGCCCGCGGGGCAAGTCCGGGATGGGACCTGGATGGCGATATTGACCCGATGCAGGACCCGGCGCTACTGTCGTCACGTTGATTACGACGCCTTCAGCCCGACGCAGTTTCATGATGATCCGCCGACTTCTACATTCCGTCACCCTCGCCGGGCTCGTCCTGGCCGTGCTCTGCACGGCTTCCATGGCCTCGGCGCAACACAACGACGCGCTGTGGAATCGCTACCTTGAGGCGGCCACCACCTTTGGCGAGCTCTACGCGCAGACCGAGGAGCTTGATCCGATCGCGACCCGCGGAAACCGCATCTATCGGGACACCATCGATGCCGGACAGCAGCTGGTGGACGTACTCGATGAGCTGCTGGCGCTCGAAGAGGGGATCACCCCCGAAGAGGGGCTGGCGGCACTGGACTCCCTGCTCACCACCCGTCAAATCATCGGCGCTCTCATGGTTGAGGTGCAGCAATGCAACGAAGGACTCGCTGAGCTGGACTCACTGCTCGAGCACCCCGGGCTCGCCGATCGACCACTCGTGCTTGAGAGCACCACCCTCTGGAAGGGGCGCGCTGAGACCTGCATCGCACAACAGGAACGCGCTTCGGAACGGGAACGCCGCGCGGCAGAGCTTGAAGCCGAGCAGCAGCGACTTGCTGATGAAGCGGCCGCGAGAGAGGCTGAGCTTCGAGACCTCGAAGAGCGCATGGCGGTCGAAGAGGATGAGGAGGTGCTCGCAGAGATGCAGCGCCGAATGAACGAACTCAGCGCCGAGCAGGCGGTGTGGCTGGAGCCTGCGCTGTCGAAGCCCGCCCTCGGCTCCTACATACTCATCGGCGCCGGTGCCCTGTCCCTGGGCACCGGGATGGTGTGGGACTTCACCCTTCGAGACGAGCGCAGTGATTTTAACGACATCGTATACGAGTCGGAGAGTACGACCCCCGAGATCGATGCCGCCGACGAGAAGGAAGCCATCGACAACGCCAAGGTCCCGATCGGGGTGCTCTACGGAGCCGGCATCGGTATGATTGTTGGCGGTGTGGTCTGGAACCGCTTGAGCCGCCACCGTGACCGCGGCGCGGACGAGGGTTCTGCACAGCTCACGCCCTTCTTCGCCGATGACGGCGGCGGCATGGTCTTCACCCGGACCTTCTGATCACCGCCCCGCGGATTCACTGCGAATCGGAATCGGTCCGCGCGAGCTCTCGTTAGAAGTCGACACGGACCTGCGCGCCGACCTGACGCAAGCCCAGCACCGGCGCCACGGTCACCTCTGCAGAGGAAGGGCCTGCTGCCGACCGCTCTCGAGCACCGGCGATCACCGACACCGTACCGGCGAGCACAGCGGCCGCGCCCACGCCGAGTAGGACTGCGGTTCCGACCTTGGCCTGTTGGATCGTGTCCCGCAACTCGTTGAGCTCGCCCTCCAGTGAGGCAGGGCAGCTCTGACCGCCGGAGCAGTTTTCTTCGAGCAGGAAGTTGTAGTTCTGCCGATCGTCGCTGGCCGTGTAGTCCCACATCAACGCGCCGATCACAGAAGCAGACGCCACCGAGAACAGCGCGATCGGCGCGGCGTTGTTGCGTCCCTGCTGCGGCGGATCCAGAGGAACCTCGACGGAGGCCTCCCCGTCGTTCGAGCCGGCCGTTCGGCGGTCGGCCAGCCTCAGCGCCCGCTCGCTGTCCGAGCTCGATATCTCATCGCCGATATGGCCCGTGACGCCCTCATCTGTGCCGGAACTCGGGTCTGCGGCGCCCCGGGCAATCACCGCCGGCACTTCATTCAGCGGCTCTTCGTGGATCGGCTCTTCAATCATCGAGTCACGTTCGGCGATCACCACTTCAACGGCTTCGCATCTCGCGCTCACGGCGACCGCATCGTTGTACGCCGCCGTAGCGCGCTCGCTGGGCTCGTCTGCAAGGTAGATCGCGTCCAGTCTGGTGAGGGTGTCTGCCGCGTCATCGCACATGCCCTCGGTGGCGTAGATCCCGATGACGTCGGTGTAATACACCACGCGCGCCTCGTTCACTGACGACAGGTAAGCCGGATCCATCGTGCCGGATTCGCGCCAGGTTTCGATGTACTCGATCAGCTCGAGTCGGCGATGCAGGGCGACGATAGCGAGCCGTCCGCGCTCCGAGTCGTCCGTGTCAGTTTCGGCCCACGCTGCGAGGGTTGTGTTCGACTGATCACGCAGCGCACGAAAGCCGTCCAGGCTCCATTCCTGAGCGCCCGCCGAGCTGCAGACGCCGAGGAGCACAGTGACCGCCATGATGGTCACGAGCCTGGGTCTGTTATGATTTCCCTGCGCCGGGTTGAACATGAATGGCTTGCCGGTTTCGTTGGGAAACCGTCATAGTGCGTTGCGGCGGCGCGGTGAAGAGCACGGCACCGGCTCAATCGTCGAGGAACACGTTCCTGGGCGACGCCTCGGATTCTGCTTCGCGCGCCGGCGGCGTCGTGTCGGGAGCCGTCGTATGCGCGCGCCGTCGCGATGAGCGGCTCCGCGCCCGGGTCTCCCGGCTCGGTGTTCCGGTGCTGTCTGCGGCGTTTGGTCTGTCGCTCACGCCATCGTCGTGCGTGCCGGTCGGAATGACCGCCTCCGCGGTGACCCGGTCACCCTGTGTAGGGTTTGACGCCATGTCTGCGGCCAATCTGCCGTCGCCGACCGGGTTGGCTGCCCCGGCCTCGTTCACGGCGTCGTTCGCAGCCTCGTTCACGGGATCGGGCTCTTCGACGGCTCCCGGCCTGATCTCCTGCGCTGTGGCTTCGTTCGCGATGGCCGCCGTCACGATGGCCTCATTCGCCGCTATGTCCTCAGCGATGTCCTCAGCCCCTTCGGCCGGCGTCTCGACTGCGGCGGCGTTGTCGCCAACGGCATGATTCCCGCTGAGGCCTTTTGTGGACTCAGCGGGCGTGGCGCCGCTCCCGCCCCTCAGGGTAACTGCAAGGATTGCGAACACAGCGAGCAGCGCTGCGAAGAGGAAAGCAGGCAGCCGGGATCGTCGTCGCGGGGTCGCGGGATCATTGCCCGCAGCAGCGCCGTCCCGACCCGACGGAACGGCAGTCCCCGCGTCGCCGCCTTCATAGCGCCTCTGCGACACCCGCATGGTCGCTCGAACCTGCTGAGACTGCTCGATCAGCTCGGCGGTTGCGCGCTCTCCCCAGGAGATCGAATCCGAGTCTCCGCCGAGCGCGGCGCCCTGCACCATGCGCATTCTCCCGTGCAGCAATAGTCCGGTAGAGCCGACGACCTCGTCACCCTGCATCGGATCCGTGTCGACACTCCGAGAGACTCGCAGGGGCTCGTCAGACTCGGCAGCTGCCATGATGGCTGTGGCCGCCTCCTCAAGGGCCCGCTTCATCTCGATGGCCGTTGCAAAGCGTTCCTTCGGATCCTTCGCCACCGCGCGCGCTATCACCGCGGCGAGACCGCTGTTCTGCACCGTCGTCGACAGCGGAACCGGCGCATCATCGAGGTGTTGTGTCGTGACCTGATGGGGGTGCGTGCCTTCGTACGCGACGCGCCCGTCGAGCATCTCGATCATCATGTGACCGAGCGCGTAGATGTCACATTGAGGCGTGACGACGCCGTTCAGCAGCTCCGGGCTGGCGTAGTTGGGTGTGCACAGGACGGTGCCATGCTGCGTTTCGCTCGGGTCGTCGGGCTCGCTGTCCGGCAGAATGGACTTGGCGATACCGAAGTCGGCGACCTTCGCGACAGGGTGGGTTTCGCCCGGCAGGTTCACGATGAACACGTTCGAGGGCTTGAGGTCGCGGTGCACCACCCCGGCCCCGTGGGCTTCTTCCAGGGCGGTGAGCGTATTCAGCGAGAAGCGGGCCACGTCCGCGGGCCGCAGCGTCCGCTCGATACCGATCACGGCGGCGAGGTCGGGGCCGTCGGCGAACTCCATGACGAAGAAGGGCACGCCGAAGTCGGTCTCGCCGAAATCCACCACATCAATGGTGTACGGACTCCTCAGCCCGGCGCTCGTCTCCGCCTCCCGCAGGAAGCGTGAGACGCGACTGGGATCACCGGCATGTTCGCTGCGCAGGATCTTGATGGCGAAGTGTCGTGTACGGATCCGCTCGTTGCGAGCGAGGTACACACGAGACGACGCGCCGGTGCCGATACGTCGAATCAGCCGGTATTTTCCCGCGATGATCGACGAGCTTTCGTCGCTCCCGTCGAACTCGTGGTCCGCACTGTTGGCGTTGTCGGCCATCGAAATCATCGTCGCCGGTCCTGATCGGTCGCGCGAGGGGGACCCTCGGTGCACGGCAGTCTCGCGCTCATCGGTCGCTGAATCAAGTGGGACCGGGATCTGCTGCCCACGATCGCCGCGATGAGCCCGCAAAATCTGCCCTCAAATACTTCGCATCAAGAAGGGCACGCGGCTATGAGTAGAGGTTGAGGAATACGATAAGGAGCCCCGGCCGGATGACAACTGCAGGAGACCGAGACGCGCGCGGAGTCGCGTCGCGTGGCGTGCATTGGCTACGCGGCGTCGCGATGTGCTGCTGCCTGCTGCCTGTTGGCGCCTGCGGTTTTCTTCACGACACAGACCTTCCGGAGTTCTCCGAGGACATCGCTGACGCTGCTGGTAGCGATGCCGACGACGTAGGCAGCGATGCCGGAGACGCCGGTGATCTCGGCGAAGAACCCGACAGCGGCGTCGATATCGGCGGGACCCCGGATTCCGTCGACGACACCGACAGCGGCGTCATCGAAGTTCACGACGACTCCGAGCCCGACACGCCGATCCTCACCAATCCCTGCGGCGGCACCACAGCGCTTGACGGCGTGCCGCAGGAGGCGTGCGGAAGCTGTGGTACCGGTCTGCTGGAGTGCGCCGGGCCGGAAGCCCTGCGCTGTCGATTCGAGGCCGCGGCGCACAACGCCGCCGGCGACGACGTCAACGGGTGTGGCGGCTGTGAGCCCGCATCCGGAGCCCCGGGCGAACCCTGCTCCCAGGGCGTGTGGGCGTGTGATGGCGAGCTGGTCGTGTGTGTCTCCGGTGACGTGTGCGTCTCTGCGCCCTGTGCTGCCAACGCAGCCTGTGTGCCGGACTCCTCAGCGGAAGGCTTCCACTGTGAATGCGCGATGGGCTTTGTCGGCGACGGTGTGACCTGCGACGACGTGGACGAGTGTGCTGTCCAACCCTGCGATGAGTACGCCGCCTGCGAGAACACCGTGGGGAGTTTCGTCTGCACCTGCGACGCCGGTTTTCACGGCGACGGCCAGAACTGCGTCGACATTGACGAGTGCGCGCTGGCACCTCCCATGTGCGGTCCCGGTGGATTGTGCGAGAACACGCCGGGGTCCTACGAATGCGCCTGCGCAGGGGGCTACGAGTCGGCGGACGGAGTCTGCGTGGACATCGATGAGTGCGCCGGCGGCGCGCACGACTGCGATACCCTGGACGAGTGTGTGAACACCGAAGGCGGCTATGACTGCCTCTGCGTCGGCGGTGGCGTCGAGCTGCCTTTCGATGGCGTGGACAGCAACTGTGACGGGTACGACACGGACCATCGCGGCGCCGTCTTCGTTTCTCCTGATGGCAGTGACTCCAATGACGGAAGCGACTCGGCGCCTTTCGCCACGCTACGTCGTGCGCTCTCAGAAGTGCGAGCCAACTCGGCGAAGAACGGCGTGCATGTACGCTCCGGGTCCTATGTCGAAGCAGGGTCGGTCGAGCTGCATGGTGCCGCAACCATCATCGGTGGATTCGGCGCCGACTGGAGGATCGAAGAAGAGGGACGCTCGGAGATTCGGTCGCAGAGTCCCGTCGCCGCGCGCTACGCAGGATACAGTTCGGGCGGTGCCCCCGCCTTCATTTCGCGCCTCGACCTGCACGCGGCGGACGCCACGCCTGCCGGGCACGGCTCGCAGGCGTTGATCGTCGTCGATGCCGGAGAACAGGTCGTGTTCAACGACGTACGGTTATTCGCCGGCGCCGGCGCACCGGGCGCTGACGGCCGGCCGGCCCCGCGTGGCGACGACGGACAACCGGGGGCTTCGGGCCAGGACAGCACACCGTTGATGCTGGCCGAGCTTCCCGGCGACCCCGCGAGCGCACCGGGCGGCGGGTATGGTGGCAACGGCTGCAGCGAGGGAGGCCGGGGCGGCCGCGGTGGCTTTGAATTCGGTGACCCTGCTGTCGGCGTCGCCGCGACGGCCGGCGGCAGCGGTGTCGACGGCGGTGTTGGCGGCGACGCCGGCGTCAGCTGTATCGCTCCATTTCCGTGCGCAGATGGTCCGCAGACCGGCGGCCTGGACGGCAGCGACGGCAGCGAAGGCCGAGACGGCGGCGACGGCCCCGCGGGGGGGATCGTCGGGCGCGCGGGTCCGTACGGCTGGGTTGGCTTTCGCGCAGCTCCGGGCCGGGCAGGTGACAACGGCGGTGGCGGCGGCGGCGGCGGCGGCGGCGGCGGGG
>JAUICO010000118.1 GCA_030427825.1 bacterium | reverse complement strand
ACCCACGTCGCCAGCCTGACGCATACCGGGCAATACTTCGATCAGTTCATCGAGCTGATGGCGCCCTTCGGCGACCTCGCGCTGATCGATGACCCGGGTCCCCTGGACATCGCAAAGATGAAGCGCCGCAGCCTCTCTCTACACTGGGAATTCATGTTCACACGCTCGATGTTTGATACCCCCGACATCGCCGCCCAGGGCCAACTCCTCGCCGAAGTCGCAGCGCTCGTTGATGCGGGCGTGTTGCGTACGACGATGCAGCAGGACCTTGGCGTGATCAACGCCGCGAATCTTCGGCGCGCTCATGAGATGTTGGAGCGGGGCGCGGCGCGGGGGAAGATTGTTTTGTGTGGGTTTGGTGGGTAGGTGGGTGTGTGGTTGCGATCGCGCGTGTACAGCCCGGCCGCGACGCGTGTGCGTGGCTGTAGCGGGAATGCCAGTAGCGTCTTCTCTACCTGCTTGGATTGCCGGTAGAGGATTCGTTTCGCGTCCGTCCACGCCTTTCGCGATGGAAGCGGCTGTGTCGCCTGCTTGATTGTGACCCTCACCTTCGCGCGTTGGCGCCTGCCGACGCGCCTGATCCAGTGATCCAGCCCTGGATTTCGGACCGCAAACCACGTGCTGTCCTGCAGGTGTTCACCTTCGCCGATTCATTCCCCCAGCCGCTCTACCACCAGCCGCAACCCGTCCGGCTCCAAACCCCGCGCGTGCAGCGGCGCTAGTGCGGACTCATGTTCATCAAGCAGGTCGTCGAGAAAACCGGTGAGGTCGACGCAGAGTCCGTTTGGTTGAACCCCGACCAGCTGCCATCTGCCGCTTTCTTCGCGACGAACACGGCGGGCGACCGCGAGCTCGTTGCGGGAGACGTGGACGCGGATTCGATGGCCGCCTGACGCGATCCCCTTGCATTCGTAGCGCACGGGAGTGAGGCCGTCTTCGCCCAGTTCGAGACCGAGCACGTCAAAGCCGGCGCCGGACCATCTGGAGGCAATGTGGAGCGCGCCCGGCAGGTCGTCTATTCGGATGGCGTCCCGCACCTCACGCCAGGTCTTCGTACCGGGCTTGAACACACTCAGGAGCGTGTCCTCGAATCCTGCCATGGCGCGGAGCTTCGCTGTTTGTTCTACAACCCAGGCAAGCAGTGCAACTTCCGCGGCATCACCGACAGCGCTGAGTGCCAGGCTCTCTTCCACGAGGTCCTCTGTCGTGAGCTTGCGTTGCGGACCGCCGCGCCCGGTCGCTGAGCGACCGCGGCCTGCGCGCCATCCGGCTTGAGAAGGAGGCAGGGGAGCGGCAATTACCGGCGCAAACATCGGCTTGATCGCGCTCAGTTGTTTGTCCAGTTCCACAATCTGGTGTCCGTGCTCCGACAGGTACGCTGACGCGACGTCAACCGGGCTGAAGCGCAGGTTCTTGAATGCCGCTCGTGCGGCGTTGTGTAGCTCCTTCTTCCATGTCGGCGGCAGGCCTCCGATCGATTCGATGAGTGCAGTGAGCGCTGATTGTTGGCGCTCTACCCATTGCTGCCAGGAGAGCTGGTTGTCAGATTCGACAACTACCGCAGGCAGATAGGCAGCGAGCTGTTCGGGGAGTCCCTCGCGGAGTCGGGCGTCGAGTTCGGATGTTACGGTGGCAGCGACATCCGGCCGCAGGTCGCTCATCGTAATCCTACCCGAGCTCAGAGCCGCGGCAGGGTCGACACAGACAGCGGCGATGTGCTGCTCAAGCTGCTGACGCTCTTCGTCGCTGAGCGGTCGCAGCCGTGAAGACCACTCGCGGACAAGCTCGCCGAGGTGTTTGCGCTCGACGAAGTCATCCACCCGTTCTTCATCAATGGAAGCGAGGACCTGGGCGAACACCGGTCCAAGAGCGATGTTGTTGACGAGGAGGGCCGCAATGGCGTCGCCAAAGTGGCGTAGGGGCAGCCTCCAGGCCGGGTCTTCCTTCAGGCCCGGATCGACGTCGAAGACGACAATCCCCGGGGTCTCGTCGACTGAGGATGGCACGTGGAAGACATCATCATACTCGTGCTTTCGCCACGCGATTGGGTCGCGATCCGGTCCTTCGACCCTGATCTCGAGCCAGGCATCGGCGACTTCGACGATCGGCTGCTGCTGGCACCAGGCTCTCCGCAGGCGCTCTGCAGACAGGGTTTGCATGGCCTGCCTGCTTTGATCCGCCACCGCAGCGAGAACGGGCAGATGCGGCGCGATACGGTCGCGTATCATAAGGGCGCGCCGTGTTGGTGTGCTGAAGTCTACATCAGGGCGTACACGCCTGCGCAGGCGAACATGCCCGACACCGAGCGCATCGGAGAGTCCCTTTCGGTGTTCGGCGGCGACAAGGGCAAGGTCCGGAAAGAAGCGACGTAGCGCCTGCCGCTCTTCTCGGTGAGCAAGCCAGGCGTCCGGCCGCGCATTGGGGCGCTCAACGAGCCATGACAGCCGGCCCGCCTGCTCGACGAGCGTGGGGATGTGCGGCTCGTCGTCACCGAGCCGAGACATAAGGCGATTGAACAGGGCAGCCAGTGACAGACGGACGGACGCCGAGAGAACGGAGGGGTCCGGAATTCTGGTGCGAAGGCCTTGAAGTACGTGAGCGACCCTGCCGATACAGGCTTCGTCATCGGGTCGATTGAGCGCGCCGAGGGCCGCCATGACCGCGTTGTCCGCAGCCTGCGCGGGCACGGCGAAGAACACCCGTTGGGGATCCTGCGCGTGCAAAACGACGTCGAGTGGGGCGACGAAGGGCAGCAGGGCCGGAACACCGTCGAAGGCTCTGAATACTGATGCGTCGATCCAGGCTGTGGTCTTCACAGCGTTGTGCACACGAGACCTCTGGCTGTCCGGCGGGAGACCGGCCAGCGAACGGAGCACGGCGGTCGGGGCGCTGCCTCGGCACAGAAGCGGCTCGAGAGCCGGAATCTTCGGTACCGAACCGGGAGCCTGGGGACGCGGCGGGTTCGCCATCGGGGGGACTTGTCCGGCACGACCGCCTTCAAGCAGTGGCACCGAACCGGCCGGTGCGACACCGAGCAGGGCAGCGAACTGCTCAAGCTCAGCGTCCGCGCTCACGAACGTCGCCAGACGGGTCATATCGATTCGGTCGAGAGATAGCTGACGGCCGGGTTCCCACAGGCCCGCGCTTGTAGGAAGGAACATTGTCGCGAGCGCCCGACCAATGCGCTCGCCGTCTTCGTTGTCGGCGAACGCGCGCCACGCGAAGTGCTGAACGGAGCTCCGTCGCTGCCCGGTCAGACTGTACGCGAAACGAAGCAGGGCGGCCTGCTCTGACTGGGAAAGCGATTCGCTTGTATCGAGGGTCGCAGGATCGTTTGGCACCTGCCGCAGTTCAGGCAGGAGTTCAGACTCTGCGAAGGGCTGCACGCCCGCGGGAGACGTGAAGCTCCCCAAATCAAAGGACGTGACGACGCGCCCCATGCGAAGCAGCACGCCGGGCACCTTCGGGATGACGCCACCGCCCCTGGGCGACCAATAGAATACACGTCGCTCTGCTCTGAATCCCTGCTCCTGTCGGGATGGCAGGCAAACCGTGCGGGCGCCGTCATCGGCCATCACCGGAATCGTGCGGACGAGCTCCTGCTCAAGGCGATCGCACAACTTCCGCGCAACCGCCTGCCAGGTCCTCGTCCAGTGTCCGCAACCGGATAACGTCTCAAGCCAACGAAGACTCGCATTCCAGAATTCATGGCACGATAACTCTGCCGCGTCGGTCTCGAAGTAGCGCTTCGCAAGCGCAACCCAGACTTCCAGAGAGCCGTCGGGAAACAGCGCATGTTTGAGGGCTTTCGTCCACGCCGGCGGGGCGTCTTCGGGTCGATTGCAGAGCCGCCAGAAGTCAGACCGCGGTACTCCACTCCGAGCCTCACGCTGCAGCGCCTCGACGTGGGCATCAGCTGCACGCTGAAGCAGCGCCAGGTTGTATGTTGCAACACTGTTGTTTGGAGCAAGGGACATTCCCTCACGGTCTGCCTTAAGCTGGAAATCCCCATGTACGTCGACCGGCAGGCCGGTAGCCATTCTTGTAGGCAGGTGATTGTAGAAGAGGCCTGAACGCTCCTCTGTAGCGGGTCGAGGCTGGTTTGGAACGACCTCGTCGGCGTGGGCCGCATCACGCCCGGCCGGCTCGGATGAGGCGACTGCTGTCGCCGTCTCTCGAGGCCACGCTACTGCGACACTCGGCCTTGAGAGCGGGTGTTCTGCATGCTGCGCGAGTTCGGCGAGCTCGGCGAAGCCCGCGTGGTGTCGACTCTGTGACACCAGGGGCCAGCCGGACTCCGAGGCGATAACCTCACCGTTGATGTACAGGTCGACCGCCGGCCTCCGCAGCCCGACGAACTGAAAGCGTGTGTTCCGCAGCCGCACGACTTCATCCTCGATTTGCCGCCGGTGCTCGCTGTCAGCGACCCCGAGAATCACGACGGTGTTGATGCCGGCGCAGTTGCCCACGGGGTCGTCAGAGCTTCGGAGCAGGCGAGGAAAGTGAAAGCTCGGCCGTGGCTGCGTCCCGGCCTGCACGATCAGCTCGTCCAGGTCGCCCAGCGCGCTGCCTGTCCACATCGCCGGCACAATGCGCTGCCTGAGCTCCATTCCCCACCAGCCACCGCCGAGGCAGCGGCTCCACAAGCGGACCCTGTCGGCTACCCCGAATACTGAGCGGAACCCGATACCCTTGTTGCCGAACTGACGGTCTGCGCTCTTGTTCGACGTGTGCAGAGCACACAGCGCATGAAAGTCGGACCGCCCCTCACCCTCAATCGGCCGAGAGTAGTCAAACGCCGGGTCGACCCGGATACCATCTCCGTCATTGCCCACAAACAGGACGCCGTCTTCAAACTCAACCACCGCCCTGGTCCGGGCTCTGTCCAACGCGTTCTGAAACAGCTCGTAGACCACGCGACCTGCGTATTGCAGCGTGACCGCCCCCTCAGCGCGCAAACCAACAAGCGCGTTTTCACCGCCGCCGTGCGCGCAATAGTGTTCGATATGATTGCTGAAGGTGGCGACCACGTCGTTCCAACTCGCAAATCGGGCGCCGGGGTCGTTCATTCCACACACATTGAGGGGGCTCTAATAATGCAATTGCCTGTTGTACCCGTGGCGTCGGGCCTTCTCAAGACGGGTTCAGGTGACCGCGTGTGTCGATAGACGGTACGGTGCTCAGGCGATCGAGTTGCGCGGCACAGGCCCCAACGCATTGGTCGAAGCTTTGCGATCTCCTGCCGACGCGGTCCGAAAATGAACGTTCAAGCGACCGGGTCGCCGTGAGTGGGAAAACCTACTACGCTGTATTTGAATCCCGGCGAGGTGCCTCACCCGGGGGCAGTCCGCGAATCGTGACCGAGTGCGCACGCAACGGGCAGGCGACAGTCGCCCCAGAAATCAACAGAGCAAACATGAGCGAACTGACGCTGACCTACTTCGACTTTCCCGGCGGTCGCGGCGAAGCCTCGCGCCTTGCGCTGCATGTCGCCGGCGTGGCCTGGACCGACGACCGGTTTGTGGGAGAGTGGGCCGCGAAGAAGCCGACGACGCCGTTTGGGGGACTGCCGGTGCTGCATGTCGCCGGCCGGGGAACGCTCTCGCAGTCGAACGCAATCCTCGCCTACATCGGCCGCGAGTTCGGTTTGTTGCCTGAAGACTCCTTTGAAGCGGCACGACACGCGGCGCTGATGAACGCGGTCGAAGACCTGCGCGCAGAGGCGGCGACGACGTCCAGACCTGACGAGGCTGAGAAGCGCGCCGCCCGCGAGGCCTTTACCGTCGGCTACCTTGCCCGCTGGACCGCGAACGCAGAAAAGCAGATCCGCGGACCCTTTGTCGGCGGCACCGAGATATCGGTCGCAGACCTCAAGGTCTACGTCGCGCTGCGCTCCTACCTGACCGGGGTCTACGACTACATACCCACGACGGTATTGGACGAGCGACCGAAGCTGGCGGCATTGATGGACGCCGTGGCGGCCCATCCCAAGGTCGCCGAGTGGTTGAGCCGGTAGAACAAAGCGATTTCGCGGCTGGATGCCCGCCGAACGGCCACGCCGCAGTCGGCAGTCCCGGTTGTCGGAACGCAGCGCTGTGATTCAGTCGCTGTGCCTTGCCCGCGCCCGCGAAGCCGTCACTGCGAGACTTCGGGACTCTCGGTGCTTGACCTTCGTTTCGGCAGGGTGTCACAGATTGACGTGTTCGCGTCGCCGGCGAGTCGCGATCTCTGAACGGGTCCACGTATCGAATAGGACTGCCGACTGAACGTGCTGGAAGGATGGAGATGAGGAGCCGAGATGTGATCGGTGGCGCTGTGGTCTGCGCCGTCGTCTGGGCCTTCGTTGGCTGCGGGCAGGCGAGCGAGGCGCCGCGTGTGCAGCTGCCGGTCCTGGTCGACGGGACAGCGGTGGGCGCCGTTACCACCGATCTGGGCTACGAAGTCGAGCTCAGCTCAGCGCGCGTCGCGTTCAGCAACCTCGTGTTCACGGTTGCCGGCGAGGTGCACACAGCGTCCATCTGGCACCGGCTCGCTGACACCATCATCCCGACGGCACACGCGCACCCGGGTCACTACCAGGGAGGCGACGTGACCGGAGAGCTGGTCGGCGACTACGTCGTGGATTGGGTGGCCGACGATGGCCGCGAGCTCGGGGTCGCCACCCTGATCGCGGCATCCTACAGCGCGGCCAACTTCACGTTCGGGCGCGGCCCTGCGGAGGCTTTGGATGGCGACGATGCGCTGATCGGCCACACCGCGCTGCTGACCGGGACCGCGACGCGGGACAACCACCTCGTGTCATTCACGATCGTCGTCGACTCGCCGGAGGGCCGAGTGCTTGTGGGCGCACCCTTTGAGGCCGAGCTCGGCGAGAACGCAACGGGTGCGCTGTACCTGCGATTCAGCCCGCTGGATCCATTGGAGGGCGACACGATCTTCGACGCCATCGACTTCGCCGCTCTGGACGCGGACGACGACGGCATTCTTTCGATCGAGCCGGGTGTCGCCGCCGTTGAAGATGCTTACAACAGCTTCCGCCGAGCCTTTCAGACCCACGACCACTACAGCGTAGAGCATCAGGAGTAGCGCGTTGAAACCACGCTTTGTCTGCTTATTGTCTGCCGTCCTCTTTTTCTCGTCCCTTTGTGCCTGCGATGATGAAGCCGGCGGGCAGGGCACCGTCTCGGTGTTCGTATACGGCGAGGACTTTATCGAGCTGGGAATACCGGCTGACGAGATGGCGGACGGCTGGTCCGTGACCTTCGATCGCTTCGTCGTGACCGTTGAGGATGTTGTGGTCGGGGGCGTCTCGATGCCCCCGTCGGAAGCGATCGATATCTCGATCGAAACCGGTGGGGTCGGGCACAGCCTTTCGAGCGCTGTGGTTCCGGCTGGAACACACACCGACTCGAGCTTTGTAATCAGCAGCGTCGACGTCGCCGGCTCTGCGACGAAGGACGGAATCACCAGGACCTTCGCGTGGGTGTTCGACGACCCTACGGGGTACGCAGCCTGCGAGACAACGACAGCGGTTCGCGATGGGGCGACAGCCGAGTTCGAGATCACGGTGCACGCGGACCACTTCTTCTACGACAGCCTCGTCGCCGACGAGCCGGCGGTGGTCTTTCAGGCCCTCGCGGACGCCGACACCGACGCGGACGATGTAATCAGCCGCGCAGAGCTGGAGGCGGCGGGCATCGGGAGTTACGACCCGGGAAGCGCGGGCGGCGTCGACAACCTGTGGTCCTGGCTTGTGGCTCAGAGCAGAACATTGGGACATGTTGACGGAGAGGGACACTGCGATTCCTACACGCAATCCAACTGAAGGTCTGGACGGCGCTGTTTGTTTTCGTCTCGGTTATCGTTCTCGCGCCGGCTGTCGGCGCTCAGGTACAGGCCCACGTCGATACGATCGCGGGGTGTGTGTTTGAAGCCGACATGGACGACTACCCTGTAGCGGGGGCAACGGTCCGCGTGGAGGGGACAGACCACGTAGCTGTCGGCGACGAACACGGGTGTTTTCGTCTCGATGGAGCTGCGGCCGGCCCGGTGCGGCTGATCGTCGAGGCCGGAAACTATGCAACCCTGCATCTGGTGGTGCCGGCGGAGGCCCGCGGTGATCTGCTCCGGATTCCACTGGTCTGGGACGGCGAGGCGTTCTACTCCGTCACCGTGGCGCGAACGCGACCCCAGCCCGAGACCGCATCCACGGCCCGCATCGGTACGCGCGAGCTGACTTCGGCGCCCCGACGAAACGCGGAGGAGGTACTGCGTCAGGTGCCCGGCCTGACCCTGGTCCAACACGGCAGCGAGGGCAAAGGACACCAGTTCTTTCTGCGTGGATTCGACGCGATTCACGGCGCTGATCTCGAGCTCAGCGTCGACGGGATGCCGTTGAACGAATGGTCCAACGTCCACGCGCAGGGCTACCTGGACCTCGCCATTGTCATCCCGGAGCTGATTCGTGAGCTTGTGGTCACCAAGGGCCCCTTTACGCTGGAGCAGGGAGCCTTCGGGATGGCCGGCTCCGTCGATTATCAACTCGGGGTCCCCGACGACGACACTGGCCTCCGGGCCTCGTACACGGCGGGTACGACAAATCGGCACCGCGTCTTCGTGGGCTACTCGCCTCGTGGCGAGGGCGGTCACCAGTTTGTTGGTTTGGAGGCCACACACGACGACGGGTTTGGCAGCAACCGCGCTCTCAACAGGGTTACGCTCAACGGTCGCGTCCGGCTGCTTGAGCTCGACGGGGGCGGGACCCTTCACCTGACAGGGCTCGGCGGGTACTCTGCTTTCGAGCTCCCGGGGACGCTGCGCAACGACGATGTCGAGGCGGGCCTGAGAGACTTCTACGGTACCTACGATGCCCTCGCCCGGGGTAGGAGCGCGCGCGGTCTTGTGGCGTTGAGCTACGATCGCGAGGGGGACGACAGCGAGCTCCACCTCAGCGCGTATGGAGGGTTTCGACGTCTTGATCTTCGGGAGAACTTCACCGGCTTTCTGATCGATCCGAACGATGGGGACCGCCGCGAGCAGCGGCACGAGGCCTGGTCCTTCGGGCTCTCGGGCACACATGTACTACAGGTGGCTGATCGCTTCGCGTTGCGGACCGCGCTTGGGGTGCGTGGCGAGGCGTTCTCGCAGCGGGAAAGCCGGATAGGACGGGACCTGGAGCCGCTCGAGGTGCGTCGTGACCTGCAGGCTGTTCAGCTGATTACCTTTGGGTACGCGGGCCTGAGGTGGACTCCGCTCAGGCAGCTGCGCATCGATGTGGGCGCCCGCCTGGACCTGATTCACGTGAGCGCTCGCGACGCGCTGGATAACGAGGCACGTGGTGGGGCGACGCTCGCTGTCGCCTCGCCCCGCCTGACGGCCTCCTGGCGGCCTTCCGACGCGTGGAAGCTTACCCTGGCGTACGGCCGGGGTTTTCGTCCGCCGGAGGCGCGTTCCTTTTCCAGCTTTGACCCGGGTCGTGCGGGGGTCGGCGAAGAGCTCTTCCGCGGCGGCGACCCCGTCGCCACGGTCTCCGATGCGATCGAGGCGGGTGTGCGGTGGGAACCCATCAGCGCTGTGGAGGTCAGCTTGTCGGGGTTTGCGACCTTTATCGAGCGGGAGTCCATCTTCGACCATGTCTCCGGTGTGAACCTGGAGCTCAACGGTACGCGGCGCATCGGGGCAGAGCTCGTGGTGCAATCAAGCCCGGTGCCGTGGTTGAGCCTTGGCGCCGACGTCACGATCGTCGACGCGAGGTTCACGGCGTCAGGAGACCGTGTGCCCCTCGCGCCGCGCCTGGTTTCGGGCTTGCGCGCAGCCGTAACGCACGAGACGGGATTTCGGGCCGGGCTGCGTGTTCTGGCGGTGGCCTCGCGGCCGCTACCGCACGGAGCCGGCGGTGCGACCCTGCTGATGACGGACGCAACACTCGGGTACCACTGGCAGCGACTTCGTCTTGATCTTGAGGTCGAGAACGTCCTGAACCGGCAGCTGCGAGAGGGCGAGTACCACTACGCGAGCCATTGGCGACCCGGTGAACCCGCCAGCGAGATTCCGGTGTTGCACACGACGGCGGGCCCACCGGTGAACGCGCGCCTGACGATCGCGGTCGTGTTCTGAAGGCGAACGCACGTGCGATGTCAGGGTCTCTGTGTGTTTGCGTCCCTGTGTGTTTTCTTCGTGGCCCGAGTCATGTCCTTGTCGCCGCGTGCTCAGGGCACCGGGGGCAGGACGGGGGTCAGGCCCTCGAAGGTCAGGGGTGCGTATCGCAGGCGCCGCTCCCAACCCGGGTCTGCCGAGACTTTGGTGTGGTAGAAGATCAGGAGATCATCGCAGAAACCTTCGACGATGGAGTGGTGCCCGGGGCCGTAGAAGTCTTTGCCCGGGAGGCGGCTGAGAAAGGGGTTGTCGCGGGACTTCTCAAACGGCCCGAGCGGCGAGTCGCTGTGTGCCACGCCCAGGGAATAGCCGGAACGATCAGCGCCGAAGCCGGAGTAGGTCAGCACGAAGCGGCCGTCGATTTCGGTGACCCACGGCCCCTCGTTGATGAAGCCCTCCCAGGTGAGCCAGTCCGGCTCCGCGACTACGACCATCTCATCGGGTCGCACCGTGCGCAGGTCGGACATTGGCATCGCGATGATGGTGTTAAAGGGCGTGTGTTGTGTCCCGTAGAAGGTCAGCGAGCCGTCGTCCGCGACGAGCACGAATGCGTCGATGGAGTGCTCCTCTGAATCCCCCGGAGAGCTCCCCGGCGGATGTTCGAAGACGCCGTCACCGATGCCACCATAGCCGCCGCCGACGAGCGGGTGATCGTAGATCTCTTCGAAGGGCCCCTCAGGGGACTCCGACCAGGCCACCCCGATCATCTCGTTGGCGGTGTAGTACAGGTAGTAGCCATCATCGCCGGCCATGACGTGGGGCGCCCAGGTGCGCCCCAGCGCGTTCCAGGTGCCCGGCGTCGGGGTCCAGGCGTAGCCGCGACTCTCCCAGTGTACGAGGTCGGTAGAGGCCCATGCGCGGTACCCCTGTACGGGCTCGGTGGCGTACAGGTACCAGGTGTCGTCAGCTTTGATGACAACCGGATCGGCCAGGCTCAGGGGCTCGTCGACGTCAGGGTCCCGTATGTCGAGGATGGCGTGCGGCGTGTAGGGCGATGGTGGGTGACAGGTTTGCGCATCCGGCAGGTCGGCGTCGGTGTCGGCGTCAGCGTCCATAGAGACGTCGGCGCCGGTGTCCCGCTCAGCGTCGATGGGGTCGTCGGCGTCGGTCCCTGTCGCGTCCGCTGCCAGGCCGGCATCCACCTGGGGCTCATCCGTGCTGCACCCGACAAACAGGGATGCTGCAAGGAGCAGCAGGGATGCGAGCTTTAAGTGTGTGTTCGCTGTTGTGTGTGGATGCACGTCAACCTCCTGTTGCCTGCAGGTGCCACTCACCTGCGGCTGGTACGGTGTAGAGAATCCAACCGCCGGGCACATCATAGAGCACCGGGGTGTCGGTCCCCGTACTGTCAACCTGCGGTTGTCCTTCGCCGGGGATCCAGAGCACGAGCGGGACCCTGCCGTCGGACGTGCCCTCAATGTCGATGCTTCGCAGGTCCGGGTCCACCACATAGGTGGCCGGTGAAGGGAAGGAGCGGGGGTAGGGCCGTGACAGGATTACCTCATCCGTCGGGTGATACCCGATCTCCTGGCCCTCGGGGTATTCCGGGTCCCCACACCTGATATTGAAGACGCTGTTTCGGTCACCGTTGTAGGCGTGGTCCTCACAGTCGGGCCAGCACTCGGCCATGAAGTGGGGATCGCCGCAGCTCACCTTCCACAGCCATCGGGCAGATCCCACCTGGTAGCGGTCTTCAAGGGCCGCGATAACCCCGGCCACCTGGCGGTCGGAGCCCCACCATTCACCAATCCAGAAGGGGCATCCATGGACGGCAGCTTCGGCAGCAGCGTTCTGGAAGTTTGTGGCAAAGGGCAGCTCGACCAGGCTGTTGTAGATGTGTGGAGCGTAGACGATGTTTGGATCGTCGGTAAACGGCACCGCTTCTTCCTGAGGATAGGCAGACCACAACGCGGTGGGCTCGAAGAAGATGATCTTGTGGTGCCCCGCATCTTCGGTCGCCCGTATGGCCTCGAGCGCCCGTCGATGCATCCCGGGCAGGTGGGTGCGGATGCAGGTATCAAGGTCCTCTCCCCAGTTGGGTTCGTTGAGGATGTCGTAGCCGACGACCACCGGGTCGTCGCGAAACTCTGACGCGAGACGCGCCCACGCGGCAACAAAGCGCTCCTGGATACCGTCCCGATCTTCCCAGAAGGACTGCCATGCCCGCTCCACAGCCGGCGCCAGCTCGCGCGTTCTGAGGATGCAGGTGTCCAGTCCGTCGGTCAACGTCGCCCACTGCGGCGCTCCGTCCCACCCGACGTTCGGTGTGCGCGGCGCTTCGCACTCCACGTCTGTTGGCGACGCGATGTACTTACCCCACGCATCCTGATGCATGTCGACGATGACGTAGATTCGGCTCTCGCGTGCCCAGTCGACGGCTTGTCGTACACGGGCGATGTAGTCTTCGTCGTACACGCCTCGCTCCGGCTCCAGCGCGCTCCAGCTGACGACGAGCCTGACGGAGTTGAGCCCCAGCGCCTCCATGAGCTCGAAGTCGCGCTTCTCCAGAGGGAGGGTGGGTTCGATGTCCGGATGACCCTGGAAGAAGTCCCCGAGCTGGTTCACACCGACACCGCGGAGGATGACCGTCCCGCCGTGGCCGTCCACGATACGGCCATCCTGTACGTTGAGGGGAGTGAGCTCCGACAGCGCCCAGTCGATCACTGCAGCGTCTGCGGTGTCGCTCGCGTCGACGGTGGCGTGCGGATCGTCCTCGCTTTCGTCGCAGGCGACACCGAGGCACAACAGCGCCCCGGCAATCAGAGCCGGCAGCAGGGGCGCGCCCCGGCTGCTCAGGGCAGGGGTGGCGTCTTCAGGTTCGACATGTTGTCCCGTTCGCATTGTGCCCTCTCAGGTGTTTCAGGAGAGCATAGGCTGCGATGCGGTGAGATGAAACAGAGTTGGAGGTCCGTTGAGTGGGTCGCCGCACCGCGGCCGGGCGGTCAGAGCTGATGAATGCCGCGGACGATGTTCAACCACTGTTGCATTCCATAGAGGCCGAGCTCGCCGTAGCCGGCGTTGACGGCATCGAGTTCAACGGCGATCTCGTCCCGATCGT
>JAUICO010000003.1 GCA_030427825.1 bacterium | reverse complement strand
ATCTCGATGATCCAGCGAAAGCTTCGCATCGGCTACAACCGCGCAGCGCGCATCATGGACGAGATGGAAGCGCAGGGCATCGTGAGCCCGGCTTCAGGCGGAAGCGCACGGCGGGAAGTACTCGCCGGCTCCTTCAACTGACGCCACGTCTGCCGAGTCGGTCCTCAGCGGCCGGTGAACGCGGAGTCCTGCACGGTGCTATCACCGCGTACGACGCCGTATTGTATGTTGCGGACCCAGGTGTCGACGACGCGGGACACATCCTCCGGCGTTACGGCTCGCATGGCGTCGATGAAGGCGTCTGCGTTCTCGTAGCCGCCACCGTTCAGCTCCCAATCCGCGAGGGTGCCGACCTGTGCGCCCATGGACTGCTGCCGCATGTAGTAACGAGTCAGGTAGCCCTCGAGCTGGTCACGCAGGTCCGAATCGGGAACAGGCTCGTCGACCATATTCTGGATGGTGTCGAAGATGACGCCCATCGTGGTCGGCGGGTCCGTTGCCGTGACATACACTGTGCCCACATTTGCGTTGCGGAAGGCGAGTCGACTGCTGACGGCGTAGCTGAGGTTGCGTTTGGTTCGCACCTCTTCAAAGAGGCGGTCGCTGAGCACTTCGATGGCCAGGCGAAGCGCCGGATAGTCTGCGTGTGTTCCGTTTGGCGCGGGGTAGTACCCGAGCACGTAGTTTGTAGGCAGGCCCCCACGGTCCATGAAGCGCACGTCCGAGCTGCTCTCGGGGAGCGGTGCCATGGTGCGTGCGTCGGAGCCGTCGGCATTGTTGTACCAGTCGGGGTCCGAGGGCAGGTCGCTCAAGTGCTCGGAGACGAGGCGCCGC
Source organism: bacterium (assembly GCA_030427825.1). Classification (GTDB taxonomy): domain Bacteria; phylum Myxococcota_A; class Bradymonadia; order REDH01; family REDH01; genus JAUICO01. The sequence goes on along the minus strand of JAUICO010000003.1, from coordinate 100,414 downwards.
GCTTCGGCTTCAGAGGTGCCGCCGACGATGACAACAAGCAGTCGTTCGCGCACCAACAGTGACTCGAGGGCCGCACGTAGCTGCGCTGCGGTGAATCCCGACACGGTCTCTTCGGTGCCGAAAGGCACTTTCCCGTAGGGGTGATCGGCAAATGCGTTGAGCCTTGCTGTGTGCCGCGCGGCGGAGTCCGGGTCATCAAACATCGTACGAATCGCAGACATGGTGCCTTCGCGTACGAGGCCGATTTCGGATTCCGGCAGCGCCGGCTCGCGAAGCGTCTCAACCAGCAGGGCGAACATCCGGTCGAAGTTAGCTGCCAGCGAATCGACGTGAGCGGTCGCGGCGTCATAGCCGGAGCTGGCTGACAGTTCAGTTCCGGTGCGGTCGAGGAGCGCGCTGTATTCGGCCTTTGTCATGCTTGCCGGGCCGGCGCCGGTGGCCACATTCAGCGCAAACTCCTCGACGCCGAGCAGGGCGTCGTCCCAGGTCATGGCGCCACCGCGGATGTAGATTCCCGCATGTGTAAAGGGGGCGTCGGGAATGTGTTTTACGATCAACCGGATGCCGTCGATGTCGTGGGCCCCGGTGTTGTCGGTGAGTCGCGCGACAGCGTTCTGCTCTGCGCCCACCGCGGCGGCTTCGCTACCACCGTCGCCGGCCTGCTGCTGTCCACCGCAGGCTGCGACGAGCCCGCCGGCGAGAATGACGGCGACGGTGAGCATCGTGCGTGCCGAGTTGCGCTGTGTGCTCGTCGGTGCCGTGCCCGCGCGACCGTTTTTGCGGCTGATGAGCTTCAGTTTGTTATGCATTCGATTCCGTTTTGAATGGTGTGTTGGATGTGTTGTTCGACGGTGCTGCCTTCCGGTCGACCGTGGCTGCTACTCGGCGGTGTCGGTTTCAGACCTCACTCTGCGCCCTTGCGCTGCGGTGATTGTTTGGATGAGCCCGTCCGTCGTGATGCCGGCGGCTGAGATGTGTTCAGGCGATGCCATGAGCACCGCCGCCAGGGGCTGGTCCTGTACGTAGGTCTGTACGTAGCGAACGATGTCCTCACGGGTCACTGCTCGCAGATTCTCGATGTAGCCGGTGTAATAGTCGATAGACGCTGTGGCCCACCAGTAGGTGAGGGTGTGTGCGAGGGAGACTGTGTCCTGCTGTGTTCGCAGTTCGTCGATTGCGAGCATCGAGGCCGCCGTGCGAATCTGCTCGTCGGTAAAATAGTCCGGGTCGTCGAAGCGCTGAATCTGCTCCATCATCGCTTCGATTGCCGCCTGCTCCTGGCCCGGTGCGACGACCGCGGTGAAGCGGATGGGGCCGACGTAGCGCAGGGTCTGATAGCCGAAGCCGGCATCGAGGGCGATCCCGGACTCCACGAGTGCGTCGCGGAACTCAGTGCCGTTCTGGGCAAGGATGAAGCTGAAGATGTCCGCGGCGTAGGTAGCGTCGACATCGTTTCGTGTATCCGGTCCGTGCCATGCCAGCTGAATGGCAGAGACGCCGACCGGTTGCTCGACAATCTTCGCGGTGAAGCCTTCGAGGGGCGGGTGTTCAGGGACCGGGTTCGCGATGAATGGGTCCGCGGCGGGTTCCCAGTGCCCGAGATATTGCTCGGCGAGGGCGAATCCCTGCTCCGGCGTCACGTCGCCCGAGAGCACGATCAGGGAGTTGTTTGGTACGTAGTAGGTCTCCTTCATCCACTGCATCTGCTCGACGGTCGCAGTGGAGATGGTCTGACGGTCACCCAGGGAGTCCTTCCGCGAGCCATAGGTATGCCACAGGAGCTCGTCCATGCCGTCATAGAGGAAGTAGTAGGGATTGGACTCGTTGCGGTCATACTCGCCGAGCACGACCTCACGCTCGCGCTCCAGCTCTTCCGGCAGGAAGCGTGGCGTCGTGATGGCGTCGGCCATGAACTCGATGCCGGCCTCCAGATTGTGGCTGGTAACCGTGAAGAAGTAGTTCACCCGTTCGTCGCCGGTGGTCCCGTTCCACACCATGCCCAGCTCGCGCTGCCGCGCCATGTACTCTTCCTGGCTCGGAAAGGTCTCGTTGGCCTTGAAGAACATGTGTTCGTAGAGATGGGAGAGGCCGTTCAGATCCGGCGGCTCGGTGAAGGCGCCGTTGTGAACCGCAATCTCGATCGTGGCGATCGGCACGGTGTGGTTCTCGATGACGACCACCTGCAGTCCGTTGTCGAGGACTCGTTCATGCACGTGATCCCAGGAGATTTCGATGTCTTCTGCCGCGGCGCCGGCGGTGGAAACGAAGGCCAGCAGGGCCGTCAGGGCGAGTAGTCGCATGGTGCTGTGATCCGGAATGGGGGGCGGTGGTTGTCTGGTGGTGTGGGGGTGCTGATGGCAACACCGCGACGGGGACGATATGTTCCGCCGGGCGGTCCCTCAAGCCCCTGTGCCATACCCTGCGGTAGATTGCTCACTGACTCTCACATTCACCTGGACGTGATGAACCCGGCCGAGGTCGCGCGATTCGTCGCGGCGACACCGCGCTATGCGGCGATCGTGCCGGGGATTCGGCCATGGGACACCGACAAGTCTCTTCAGGCGGCGGCGTTCCCGCCTGGAGTACGCTTTGGCGCCGCGTTGCATCCGTGGGAGGTGCTGTCGGCAGAGGAGGCCGGTGTCGGCTGGCGCAGCCACTGCGCTGCGGTCGAGGCACTACTGGCCGATGGCCGGGTGGCCGCGATCGGTGAGACCGGCCTCGACCGGGTCAAAGCCGACAGCAACGAGGCCCGCTCCCACCTGGAGGACGCGTTTCTCTGGCACATCGAGCTCGCTGTACAGTCGGGCCTGCCCTTGATCGTGCATTGTGTACGTGATCACGGCCGTTGCATTGAATTGCTCAGCCCGTACCGTGGTCGTGTGCGCGGTGTGATCCACGCCTACACCCGTGGACCGCAGCCGGCTGAGGCCTACGGTCGGATCGGCTTTCTTGTGGGAATCGGCGGTGCAGTCACGCGCCCGCACGCACGCAGAGTACGCGCCGCGGCCGCGGAGCTGCCCATCGGGCAGCTGCTGCTTGAAACGGACGCGCCATATATCGCTCCACATCGCGACAGCCTGGGCGCAGTGTCCGCGGGACCCGGCACGGCCGCTGATATTCACCGCGTACTGGACGAAGTCGCCGAGCTTCGTGGGATGGAGACGGCTGAGCTCGCCGATGCGGTGGCCCAGAATTTCTTCAATCTCTTCGGCGCGGTACCTGCCGGCTTCTTGTGATGGAGTGCAGAGTTTGCCACTCTGCGCCGCTCGCTTCGCAGACACTCGCGAGGCATTGCATGTACAGGGAGCAGGGCTTTGGCAGACCGCGATGTTATCGGAGAGTTGATCAGCTGGGGCCGTCTCGGATGCCCGATCGAGGACTTCACTGCCGACAGGGTGGCAGTGGACTCGCCGGGCCTGTGGTCAGCCGCCATGGACGCCTACGGGTCGTGGGAAGCTGCGCTTGCCGCAGCCCTGCTGGCTGCGACCGTTGAATCCAGCGACGAAAATCGGGGGAGTCGGCCCACAGTGGATCAGGGCGAGCGCCCGGAACGGGTGGTCGGCGCCGACGCGCAGGACCCCCTCTACGTGAGGACCGGGGACGGGGCGCTGTGCACGGTGCCGCTGCCTGAGATTGCCTGTCATCGTCGGCCTACGCTGTCACTGATGGACCCGGAAGGCAGAGGAATCGCCGGCGGTGTACACGTTGGTGGCGACGACTCCATCGCAATCGTGACCACGGGTGGCGGGCTGGTCGCGTTCGACCGTCGCCAACTGCCGACATGGGGAGGCGGCCCGATGGACGTCTCACGATGGTTCGATGGCCTCGATGATGACGAAGGTCTGCACGCCCCGGTACCGCGCCGCGTCTTCCGTCGGGCAGAACGAATCTACTTTGCCAGCGAAGGCGGGATGATCAAGGCGACCAGCGCGTCTGAATACGCTTCGCGGCTCTCGACGGAGCGCAGCGTTGGCGTCGTGATTCGCGAAGGTGACCGGCTGTTCCGCTGGTTCGGCGCCACGAATAAGGGCGCCGTAATGATGTCGACAACGGCCGGCAAAGCGATCATCTTCAGCGGGCGCGATGTACGGCTTCAGGGCCGAAAGGCCGGCGGCGTTAAGGGCGTGGGTCTCGACGAAGGCGCGCTCGTGTGCGGTTGTTTCCCCACCGACGGCGTCGAGTGGATCGTGCTCGCGACCGCGATGGGCGTATTCAAGCGGATGCCGATCTCGGAATTCAGGCCCCAGGGGCGCGGCGGCGGCGGGCTGCAGACCTGCCGCCTGGCCGCCGGCGATACTGTCGCCGGCGTTGTTCCGGTCGACCTCGCCGGCGACGTCGTGTGCGGAACCAATGCCGGTCGCGTTGCGCGTTTTCCCGCGTACGAAGCAGCCGCATTCGGGCGCTCGGCCAGGGGAGATCGCCTGCTGGAGCTGGAGCCGGAAGAACGCCTCGTCTGGTTGGCGGGAGTACCCGCAGGCGAAATCGCGGATTAGCGCAGGCGCCTGGCGGTGCGGAAGCCCGCGCCGGTCGGCGCCCTCGTGATACCTGACGGCCTCAGGGCGCCCACGCCTCACCCTGGCGCCCCTCCGCCAATTTTTTGGAAAAGTGTACCCGTGCGGGTACACATGTACCCGTGCGGGTACACCCGTTCGACTCTCCCTGAGCTCACCGTCCTCCGCGCAGGTCAAGACGTCCCCTTTGGTATCAGCACCTTAGGCGAAGATCGTCGATCTGGCCCGGATTTCGCACTCCTAGATGGCGGCTGACAGACAACCAGGATTAGGCAGATGGATTCTCAGGGGTCATTGAACTCCGCCAAGGAATTCGTTCGGGCATTTCAGAGGGACGCTTCTGAACGTTCGTTCGATCGGCAGACGCAGGGATGGTCGCAATTGCGACGCCTCCTGCGACGCTTCGTCCGCGGCGAAACGAAGGCACAGGTCGTTCGTAACCGAGCGACTGACATCAGCATCAATGCAGGCATGGAGGGCGATGGCCTCCTCGCCGTTTGTGGCGTCGGGCTGTGGACCTTTGCCACCTGGTGCGAGGACGAGCAGATTCCAACCTGGCTGCTGAGCGAGCAGTCGCGCCGCTTTGACAGCTTTGCATCGCGGCTCGAGGTCGACGATGCGAACGTTTTCACCTTTCTGTACGTAATGCGTTCCCTTCTGTGCCGGTGGGAGTCCCTTCACGACGGCATGAGCGAGCGTCGCGCTTCCCAGCTGAAGCGCGGTGAGGCGTTGGCGCGCTGCGTGCACGGGCCGGGTCAACGGCATATCGCAAACTGGCTGAAGGTCCTGGCGGCGTCTGTGATCGTTCGATTTCCGGAGATTGACCGCGAAGACGGACTGACCGGTACGCACGAAGACGCCCTTACGCGTCTCGCCGCAGCGTGCGCAGACGAGCGTCCGCAGTGGTTCCGGCTCCGAGCCGAATGTCACCTTCAGCTGATGGCGATCACCCTGGATCGCAAGCTCATCAATGAGGGCGACGTTGTCTCGGAGTCCATTCGCGCGAGCTCGGCCATCGCGGACAGTCCTGTGGCTCTGTCCCGCCGTCAGTTTGCCCGTCTTGCGCAGAAAGCGAACAGACGTGGGGTCGAAGTCGACGTCAGCATCGGAGCAACGGTCCCGGAGTCGACGCCGGAGACACTCGACACGGCCGCGGTATTGGAGTCATTCTTGATTTCTGGGGTGCTTTTCGGATGAGCCGACTTCCGAGGCCCAACGGCGACTTCCTCGACGTCGTGCGTATCTGGCAGGAGCGGGGTGCGGCGGCACAGCGGGGTGGAAACCTCCGCGAAATCGCTGAAACCATCGAGTCCTGCTACCGGGACCTGCGCTCGGTGTATGAGGGCTGCGCCCACGACGCGGTAGCGTGGTCGGCGATCGACCGTAGCGCCGCACTGCAGATTGCGGACCGCACGGTCGCCATAGCGGCGACGGACCTGACCTTCAGGAAGAAGGACTTTCGCGTACCGAACGCTCTCTTCGGACGATCGCATCGCATCGCGGTCGCGGAGTGGTATGCCGAGCAGGTAACGACCCGGATGGAGTCGCGCCCTCCACGACATGTGGGAGATCGCGCATCGGCTGCGCGTGTCATCCTGGGGGCTGCGTTTCGCGCTGAAGTCGGCGCCGACGACATCTCGTTGGCTGCCTCGGCGGTGCTTCGCCTATGTCCCCGTGGGGAGAGTCACGGCGAAATGCGCGGTCCGGCGTGGTATCGCCACTTCGTTCAGAGCGCGGCGCTGGCAAAGCGAGGCAGATCGGCAAGTCCGACCCTGATCGAAGACGCCCGCCGCGCCGCCGGACATGCGATGCTTCACGCGGCGGCTCAGCGCGCCACCGAGAACGGTGATCACATTCAAGCGGAGCTTTGCTGGAACAAGCTCTACCGGTCGGTGAAAGCAGGGATTCGGCCCGCGATCGACCGGATTCTTGCGGAAGATGTCTCCGCCGGGCGGCTGCCCGCGTACGACGTTCACATTGTCGACCGCGCGATTGACGACGCATGGATGGCCTTCAGGCGACGCTATCGTAGTGGCCGCTTCTCGATGCTGATCGCGCCGCGCTCAAACCCCTTCGAGTCTTTCGTCGCGCAGGCCGCAAGGCGCTCATACGCCGCCGCCCGCCGCAGCTCCGCCGTATACATCAACTCCGCTATCGACCCGGTAGTGGTGATCGACAGCCGCAGCTCGGAGTACTTTGACGCGGACCGAAACGCGGCTGAGAAACTGGATTGGATACGGTCTCAGGCCGATACCGTCGATCGGGTGATTCGAATGTTCGAAGGCGAACGAAAGTACAACGTTCGCCTGGACATACTCAAGCAGATCGTCATCGAAGGAAAGTCCTACAAGGAGTTGTGTGAGGCCGCAGCCTCGCAGGAAAAGCCGGTAACAAGAGCTGCGCTGCGTAAGCGAATGCATCGTGCGTCGATCCTGGTGCACGAGATCCTGGTGACCAGGGCCGACTTCAGGGACCGCGCCGTGAGCCCCTACGACGGCGACATGATGAGCGCCGCTCTCGATGCGTACATCTCTTCGCTGCGTGGAGGCGCTCGCCACAATTCGCGGCAACGCTGCCTCGAGTTCGGCCGACGTGCCTTCAAGGCGGATCATGTGCGGCGAGCAGACTTCGAGCGGCAGTCGCAGATTCTCGCCACCGGCGACGAGCTGGTGCGAAAGCTGAGTTCCGGCGAGACGACGCTGGAGCAGATATCGGATGCGGTTGTCCGCGACTACTACGGAAGCCTCGTGCGCAAGAAGGCGGGCCTTCGGCCACTTCTTGCGACGGCGCGACGGCAGAAGCTGAAACCTGCCGAAGTCAGTGAGGCGCTGATTCGCTTTATCACCGACCTCGCAACCACTGAGGTCGAGAGGCGGTGATCCACACGGAAGCAGAGATCGGGTCTTCGCAGGGGACGGCCGGAGCGGGAGTGCCGGCCGATGCGCCCGTCGATGGCGTTTCAAAACGTCGTCAGGGCGAAAGTAACCCGCCGTCGCCGGTCACTTCCGCCCTGATGAAACTGGACTCGTTGCTGTCGGATGAACTCTACCGAACCGTGTTGGCTGACAGGGGCTCGATGGAATTCGATGCAGTGATCAGATCACTGACCGATAAGCTGAGGCCAGGGTGTATAACCTGTGATGTTGAAGTGAGCGGGCCAGGGCTCGGGGCCGCCACCGATGTAGGTCATCGCGGGCCAGGGCTCGGGGCCACCGCCGATCGCGTAGTACGCGGGCGGGGGGAAACTGTGGGTGTGGTAGACCCCGGCGAAGCCGGTGACTTTCACGGTGCCGCCGGGCGACGAGTTCTCGACGTACTGAAGAAGCAGCGCCTGCCACTCTTCGAGCTCGTACGTGACGACGACATCGCTGCCGATGTCCTTCGCGGTCTCGACTTCAACCGTCAGCATCTCGGCGCCTGCCGAGTTTCGGAAGATGACGTCGCCGCTCAGAACCTGCCAGGGATTGGCGTTCGAAACGATGGTGCTGAACTGCATAGTGCCGGCCTGAGCCGACGCGGAGATCGCAACCGCAGCAATTAACGCGAAAAATGCGCTAAATACTTTTGAGAAGAGTCCGATCCTCATAGTGATTTCCAGGGGTCTTTGGTGTGGATTCGGTGTGACTGCCGAATGCGCCCCCTTACTGTTCAGATTCAGCAAACTGTGACGATCGGTGAACATTGCTCGATCTTCCGTATATCTACGCAGACCTTGGAGACGGCGATTTACGCGACCTGGCCGACTTTCCCGGCGAGTTGCGGTCGCGCTATAAGCCCCGCGCATTTGTAGGCCGTGGAGCGGCAGGGGACGTCTATCGGGCTATCGATCTCGCGGAAGGAACCGAAGTCGCCATCAAAGTCTCGCGGGAGCCCGAAGACGCTGTTCCCCCGGTCTGGAAAGAGCTGCAGCGCTTCCGCCATCCATCACTGTTGCCCGTCCGAGGGCTGGGCCGCCTCGATGATGGCAGGCAGTGGACGGCCCGCGCATATGCGCACGGGAGGCCGCTGAGCCAATGCGCGGATGAACTCTCTGAAGAGGCCGCGGTCTTCGTCGCAAACGCCCTGTGCGACGTCGTCTCCCAGCTGCACAAGGCCGGGATCCTCCACGGAGACATCAAGCCGGATAACGTCGTCGTCGATCTGCCCGAAGGTCGAATGCCGCGGGTATACCTGATCGACTTCGGATTGGCGGTCGATGGCGAGCAGGCGTCGCGGACCCGGGCGCGGGGCACGCTCCTCTACATGGCCCCGGAGCTGCTCGCAGGTGAGACGCTCTCAACGCGCAGTGACAACTACGCGCTCGCAGCGACTCTCTACTTCCTCTTCACAGGCATCGAGCCCTACACCGCTGAGCAGCCGGACCTCGTCGAGAGCATCCACAGTCGGGAGATCCTCAAGCGCCCTGAGACGATTCCGCCGCGGGTTCGCCGCGCGATCCAACGCGGTCTCTCCGGAGCCGACACCACCGAGGAGATCGCCCGACGCCTGCCGCAGCTCGAGGCTGCGGAGACCCACGTGCCTTCGAATCGCGTCTTCGGGCGCGATACTCTGGTCCGCCAAATCGTCGATCGCTTCGCCTCATCGGATCGAGCTCTTGAAACCATCCGTCTCGTCGGTGAGGCCGGCATCGGAAAGCGCGAAGTGGCTCGCCTTGTCGGCGACAGCTACATTTTTGACCAACGTGTAGAGTGGATCTCGGTCACTGCAGGCTCCGGCGGCCGACATTGGATCCAGCGCGTCGCAGACGTCATTTGCGGGGCCGGTCACCCGGTCGCGTCGTCGTCCAACCTCGCGCCGGCCGCCGAACTGATCGCGCGCTCCCGGCCACGCGACGGTATGATTCGCATCATCGTCTCCGGAGACGAGGAGACCTGGACCGAAGGCTACGCGCTGGCGGTCCTGCGTGACGCACTCGCGCGCTCTGCAGCGCCCCCCAGAGTGAACGTTCTACTCGCGTTCTCGCGGCCTATGGTCGACGGCGGTGCTGCACCGCCCGGCGTGCGTGATGTCGAGGTGGGTGGACTCAGCGAAGCGGAATGCCTCGAGTGGCTGAACGCCGGCGCCTACGCGGATGATGGCCTCGTCAAGAGACGGATTATCACCCTGAGCGAGGGCCGGCCCTCCGTTCTTCGCGACCTCCTGCACGACCGCAGCTTTGCGGTGGGGACAGACGAGGCTCCGACGGACGCCGCAGCCCTGCGTGTTCGCCTCTCAGCGCGCCGCATGCAGCGCCTCAGCGAGTCCGACCGGGAGATACTCGGCCACATCGCCCTGCTCGGTGGGCGCGCCTGGGCGCGGGAATACGCGGCCCTCGGTGTCGACGCCGCTTTTCTTGCCCGTTGTACCCACGGCGGCGTAATCGAGTGGACTCCATCTCGAGACGGCATTCGCCTCGCCCGGGACGTTCGCGAGATGATCGCCGCAGAGCGTCCGGAGACCGGCGAGCAACGCGAGCGCCTCATCCACATCATTCATGCCCGCTTCGGGCGCAGCGGCGCCCTGATCGACGGCGCGGCCCTGCTGAATCTGCTGGGCGCCGGCGATGAATCGGGCTCGCTCTGGAGGTCACTCGCAGAGACCCTGCTTCGCGCTCCGCTAGGGGCCATGGACATCGGCGTCTGCGTTACTCTCACCGCTACCTGCCCGCTGACGCGCACAGAAACCGACCAGGAGCGGCTCGCGGCGATCGCAGGGCGCGCCGTGGCTGCCGTGTACCGCAGCGGTATCGGGCGCGAGCACCTCGCCATCGTCGACGTCATCATCGAGAAGACCGAGGGAATCTCCCGGGTTGCCGCAGAGTGTGCCGGCGCGCTGGCGCGGGCGCGCTACGAAGGGGCGAAGCTCACCGTCGCAGACCTCAAGCCCGATCTCGCCGATACGCTGCCCACGGCCGCGCGGCTGATGATGCTTGAAGCGGTCGCCACCAGTCTTCGCAGCATCGATCGCGTGGAAGAGGTCGGGGCCTTACTGAATGCCCTGGAGCCTTTCATCGAGAAGAGTGCCGACAGCGAATACCTCGGAGCCGTCGCCCGCGTAAGCGACCTGGTCTCGAAGATGCTCGTAACATCCGGCCGCCGGCCCCTCGCCGTGGACCTCCTGCGTACCGTCCTCGACCGGACCCCCTCCTTCCCGACCAGCCGGGAGCGTACCGTTGTGCAGAGCAGCCTCGGCTCGATTCTGCTCGCGACCCGGGAGACAGAGCTCGCGGGGAACATGCTTCGACAGGCGCTCGACGCGGCGAAGCGGCACGGCTGGCATTCCCTCGAAGCCGACACCGAGCTGCGTCTCGCCGTTCAGCTCAACAGATTGAACCGCTGGTACGAGGCAGTCAGCAGCATCGAACGGGCGATCGAGGTTCGAATCCGCGCCGGCAATTACGGCGAGGCGATTGTCGCGATCATCGCTCTCGCACAGTCCATGTACAATCTGGCCGCGTATCGGAGCGGCCGCGAACGCGTCGAACGCTGGTTCAGCGCCATTCCGAGCGCCTCGCTCGAAGCCAACGCGCTTAAGGTTGCGTACACGCGGGTCTTCTTCGGTTGTGCGATGGGGACGACTGAGGAGCGGCTGAAGGCGCTGGACGACTTCGAGGAACTCGCCGTCGACACGGCCGCCTGGGCGTCCATCGGACCGCAGATTATCGTGGCCCGATGCCAGGTGAACGCCGACGCTCGGCGTTGGTCTGAGCTGTATCCGTGCATCGACGACCTGAAATCGATGCCTTCCTTTGCCACCGTGCCATACTACGTCGCCGTAGCAACGTGGTTCGAAGCCCTCGCGGAGTGGGGCTGCGGAAAGCCGGAGATCGCGAGACGAACGCTGGCGCAGGCGCGCCCCATGGCGGAGGGTCACGTCAGCTACGAATGGCGTCGGCTGTGGTTGCTTTCAGAACTCGACCTCGCGGACGGTGAAGATGAAAGGGCAGCGCGGCGGCTGGCGAGCGCTATCGAGCTCGTCGACAGCATCCGAAAGGACCTGCCCGTCGAGTACCGCGCGACATTCAATACGCGTACCGACATCGCGCGCATCGAAGCCTCCTGGGAGCGTCAGCTCACGCGCCAGAGCCGAGACGCCGGCGAGCTCGTCGATGGGATGCGCAAGATCATGAGCATCAGCCGCAACCTGCTGATGAACAGCACGAACTCGGCGACCGATCTCCTTCGCGAGGCATTGGCCCAGATCGTCGAGTTCTCCGGCGCGGAGCGCGGTTCCATCATGATCCCCGAGAGCGGCAGAGGCGGTGAGATTCTCTGGGAATTTGCTGCCCGAATCGCGGACGGCAGCGGCAACAATAGTGAGCCGAGCCGCACTTTTCTGAACAGCGTGTATACGCGGCGTTCGCTGGTGCATTCGCCCAACGCACTCGTCGATGATCGCTTCTCATCCGCGCGGAGTGTTCAGCATTACGGCCTCAGGAGCGTCCTCGGGCTGCCGCTGCAGGCCGACGGACACTTCCTCGGCGTCGTGTATCTTGAGCACAGCCGCGTTGTTAACGAGTTCTCCGAGGTGTCGATTCAGCTCCTCGAGGTCCTCACGGAGCAGCTGGCCGGCATCATCGCCAGCGTGCGTCGCATCGAAGACTCCGCGTCGGCCATCTTTCGCGAGTTTCCCAACGTGATCGGCGTGTCCCTGCCGCTACAACAGGCGCTCAGGAAGGCGACCAAAGCCGCAGACGCCATCAAGCGGGTGGCAACCGGCGATCGGGTGCAACCGACAGCGGTTCTGCTCGTCGGCGAGACCGGTGTCGGCAAGAATGTCATCGCCGAGGCAATCCACACACGCGCGTACGGCGTCGACAAGCCTTTCATCGAGGTAAACTGTGCGTCGATTCCTTCAGACCTCTTCGAGGCAGAGCTCTTCGGCGTCAAACGCGGCGCATACACAAGCGCCAACGCCAGCCGCAACGGACTGATCGCCGCGGCTGCCGGCGGGACCCTCTTTCTCGACGAGATCGGCGAGATGCCGGACGCCGCGCAGGCGAAGCTCCTGCACTTCCTACAGAATGGCCGCTATCGCCGCGTCGGCGACAACCGCGAACTCTCGTCGGATGTACGCATCGTCGCTGCGACAAATCGCGATCTCAAGGCCGCCGCCGAAGCGGGCGAGTTTCGTCAGGACCTGTACTTTCGCATCGCGGTTCTGCCGATAGAGATTCCGCCGCTTCGTAAGCGTGTGGATGACATCCCGGTGCTCACAAACCACTTTCTGCAGCACTTTCGAACACACTATGGCCTCGCGCTTTCGCCGCCGGACGCGGAGTTTATGGAAGTCATGAAGGCCGCACCATGGCCGGGCAACGTGCGACAGCTGAGAAATGTGTTGGAGCGACTCGTTGTGTATTCCGACGGCGGGCGACTGTCCGTCGTTGAGCTCGACGCCATGCTGGAAGACGTTGATGTCGCAGCGGACGCGCCGGATCACGCGAGCTTCGCCATATCCGTTGGCGACGAGCGCACCCTGGCTGAGTACACCGAAGACTTCAGGCACTGGATCGTCCAGGAGAAGCTGAAGCGGAACGAACACAACGTCGCTCGAACCGCTCGTGCACTGAGTGTGGGGCGCAAGACGGTATACAAGTACAACTGACACGGAATGGCCTGCGGCGGGCGACCCCTGCGGAAGCGCAACGATGGGGGGCACTTCGGTCAATCAGCGGGCGCGTCGGATTCGCCGGGGTGAAAGTAATCAAACACCGACCACGCGACCGCCTTTGGCAGGCCCGGTACCGTCTCCAGCTCCGTAAGTGATGCGTTTCGCACAGACCTCGCCGAGCGGAAGTGGTTGAGCAGCAGGGTTCTGCGCGCTGCGCCAACCCCCGGGATTCCATCAAGCTCGCTTCGCAGGGTCTCCCGTCGTCGACTCTCCCTATGGTACGTGATTGCGAACCTGTGTGCTTCATCGCGCACCCGCTCCAGCAGGTGGCGCGCGTCGCTGGCACGACGAAACTCGATCGGGTTCTTGCGGCCGGGAACAAAGGCGCGCTCGAAACTGTGTTCCGTTTCGCCCTCGCTGTTTGGTCCCTTCGCGCGGCTTTTCGCGAGTCCGATGATCGCGTAGTCGCTTAGCCCGCGACTGTTGATTGCGCTGCATGCGGCGCCCAGTTGCCCCAGCCCGCCGTCGATAACGATAAGGTCCGGGAGCGGATCCTTGTTTGTTTGTGCGCGCTTCGCCCGCCGTGAAAGGACTTCATACATCGACGCGAAGTCATCCTGGCCATCGACGCTTCGTATTCGGTATCTACGGTAGCGCTTCTTGTCCGGCTGACCGTCCACAAATGTTACCTGCGAGGCGACCACCTGATTGCCCTGAATGTTTGAAATGTCGAAACACTCGATCGTGCGGGGTGTGTTCTTCAGTCGCAGCAGGGAAGCGAGTTTCTCGTGCGCAACCACATTTCGGTCGTTCGCCTGAAGATGTGTCGCCAGCAGGTGTTCTGCGTTCTCGCAGGCCATGTTGAGCAACTGCGAGCGATCACCGCGTAGCGGTACGATGATCTTCACGCCGCGGCCTCGCAGCTCGGTGAGTGCAGACTCGCAGCCTTCGATGTCCGTAGGCGCGAGGGGCACGATGACTTCGCGCGGAGGCTCGTCGCGGTCGGCGTAGAGCTGGGTGAGCAGTCCGGCGACAACGGCGTCGTCGTCCACCACCTGGTCGGACAGAAAGAAGTGTCGCACGTTTTCCATCGCGCCGGCGCGAAAGCGCAACACCGTCAGCGCCACGGACTCGCCCTGGCGATGAATTCCGATGACATCACGGTCCACGGTCGAGGTCTGCACCGTGCGTTGGACGGCCAGTGAGTCCTCGATCGCGGCCATCTGGTCGCGGAAGCGCGCCGCGTCTTCGAACTCCAGCTCTTCAGCGGCTTTGTTCATTTTCAGTGTCAGCTCGCCCATCAACTCGTCAGCGCGCCCGCCGAGAAAGAGCTCAGCGTGGCGTACGTTGTCGGCGTAGGTCTCGGGGTCGACGGGCAGTACGCACGGCCCGGGGCAGCGTCGAATCTGATACTGCAGGCAGGGTCGTGCCCGGTTCCGAAGCACACTGTCCCGACACGTACGAAGCTGAAAGAAGCGATTCAGTGTGTTTACGGTCTTTCGCACTTTCGAAGCGGATCCATACGGTCCGAAGTACTTCGCGCCGTCGTTGCGAATCGAGCGGACGATTTCAACGCGTGGCCATTCTTTGCGCGTGTCGATGCGAAGGGAGAGATAGTTCTTGTCGTCGCGCAGCATGAAGTTGAAGCGCGGCTTGTGCTTCTTGATGAGGGTGTTCTCGAGGAGCAGCGCCTCCTTCGGCGTCTCGGTGACAATGAACTCAACGTCACCGAGGATGCGGTCGAGAATCTGCACGAAAGGGCGTGGGTCAGTTCCGCTGAAGTAGCTGCGGACGCGGGCCCTGAGGTCTGTGGCCTTGCCGATGTAAATCAGCTCTCCGCGCTGACTCATGAACTTGTAGACGCCGGGCGTGCGCGGCAGGTTCTTGATCGATGCTTCGAGGCGCGGGTTCATCGGAAAATTCGGTAGCTTCGAAGCTCGGCGTGTTCGATGGTTCCGCCGCGACGATTTGTGCGCGCGACGACGCCGATGCCGGTCGCGAGGTATCGTGTTTCAATGCCCCGGTTGTGGCTGCGCGTAATCGCGAGCACGCCCGGGAAAATGCCCGCCGGCGCCTGAACGTTCGAGCGTTCACCGGCCACGCGATAGATGGCGTCGCCGCTGCGTCGGCCGCCGGTCCGCCAGCTCTCGCCGGGTACGAGGTCTCGGACGAGTAGGGGCACCCTCGTGCGCGCCCAGTCCAGAATCCACTCCAGGTTGTCGGCGCGGGCCCGGCACGCAGCATTGCAGCTGAGTATCTGGTTTGGGGTGATGAGCCAGGTGTAACCGGTGTCGGCCTCTGCTTCGTCGTCAAAACTCCGACGAAAGCGGGCCACGCGATAAAGCTGATAGTCGTCGACAGAGACGACCGTGTCCCGGTACCCGCCGTGCGCGACGCTGGTATCCCCCGTCGGCGGTGCGTCCGGGCCGGTCGGGTCGCCGGGGACAGGCCCCGTGTTCGGCGCCTCAGAGCGAGTGCTGTAATGCCAGTAGTTGCCGGCAGAGATCGGTATCGCCGCGTGATCCGGGTCCATGAGGTCGGGCTTCAGATCGAGGCCGAGCCGGTGAAAAGAGGCGTAGCGTCGGTCCATCGTGGGTACCGACGCGAGGCGCCACTGCCCCTGTGAATCCAGCAACAGCCTTGGGAAGTAGATGGTGAAATTCACGTTTGAGCCGATTACGTGGACCGCCAGGGTGTTATTGGAGTGCATCTCGGCGTCACGCCGATCGGCTCGTCCGCCCGTCGCGAGCTGCGGCGCACCCAGGGTGACCTGCATCGGCTGCAGAAGGTCGCTGAGGCCGCCCTCGCGCGCGATGGAGGGCGCCTGTGAACCGAAACTCTGCGTGAGCACCTGCAGCCCCTCTCGAATCTCTGTGCAGCGGGCTCCGGCCGCTTCGATGCCCATCCTGGCGGCCCGCGCCAGCTCGCCCGGCGAAAAGAGGTACGGCTCCAGCGCAGACGGGTCGCTGGAGAGCATGGCAGCGAAGACGCCGACGACTGCTGCTTCGGCGGTGTCCGGCTCATAGAGACGCGCTGCGTCGCTGCTTGAGGGGAGGGCGGTGGTACGAAACTCCGACGGCCACTCAATGGGGTCGATGGCGGGGTCGAGCCACTCCTCATAGCCCGGGATATTGGGTGCGACCCCCTCTGGGGCCTCCGTATAGAGGATGGCTCGCAGAGGCACGGGAGTATTCGGCGGGCTTTGCCTGCACCCGGTCGCCGTGACCAGGGCCGCGAGCAGGCAGCAGGCGAGGGCGCGGAACACAGCGCGCGACAGCGCAGTGGCGCCGCCGGCAGCAGAGTTCACGGTCGCACTCAGTCCTATTCGTCGGGTTCGAGCCACGGGCGGAGACACTCATCCATTGCGTGCAGGTCGACGAGGTTGGTCTCTGGATCGAAGCGATGCGTGTCAAGCGTCAGCTTGTCGCCGTAGTCCCAGGACTCGTACCAACGGTCGTAGCGCCGATTCAGCGCTCCGAGGTACCCACTGTCAATGCCTGCCTCCATCGCTCGGCCCCGTCCTGCGATTCTGCGCAGAAGCGTCCGCGTGGGGCATTTCAGATAGATGAGCAGGTCCGGACGCCTGAGGAAGGGCTCGACGGCTGTGAAGAGCTCCTCCAGCGTCGCCCACTCGTGGGCGTTGAGAGCGCCCGAAGCGGCAAGGTGGCCCGCGAAGACGCGTACATCTTCCCAGACGGTTCGATCAACGGCGATGCGGCCATCGTAGTCGGCGAGCTGCTTCTGAAATCGAAACTTCTTCGTGAGAAAGAACACCTGGCTGTGAAAGGCCCAACGCTTCATCTCGGCGTAAAAGTCTTCCAGAAAGGGGTTGTCTTCGTTGGGTTCGTACAACGCCGAGAAACGGTAGCGCCGTTCAAGCAGCGAAATGAACGAGGACTTTCCAGCGCCGATGTTTCCGGCGACGGCAACGAAGAGGCGTCGGTCCTGCTGCCCTCGCGCCGCGTCCGGACCTTCCGTCACGCCAGCGACCTTCCGGCGGCAATTGCGCGGAGAAAATCGTTTGTTCGTCTTTCGAGCCCGATGGTCGTCTCTGTCATGTGTCCGGGAAACACACGAACGTCATCGTTCAGCGTCATGATTGCTTTCAGGCTGTCGGTCATCCTCTGAGGATCCGAGCCGGGAAGATCCACACGCCCGATGGACATTCGAAAGAGCAGATCGCCGCCAAACATAAACCCGCGCTCCTCTTCGTGAAAGCAAACGTGGCCGGGCGCATGACCCGGCGTATGAAGCACGCGAAAGCTGAGGTCGCCGAGGGTCAGTGTTTGCTTGTCCTCGATGAAGTGATCCGGCGGCGGGGGCGGGTCGCACTTCATACCAAACATCGCTCCCTGGAGATGCGCGGTATTGTAGATCTCCAGGTCTTCCCGGTGCAGGTAAATCGGAGCGTCGATCCGGGCGCGGGTCGCTGCCAGCCCCATGATGTGATCGATATGGGCGTGTGTTTGATAGATGGTGGTGACCCGCAGGGAGCGCTTTCCGGCGAAGTCGAGAAAGGCCGACGGCTCCTCGCCGCAGTCGATCAACGCCGCCTCACCGCTGCGGGTGCAGCCGACGATGTACTGGTTCATGGCGAATGGGCCGACAGGCCGTCCGGCGATCACGACATCGTCGTCTCGGTACACCTGCATAGCGTCGCCCTCGGATCGCTTCAGTTCTGAACGCGGCTGTATTCGGTCGAGACGTTCGTGACCGCAGCCGAGTATCTGTCGATACAGAGACCCACGCGGGTGATCGAGCGGCGAATGGCCGCGTCGTCAGGAGCATCACTGCCAAGCGCGTCCAGCGCTTCCTGGCACGCTGTCGCAGCGTTCTCTGCTTCTGTGCGGAAGGTCTCGTCGACGAAATCCCGCAGCCCGGTCACCGAAGCGGCCAGCTCGCGCATCGCGACGTTCGTCGAGTCCATCGCCTCCTGATAGCCGCGGATGGCGCTTGTCAGCGGTACCAGGTCGCGCTGCTCAGGTGCCTCCGCGATGCCGGCGATAGCGTCAGCGACTCTACCGGCGGCGGCTTCGACCCGCTCAATGGCGGAATTCGCGCGCGCTACGGATTTCTCTCGCTCGCTAAGCCCACATCCGGTGGCCAGCGTAACAAGAAGTAGGAGCACAATGTTCAACACGGATCGTGACATCTGCGGCCAGTACCTCTTCCCCTCCCAACGGGCAGTGCGTTCGGCTGCGCGGGACCCTAGCACCGCGATTTCTACCGCGCAAGCGACGCAGGCCTGCGGTCGCCGCAACGCAGTCATGCGTGCCGGGCTCGGCGAGCCCGCTCCAGGGCCGGGACAGGGCGGCCCCGGGCGGGGCTGAAGTCGGGTTCACGCCGGCTGTAGCGTCGGCACCACCCGGTCGATGAAGAGGTCCACGAGCTCGCGGTCGAGGCGTCCCCGCTCAGCCTCTTCGCGCAACGCCTCTGTCGCCTCGTCCGGACTCGCGGCCCGTCGATAACTCCGGTCGACGCAGGTCATTGCGTCGTACATGTCGGCGATCGTGAGCACACGCGTAGATAGACCTATTTGTTTGTCGGCGAGTCCGTGTGGATAACCGGAGCCATCCAGCTTCTCGTGATGTGCCGCGACAATCTCGGGGACACCAAGCAGGTCGAAGCTCCATGGAATTGAAGCGACAAGTTCACGGCCAAGTTCTGCGTGACGCTTCATCTCGTTCCACTCATTCTGATTGAGAGTCCCCTTCTCGATCACAAGATTCAGTTTGTTGCTCTCGGTAAGGATTGGCGAGTTGATTCCACGTTGTTTGAATGTATGCGTCGAACACGTGTCGATGACGAGTTTGTGTGCTTCGGTCAGGTCACTGCCCGCCTGAAGAAGATCGACAACGGTGAGTAGATTGTGTGTTTGTTTGATCTCGGCCTGTAACCGTCGTCGGTCTTTGCTGCACGTAGACTTCTCAAGCGCCAGCTCCCGCTGCGCGATCGCGGCTTCGATGCGAACGCCGAGCGATTCATATTCGGGCTCGTGAAGGCGGGAGCCCTTGCGCAGCGTGTTCTCCGATACGCCGATTTTTCCGTAGTCGTGCAGCAGGGCGGCGTAGCGAAGCTCGCGGATACCGGTCGCGCCAAAGGGCGCGCTCTTACGTCCGACGGCTGACGCGTCGACGGCGTGGGCCAGTCGCTCCGCGATTCCGGCGACGCGCAGAGAGTGACCGGCCGTGGCCGGGTCCCGGGCATCAACCGCGGCGACCGAGAGGTCTACGACACCATCGAACATGCGCTCGAGCTCGTCCCGAAGGCGCAGGCGCTCAAGGGAGCTCACAGCGAAATGGGACAGAAGTGAGAGCAGGGACAGGTCATCGTCTGTGAACGCGCGATTGCTCGCCGTGGACGAAACGTAGAGCATCCCAGTGCCCGCTTCGGTGCGCATGGGAGCTGCGATGCACGACCGAACCAGCGCGGCATCGCCGGCGTCCTGCGCGTTGTCGTCGATGCCGAACACGACGGCGTCTGCCGAGTCCTGCAGGCGCTCGGACACCATCGTCGGCACCTCAACGATGACCTGCGTGATCGCGTCGTCCCCGTCGTCCCCGTTGTCCGCGTCCCCGTCGTCCGCGTCTGTCTCTTCGCGCGTGAACCGCACCACGACGGCCGCAGCCGAGGGCCACGCCGTTCGCATGGTCGACTCCAGAGCGGCGACGATATCCGCACGGGACAGCGCGTCCATCATCTCCTGAGCCGCGCGCAGCGCCACACCCAGACGGCTGTCGGTCGTCGCCAGGGTGGCGATCGTATCGCGGGGTCGGGCCTTCAGGGCCGCGATTTCGTGAAGCACCGGCTTCGATCCCGCCGCGGCCTTCGGAACGCCGCCGTTGCGAATGCGCACGGTGGACTCACCGACGTAAATCGTCGTCTCTGTACCGACCCGAATGCCACCTCGATGGCGGGTTCCGTGGACGGCAACGGTGTCGCGGTCTGTGCGCACGATTGATCCGAGGCGGCTCTCTAGATCATGATAGATCATGTCGTGCGCGCGCAGCTCGATACGCCCGTGGTGGCGGCTGACGCTGGGATCCGTCAGGGCGAGATCGTTGGCCGGGCCGCGCCCGATGGTGGCGCTGTTTGTCTGGATGTGAAGCACACGACCCGCGTCGGGGCCGCTCATGACAGTGAGTTCGAGCATAGCAGCCAATGTGCAGTATGGCGCCTCGGCGCGCCAGAAATCGACGCTATTCGGCCGCCGTCTTGGATGGCACTGCCTTGTTGCGAAGCCGGCCCGTGCGGCCTACGCCTGTGGTGCTGTAGTGAAGGTCTTGCCGGCGTCCCGGTACAGTCGCCGCCGGAGCCGCTACGCGCGGAGTACCCCATGCAAAGGTCACGCTGATGTCCGATGAGCGCGCTGTTCAGAGCTGGCTCAACAGTCTCGTCATCGATTCACTGTCGGCCGACGGCGGTAAGGAACCTATAGCGCTGATACGGGCCGCGAGGGTGCGGCGCCGACTCGGAATCCCAGCGCCGGTCGCCGAGGATGAGGCCGCGAGCCTTGAGCGGGCGGTCGATGAGTACTGGCATTCACGCCCGTCCCCGGCCTTGAGCCCGTCTGAGCTGGCGGCCGTGGTGTCCGCGGACGCCTGGTGGCCTGCGCAGCAACCGGGCCGCGGCGGGGCCCACGCTCTACGCGAGCTCCAGGGTCTTGGGCTGGCCGGTGCCGATGAGATCGGCATCGTTCCGCACAGGCTGTTCGGTGCGGCTGCCGCCATCGACGGCACAAACGCCGCCTGGTTCGCGGCACGCCGCGGTGACCTCGGCTTCGCCACCTGGTGGAGCGCAACGACAGACCCGTCCGGGCAGGTACTCCCCGCCCCCGGCGCCACCGCCGCCGACTTTCCACCCTGTGCGCGACGCACAATCTGGTTGCGGGCAGACCGGGATTGGGAGGCAGCCGAGGGAGGAGCGGCGCGCTACCTTCGAGCGATATTGCAGGGAGCATGCCGGCCGGCCGACGCGATGACGTCGGCGTCCCCGGGGCGGACGGACCCCGTATCGCCGCCGACTCCGCACGGGGCCGACTCCGCGGCCGTGCAACACGGTATCCGCGCGTTGCTTCGATTTGACGACGGCGAGCTCGAAGACCTGCTGGTTCCGACAATCATTGGGACCACAGTGAAGCCGGCGGTCGTAGTTGCCGCGGTACTCAGTGGGCCGGAAGCCTCCCGCGGGGACATTGTCGCGACGCTGCCTGCGGCCGGGCCTGAGATGAGTCGCCTCGCAGCGCTATGTAGCTCGCCGCCTGAGTTCGACTGGGCGGCGGACTTCGCAGACAGCGACGATGAGCTGGATGAAGATGATGTCGGGATCAATCGCGGCGTCGGCGAGGCGTACGGAGAAGTCTGGTCGCCGCGTGATCCGTTCAGTGTCTCCGGCGATGACGCCGCGCGCGACAAGCCCGGATTTGTGGATGGCAGGGAGCCGGATTCGCAGGCTTGATCCTTGTGTCGGTGCGGGTCGAAGCATAAAGCCGGTCCCGGTCCGCTGGGGCCCCCAACCATAGCTACAGGAATCCGAAGATGGCCGAGTCCATTGTCATGCCGCAGCTCGGCGAGAGCGTCGTTGAAGGGACGATCGCGGAGTGGTTCGTAAAACCGGGCGATACCGTAGAGGTAGGCCAGGCGCTCGTCGAAGTGGAAACCGACAAGGCAAACACCGAGGTGCCGGCCACGAAGCCCGGCGTCGTCGTCAGCCTGCTCGTTGCCGAGGGCGATACGGTAGAAGTGGGTACGCCGATCCTGGAGATGGGTGAGCCGGGAGAGAAATCGGCGCCGGCTGCAGCGCCTGCTGACGCCCCCGCTCCATCGAAGGGAGCGTCCCCGCCCGCAGGGGAGCCCGCACCCGGGAAGCCCAACAAGACCGCGCCCGCCAAGACCGCGTCCGCGAAAGCCGACACGGAGCAGCGAACGGAAGGCAACGGTGAGACCCCCTGGAACAGCGGCGGTGGCGTCGCCACACCGACCTCAGGCCGGATGGTCGGCGGGCTTGCGATAGGTGGCGCGGGCAGAGGAAAGAGCAAGGGCACTTCTTCTGATCCCGGCTCTGCTGCAGCAAAGACTTCCAAAACGTCAGCGGCGAACGTCGGAACCGGAGCCTTCGGCGCGCCGGCGGGCGGTCAGTACTTCCGACCGCCGGTGGTAAAAGCAAACGCCGAAGACACAGTTGTGAAGTTTACCAAGCGCCGCGGCATTATCGCCGAGCACATGGTGTATTCCAAACATGTGTCGCCGCATGTGCCCTGCTTCGCCGAAGTAGACATGACCAAAGTCGTCGACCTTCGTCGAGCAAACAAGGCACGCTTCAGGGAGCAGGGTGTTTCCCTTACGGTGCTCAGCTTCCTACTCAAGGCGACCACCGACGCGCTGCGCGAGTTTCCGAACGTGAATGCTGTTGTTGGTGCGGGTGAAGTCATTCAACGCGGCCGGATCAACCTCGGGATTGCCGTAGAGACAGACGGCGGCCTGTTGGTTCCGGTCATTCGCGACGCTGATCGACTCTCTGTTGGAGGCCTTGCCCGCAGCGTCGGCGACCTGGCAACGAAGGCGCGCGACAAGAAGATTACCATCGACGATCTCACCGGCGGCACGTTCACGGTTTCGAACCCCGGGCGCAAAGGCAATCTGTTCGGTGCTGCGATCATCAATCAGCCGCAGGCCGGAATCCTACGCATGGGCGAGATTGTTCGGCGTCCTGTCGTGCGAGCGATCGATGGAGAAGAGGTCATCACGATTCGGTCGATGATGTTCCTCTCGCTGTCCTACGACCACCGCATCATCGACGGCGTAAATGGGAACGGCTTCCTCTATCGGGTGCGTGAGCTGCTCGAAGAGGGCAACTTCAGCCTCTGATTGTCCGGGGGTTGTTCCGGGCGTTGTTCCGGGCGACGAGGCGGCGCCTTGCGGTGCCGGCTACCAGATACGAACGCTGTGTGGTTGCACAGGGTCTGCCGGGTTCGGCTCGTTCGGTCTTGCACCGCGCATGACGTCGACGGCTCTCGATATTCCATCAAGTGTGAGCGGAAACATCGGGTACACCGTTCGGATAAGCCGAATTGTCGGCGCGGTCCAAATGCGTTCAGGCTCCGGATTCAACCACACGGAGTTTGGAACGCGACGTCGAATGCGTCGCAGCCAATCGAGCCCGGAATCGCTGTTGCTGTGGTGGTAGTGAATCGCGCCGCCGACGTGGGTTAGCTCGTAGGGGTGCATGTATGCGTCGCCTACAATAACAACGGTCCAGGTGTTGTCGATCTGCTTGAGCACATCTGCGGTTGTCGGCCCCTTCCACCGTTCAATGTTTTCGTAGAGCTGCTCGTATGGGCAGTTGTGAAAGAAGTAGTGTTTGAATGCCTTGAAATGATTGGCAGCGTTTGCTGCGCTGAACAGGCGCTCGCAGAGCTCGGCGTACGGGTCCATCGAGCCGCCGACATCCATCAGCAGAAGCAATTTGACCCGGTTGCGACGCGGCGGAGCAAACACAAGCTCGATCTCGCCGGCGTTTCGCGCGCTCTCATCAATCGACAAATCAATGTCCAGTTCTTCCGGACCGGAGTCTTTCGCAAGGCGTCGCAGGCGGCGCAGCGCCGACCCGATCTGCCGGGTGTCGAGGACACGGTCGCTGCGTAGATTCTGAAATCTGCGGTCCGTAGCGACCTGGACGGCGCTGCGACCGCCGCCCTGGTCTCCGACACGAATCCCCATTGGGTTGAAGCCGCCGGACCCGAAAGCCGAGGTGCCGCCGGTGCCGACCCAGTGGTTGCCGCCGTCGTGGCGTTCCTTCTGTTCCTTGAGCCGCTTCTCGAATTCCTCGCGCAGCGTGTCCCAGTCGTACTCTTTGATCTTCTTGAGGTCTTCCTCGCTCAGCTGCTTTGGCAGCTTCGGATTCGAGAGCCAGTCCAGGAGCTCCTCTGAGACATCGAACTGTGCATCGATGCCCTCGAAGAACGAGCCGAAAGCGCGGTCGTAGATGTCATACTCGGTCTCCTTCTTAACGAGCACGGCGCGAGCTGTTGAGTACAGCCCCGCCAGTGACGACTTCACGAAGCCGCGGCTCATGGCGTCCATCAGGGACAGCCACTCGGTCGTCGAGACCTTCAAGCCGTGTGCGCGCAGGTGAAACAGGAAGTCGGTAAACATCGGTGGTAGCTCCTTACATTCCGAAACGGCGCGGTGATCCGCTGCGGCTGCGAGCCTGTTTGATCGCGCT
This sequence comes from bacterium, assembly GCA_030427825.1. Classification (GTDB taxonomy): domain Bacteria; phylum Myxococcota_A; class Bradymonadia; order REDH01; family REDH01; genus JAUICO01. Next base: position 76,088 of record JAUICO010000003.1, on the reverse strand, counting down.
GAGGTCTGTCTCTCGCTTAAGGAGTACGCCGAGGAAGGGAAGCTTCTCTTCGATCGAAGCGGGCGAGATGCCGGCACGCCGCATCGCCGCGATCCAGTCGATCAGCTCGCTGGTAGAGGGTCGCTTACGGATCTCAGGCTGTTCGCGCAGCCAGTAGAAGCGCAGCAGGGCCTGGTCGAGAAGGTCCTGTTCGACGTCCGGGTGATGGACGCGAACGATCTGCTCCATCAGGTCCTTCTCCGGGAAGGCGATGAAATGAAAGATGCACCGGCGAAGGAAAGCGTCCGGCAACTCCTTCTCATTGTTTGATGTGATGACAACGATCGGTCGCTGCTTCGCCGAGATCACGTCGCCGGTCTCGTCAACGGTGAACGACATTCGGTCCAGCTCATGCAGCAGGTCGTTGGGGAACTCCATGTCGGCTTTGTCGATTTCGTCGACAAGCACGACCTTGCGCTCATCGGCCGCGATCGCGCGCCCAAGCGCGCCGTACTTGATGTAGTGGCGAATGTTGTCGACGTCGCCGCCGCCAAAGCGGGAGTCGTTGAGGCGCTGCACTGTGTCGTACACATACAGACCGTCGACAGCCTTGCTGGTCGACTTCACGTTCCAGTTGATCAGCTCCAAATTGAGCTGGTCGGCGATGGCCTCTGCGAGGCGGGTCTTGCCGGTGCCGGGCTCGCCTTTGATCAGCAGCGGCTTCTCAAGAGCCACTGAGATATTTACCGCGTCGCGAAGCTCTGCTGATGTGATGTAGTCTGCGGTTCCCTTGAACTGGTCGATGCCCATGTCTGTCCGTAGCTGGTGAAGAATTGAATCAGTGAATTCTGGTGTGGCTAGCGTTGTGCCCGCGACAGGACCTTTGCAAGCGCTTCGCCGAGGTCGCCGGCGTCCTGCTCTGTCATGGTGTGGTGTACCGGGAACATGATCGAGGTCTCACCGAGCTCCCGCGCCACCGGCAGGGGAGCCTCGGGGCGCAATCCGCCGTCAAAGGCACGCTCATTGTAGATCTCGCTACAGCTGCCGCTCAGTCCGGGGACGCCTTCTGCGACGAGCGCGCTGAGGATGCGGTCCCGCGTCCATCCTTCGCGAAGGGCCTCCGGGCGCACAAAGGCGTAGAACTTGTAGCAGCTGTGAAGCGCCTGTGATGGGGGCTCGGGGATGCGAAGCCCACTGCAATCGTTCACTGCCGCTCGAATCGTAGCCGCGTTCGCGCGCCGCTGCGAAATCCAACTGTCCAGCTTCTGCAGCTGACGTCTGCCGATCGCGGCCTGCATCCCCGTCATTCTCATATTGGTCCCGAAGGATTCGTGCAGCCAGCGAAAGCCCAGCGGATGCTCGCGGTTGAAGACGGCATCGTAGCTCTTGCCGTGGTCCTTCTTCTCCCACACCGCGCGCCAGAGTGACTCGTCGTTGGTTGTGACCAGGCCGCCTTCGCCGCCGGTGCTCATGATCTTGTCGGTACAGAAAGAGTAGCTGCCCGCGTCGCCGATGGTTCCGACCTTGCGGCCGCGCCAGGAAGCGCCGTGGGCCTGCGCGCAATCCTCGAGCACCTTGATGTTGCGTGACGCGGCGAGGTCGCAGATGGCGTCCATGTCTGCCGGCCAGCCCGCGAGGTGTACGAGCACGATGGCGCGCGTATTTGGCGTAAGCGCCGCTTCAATCGTGGCCGCCGTGAGGTTCTGCGAGTCTCTGTCGACGTCTGCAAACACGGGCCTGGCGCCCACGGTGACGGCGCAACTGACCGACGCCATGAAGCTGCGGGGCGTGACGATCACGTCGTCCCCGGGACCAATGCCCCAGGCGGCAAGGATCAGCTCCAGTGAGAGCGTTCCATTGGCGACCGCCACCGCGTGTTCCACGTCGAGGTAGCGTCTGAACTCGTCCTCAAAGGCCCGCACATCGGGGCCGTTCCACTGATTGACGCCTGCGCTGCGTAAGACCTCAGTGACGGCCGCGATCTCGTCGGACTCGTAATTCGGCCAGGGCGGCAGCGCGTCCGTGCGAACCGGGGGGCCACCATCGACAGCGAGTGCGCGGTTTCTTGCTTCTGGTCTTGCTGAATCAATCACGCGGGTACCTCTACGGTGAAATGCGCGCCTGTAAAGAGGGAGACGGCCGCCCCAGTCGCTGCAGAAGGCGCATGGCGCCGTCCTACGGGCACCGGCACGGGACGCAGGTCACTGCCTATCGCCGCTCGCACCCAGCGCTTCAAGCATTCGCTCATTGATCCTTGCGACGTCGAAGCGCTCGACGGCCATCTCGCGCGATCGCCGGCCCATCTCGCTCAGCTCTTCTGCGTCGGAAATCGCACGTCGCATGCCGGATGCAAGCGAGCCGGCGCTACGCACCGAGACGCTGTAGCCGTTGTACCCGTCAACCACGGTTTCTCGGCAGCCGGCGACGTTGGTGACGAGTACCGGGCGTCCCATGGCCATCGCCTCAAGCACCGTCCGCGGCATGCCCTCACGGTACGAGGGCAGAACGTATACCGTACAGGCGTCAATGGCCGGACGCACGTCGTCCACGTGGTCTGTGTACTTGATGATACCTTCGCTCTCCCAGGCACGGACCTGTTCGATACCGATGCCTGAGGGGTTGCTGTCGACGCCACCTACCAGGTGGCATTCCGCCGTCGGGTGTGTCTCTTTCAGCCGTCGAGCCGCCTCAACGTATTCGTTGATTCCCTTCTCTGCGAGCAGGCGCCCGATAAGCAGGAAGCGCACCGGCGAGGTGGTCGGCTCAGAGAGCGGCTTGAAGTGTTCTGTGTCGACGCCTGATCCATCGACGACCACCGCACGGCCGTCCCGAGGCACAAGGCCGCGATCGTAGAAGAGCTGTCGGTCGTCCGCGTTGTGAAAGATGACACGGTCCGCGAAGCGGAGGCTCACGCGGTACAGGTTCTGCACGATCTTCGACACGAGGCTGTGCCCGCTGCCCTCAATGAAGGCGTGGCCGAGCCCGGTCACCATCACGCTTCGTCGCTGCACGCCGGCCAGCTTCGCCGCGATGAGACCATAGACCACCGGCTTCACCGTATACCCGAAGAAGGCATCGACCTTCTCTTCGATCAGGATGCGTCGTATCGCGGCGATGCTCTTGAGGTCCTGCACCGGGTCAATCCCTGTTCGCCGCAGCGGCACCGGAACGAAGCGAATACCGAGCTCGCTGAGCGCACCGGCGGTACGGCCGTCGTGGGGCGGTGCCATCGCCACGACCTCATGGCCCGCGTCGCGCAGTGCCGTCAGCAGCGGACCGCGAAAGTTGATGAGCGACGGCGCATAGCCGGCGAGAACTGCGATTCGCACGGATTACCGCTTGTAGTAATCTCGGTACCACTCAACGAAGCGAGCGATGCCGGTTTCGATAGATGTCGCCGGCTTGAAATCGACGTCTTCAATCAGCGCGTCGACGTCTGCCCAGGTCGCAGGAACGTCGCCGGGCTGTATCGGCATCATGTTCTTTTCAGCTTTCATGCCGAGGCAATCTTCAAGAGTCTCGATCATGTACATCAGCTCAACCGGTTGATTGTTTCCGATGTTGTAGACTCGATAGGGCGCCGAGCTTGTTGCGGGGTCAGGTGTGGCACCTGACCAGTCCTTGTTTGGTGTTGCAGTGTTGTCAGCGACACGGATGATGCCTTCAACGATGTCGTCCACATAGGTGAAGTCGCGGCTCATCTTGCCGTAGTTGAAGACGTTGATCGGCCGTCCGCTGAGGATGGCGTCTGTGAACAGGAAGAGGGCCATGTCCGGGCGTCCCCACGGTCCATACACCGTGAAGAAGCGCAGACCGGTCGTCGGCAGCCCGTAGAGGTGGCTGTAGGTGTGCGCCATCAGCTCGTTGGCCTTCTTCGTTGCAGCGTACAGACTCACCGGGTGATCAATGTTGTCGTGCACTGAGAAGGGCATGCTGGCGTTGCTGCCGTAGACGGAGCTGGACGAGGCATACACGAGGTGGCCGACCTTACTGTGTCGGCAGCCCTCGAGGATGTTCACGAAGCCCTGCACGTTGCTGTCGATGTAGGCATGCGGGTTCGTCAGCGAGTAGCGAACGCCTGCCTGCGCGGCGAGGTTCACCACGATGTCGAAGGACTCGTTGCGAAAGAGCTCTGCCATCGCTTCGCGGTCGGCGAGGTCGATACGAACATGCGTGAACAGGTCGCTCTCGCCGAGCATCTTGAGTCGATTCTCTTTCAGTACGACGTCATAGTAGTCGTTGACGATGTCGAGACCGACGACGGTGTCGCCGCGCGCGATGAGGCGACGGCTGAGGGTAAACCCGATGAACCCTGCGGCTCCGGTGACAAGAATACGTGCCATGCTGCTTCTCCGAGGGCCCCTTAGAGGCTCCAGTATGCGTGTCCTTCCGGAGTCGACTCCGGCGCGAAGATGGATTTGACGTCGATAATCGGCGCCTTCGGGCGCAGCATGCCGGCGAGACTGTCAAGGCCTGCTTCGACGTACTCGCTGTGTGATACGGCGACGATCAACCCGTCGATGTCCTTCAGGTCTTCGCGCTTGCTGAGGGTGACACCGTATTCGTGGTGCGCTTCCGCCGGCTCCGCCAGGGGATCGCAGACCAGCACTTCGACTCCGAACTGAGCCAGCTCAGCGAGGATGTCGGGGACTCGGCTGTTGCGCAGGTCCGGACAGTTTTCTTTGAAGGTCAGTCCGAGCACGGCGACGCGGGCGCCGCTGACGGCGAAGCCTGCGGCAATCAGCAGCTTCACCATGCGCTGGGCAACGTAGGCGCCCATCGAGTCGTTAACGCGGCGGCCGGCGAGGATGACGTCCGGGTGATATCCCAGGGCCTGTGCCTTCGCCGTCAGGTAGTAGGGGTCAACGCCGATGCAGTGCCCGCCGACGAGGCCCGGAGTGAACTTCAGGAAGTTCCACTTCGTCCCGGCGGCTTCGAGAACGTCCTGTGTGCGGACGCCCATGAGGTCGAAGATCAGCGAGAGCTCGTTCATCAACGCGATGTTCAGGTCGCGCTGGGTGTTTTCGATCACCTTGGCGGCCTCGGCGACCTTGATGGTCGGCGCGCGGTGAACGCCGGCATCGATAATGGACTCGTAGACTGAGGCCACCGTCTCCAGGGTCTCTGCGTCTTCACCGGAGACCACTTTTACGATGCGCTCCAGCGTGTGCACCTTGTCGCCCGGATTGATACGCTCGGGAGAGTATCCCAGCTTGAAGTCGACCCCCTGCTTGAGGCCGGAAATCTCGGCGAGCAGTGGACCGCACACTTCTTCCGTTACGCCCGGATACACGGTGGACTCGTAGACAACGATCGCGCCGGGATTGAGCCACTCTGCCAGCATGCGCGTCGCACCGATCATCGGCCGCAGATCCGGTCGACGATCGCTGTCGATAGGCGTCGGCACGGTCACGACGAAGAAGTCGCAGCCGTTCAGCGCGGCCACGTCGTCGGTGATGTTCATCGTGGTCGAACGGAGGGTGTCGAGATCGGCCTCGTCCGTGCGGTCTTCCCCGCGTCGCAGCTCTTCAATGCGGCTCTTGTCGATATCGAAGCCGATGACGTGGGTGTTCTTCTTCGCGAAGGCCAGGGCGACCGGGAGTCCGACATAGCCGAGACCGATTACAGCGATTTTTCTGGACACGTTTGCCTCCGAAGCAGGGCAGGTTCATTGCGCGGTTGCCGCCTATCGATTGAAGCACCCGAAATCAATCCCAGTCGGGGCTCCGCCGAGTGAAGCGGCGTTCAGGGAAAGTTCAGCTTGCCGGTTCGATCTCGCACGCCGTCGGCTACCGCACGGGCGAGCAGTCGCAGCCGTGTCGACTTCTTGTCACGGAACGCGACTGTAAGCGCCGCCTCTTTGGCAATCTGGGCAGCAAGGGCACCGATCGCGGCAGGACGACGGGTGTTTCTAAGCGTCACGACGATCAGGTTTCTCGGGGAGTAGTATCCGTACCACCAGGGCTTGTCGGCAAAGTAGAAGTCCCGACCAAGCAGCCGAACGCGGCGGTATTCGTAGTCGTCCTGAAAGACGGAGCCGCCGACCTGGACCTGCCGGTATCCTCGGGATTTCAGCAGCCAGCCGTAGCCCGTGTCTTCCCAGCACATCCACAGCTCAGGCCAGACCTCGATGCCTTCACGTACGGGTTTCAACGCGTACAGCGCGCCATTGCTGCTGGCCCACTCGACGTCGATCACGTCTTCAGCCGGCGCTTCTGCGCCTCTTCGATTGGGCAGCGGCAACCCGCGACCGGCCGGGTTGTCGTAGGATCCGCCGCGGTTCGGGCGGTAGCGCGTCGGGTACGCGGCGGCGATCTGCGGGTTCTGGCGTGCGACCTCGGCGAGCTTTGCGATCGCCGGCACGTCGATGTGACCGTCGTGGTTGATGGTGTAGACAAAGCCGGCGTCGGTCTCGGAGGCGAGCTTCATGCGCAGGTGCAGGTTGCCCGCCGACCCGAGATTCGAATCCGCGTTGTGGTAGGTGATCTCCCAGCCACGCGACCCGGCAATCTCAGCTACGTCACCGCTGCCCATCGAGTCGACGACCAGCACCGAATGAAAGTTCGCGCCGCCGGCTTCTACGGCCTCCAGCAGCGCGATGACGCTGTCATCGTTGCGAAAGGTCGCAATCGCCAGGACGACGTCATCAAGTTTGGTCGGTCGAGATTCCATAAGACCGTGTCAGGCTCTGAAGAATTCGATGGTAGCGCGAAGGCCGTCGCGCAGCGCGACCTTCGGCTGATATCCCAGCTCGCCCTGGATCCTGTCGATGTCGGCGCAGATTCTGCGGATGTCGTTTTCCCAGGGCGGGCACTGTTCGCAGGGGACGTCGTTTCCGGAGAGCTCCCGCACGAGGTCGATCAGTGTGTTGATGCTCGCTTCGCCGCCGGTTCCCACGTTGTAGAGCCTGTGCTTCGTCGGCTTTGCCGCCAGCATGAAAGCCTCCACGACATCGTCGACGTAGATGAAGTCGCGCGACTGCTCGCCGGTGCCAAAGCGCTTGATCCCGCGATCGAGCGCCGCGGCGTGGGAGAACTTACAGGTAACGTTCGCGTAGGGGTGGTTGGGGCTCTGCCGCGGGCCGTACACATTGAAGAGGCGCAGGCAGGTGTAATCGAAGCCGAAGAGACCGCTGTACATGCTGAGCAGATGCTCACCTGTGAGCTTGGTCAGCGCGTATACCGTCGTGGGTGCCGGCGTCGAAGTCTCGGTATGGATGTGGTTGTCCTGGTCGCCGTATACCGTCGAGCTTGAGGCGAGCACTACGCGCAGGTTGTCATTGCCGCTGACAGCGCGAAGGACGCACACGAGGCCATCCAGGTTGATTCGGAAATAGTCCTCGGGCTCTCGGAGGCTCTCGTTTCCGCTGATCAGAGCGGCAAGGTGATACACCAGCGAGATGTCCTTGAGGGCGTCACGGTGCGCTTCGGCGTTGAGAATGCTGTCACGAATCACCGTTACGCGGTCGCGTACCGCGGCGATGTTCTCGTCGTTGCCGGCGCTGAAGTCGTCGAGAATCGTGACGGCGTGGCCGGCATCAAGGAGTCGCTCGCATAGGTGTGAGCCGATGAAGCCGGCGCCGCCGGTAATCAGAACATTCGCCATGGGGGTATTTACCGAAAAGTGTGTTGGGATACGCAAACACGACCGAGCCGTGGATTTACCAGGGCTTGTCCGTCTTATGGACTGAGAGAACGGCGAGCGCTTCGTGGCCGTACTGCGCAAACTCGACGACCTGGTAGTTCAGCTTCAGCACGTCGCGAGCCTTCAGGATGGTGTCGAGAAAGGTCTGACCATTCCACACGTGGAAGTGGGTGTGCTTCATCGGGTCATCGATGGAGGACTGCACGTACTCTTCAAGCGCGGCGCCTGAGAGCTTGCGCGCGTACTTCCCGTTTTCCCTGAAGTGGTCGGTGCGCGAGGATGCGCCGCCGTCTTTGTAGTCTTTCTTGAAATGCGCGAAGCTCGTCAGCGGGCGATCACGATCCGGCGTATAGTAGCGCTTGTCGGGGATGCTGACGATGATGTGACCGCCGTCACGACACACGCGATTGAAGTTCTTCAGGGAGCCCAGAACGTCCTCGACATGCTCGAGCAGCGAGAATGCCAGCACAAAATCGTAGGAATCGTCGCCGATTGCGTCGAGGGTCTCGGCGTCGGTCTGGATGTCGGTCTTGACCGAATCGTACCCTGCGAGGTCCGGGTCCGCCTCGATGTGGCCTTCGTCGAAACGGTCGACGTACAGCACTTCGGTGCCCACCGGGACGATTGCCGGATTCACCGCGGCACCAATCTCAATCCCGGTGCCGCGGCAGTAGCGTTCAACCGCTGCGCTTCGCCGAGCACGCGTCTCAGCGAGCCCCGTCATACGCGTAATCGCACGGAGGCCGTACGGCGCTGCGTAGTTCAACACAGCCTGCCGCAGGAGGAAATTTGCCCGCGAAATTCGACCCATCTCATCACCGGTAGGAAAAGTGGAGCGGGCGGTGTATCGACGCCCCTCGATGTCGTCAACTGACGATTTCGGCGTGGAAAACGCCGCTTTGACCTGTCGACAAGGAGCGGACATGGCGAAAATCTCGGTCGTCAGATTGATGCCGGTGATGGACTACGGTGGGGTTGAGACCATCGTCTGTGTCCTCGCTGAGCGGCTGCCGCGGGATCTTGTCGACTTTCGCGTCCTCACCTTCGGCGACGATGGCGCCGCCGCGGCGAGAGTGCGCGCTGCGGGTATCCCGTGCGATGTGCTCGACCAGTCGCCGGCCCTGCGCAACCTGCAGGCTGCGCCTGCTCTCGCGCGCTACATACAGCGGGTGAAACCCGACCTCGTCCACGCGAGTATCGCTGAAGCCAACTTCCATGCCTCACTCGCGTGCCGGACCGCCCCGTCCGTAAAGCTGCTCCTCGAAGAGGTCGGCACCCCCTCACGGTCAAAGAAGGCGAAGCTGCTCTTCGGAGCGGTCAATCGCCGGGCCAATGCATGGATCGGTGTCTCGCGAGCGACATGTGACTATCTGATCGCTCACGAACGCGCGCGTAGAGACGACGTGCACCTCGTCTACAACTGCGTAGCCGACGAGTTCTTTGAGCCGCTGAAACGCTCCCGCTCGAACACGTTGCGGGTCACGATGGTCGGCAGGCTTGTGCCCGTGAAGAACCACCCGCTCTTTCTCAGAGTCTGGGACCGCTTCGCCGAGTCCTGCGGTGGCCCGGTGGCACTCAACATCGCCGGCGCGGGCGCCGAAGAGGCGGCGTTACGCGCTCAGGTCGCCGGCATGAGGCACGGCGATACCGTCCATTTCAGCGGCTACGTTCACGATGTGCGCGCGCTACTCGCGGACACCGACCTCGTCGTGTTGCCATCGCTGCGTGAGGGCTACGGTATCGCGCTGGTTGAGGCGATGGCCGTCGGCATCCCGGTCATCGGCTCGACCGCCGGTGGCATCCCCGAAGTCCTCGACGGATATCCCGCACAATGGCAGGTCGGCGCGCAGGATGAAGAGGGTTGGCTCAGGGCGCTGCTGGCGTTTTCCGAGCTCGACAGCAGCAGCAGACGCGACCTTGGGCGTACCGGAGAGAAGCTTGCGCGAGCACGATTCTCATCGGCGACCTACATCGACAGTATCGTCGACCTGTATTCGAAGCTCGCTTCCTGAATACCGGCCCTCTGCAACCGCACCGGAATGGCGGCTGCGTTCCCAGGGCACACCGCAGGATCATGCTTCGCGTGGCGGCACCGGCCCGGGGAGCGGTGTGTCAATTCAGGAGGCGTCCGTAGCGCGCAACGCACGCGCGCAGACTGAACTCCTCGAGCCCGACCTTTCGCGCGCGCGTACGTATCGCCGCACCGCGCGATTCGATGGCCCACTGCGCGGCGGCGTCGAGCGAGACGTCTCCGGTATCCTCGATCGTGAAGCCCACCCCGCGATCGAGGACCTCGTCCATGTCGCCGATGCCACGCGTCGAGATTACAGGGAGCCCGCACAGCAGGTATTCGCCGATCTTGATCGGACACACGGCACGCTGTGAAAAGCTCGCGTCCCGGAGCGCGATGCCGACGTCGGCGGCGCTCAACCAATGCGGAACTTCATCTGCCGGCACGCGGCGCACGACGACAGACTCCGCCGGTGCGCCGGCGCGGGCGAGGGCGTCGGTGATGACCTCGGATTGCGCCGTGAGGAACACGGCTCGGGTGCTTTCACTCCGAGCGATCATGGCCGCGACCAGGCGTGCCTGCGAGTCGGGCAGGTACTGCTCTGTTTGCTGGCCCACGGACACCGCGACAAGATCGCCCGCGCCGACGCCGAGCTGCGACCGCAGCCGTTGTCGGGCGGCGGCGTCCGGAGCGAACAGGTCCTCATCCTTCGCGTTCGGAATCACGTGTACACGACTCGCATCCCAGCCTGCACCGGCTCGCGCATGCAGAATCTCAGCGGCGCGTCTCGTTCGCACCATGATGCGGTCCGCCTGAAGCAGCATCTCGCGCTCTACCGCGCGCAGGGCGCGGGTGCGCACGGAACCGGGCGACCAGCCGACGAAGTCGACGCGCTCGTCCGCAGGCAGTCCGTCGGCGTCCCATACGATGCGTAGACCCGGCATCATCCGGGCCGCCGCCAGGGCCATTGCCGACGGGATGATCGCCCGTGGCATCACGGTGTCGATGCCGTGACGGCGGCAGTAGGCGACGGTGTCGACGGCGCCGGCCGGGATCGCCGCAGGGGTGGCAGCCTTGCGGACTTTCGCCGGTATACGTCGGGCCGTGTATCTGAGCCCGAATCCCTGCGCCGCCTCACGGGTACGCGCGATCTGCTCCGCGTCCGCCCAGGTGTATTGGAGTACGTGTGCCTCCACCCCCACATCGCGGAGCCGCGCGAGGATCGGGAAGAAGAGTGAGGGCAGGTAGCTGGTCTGGCCGCTGTCCCAGGTCAGAAAGAGCAGCTTCATAGGGGCCTCCTCTGTTGACGCTCTTTCATCGTACCCCCTTCGCAGCGAGTAGCTCGTCGTAGAGATTGCGGACTCCGTCGACGTAGGTTTCCGGCGCGAAATCCTGCCGGGCTCGGCGCTTTGCAGCGCGTCCCATCGTGACGACAAGGGCCGGATCGGCGGCGAATCGCTGAATCTCGGCGGCGATGCCATCGGGATCTCCGACTTCAACAAAGGCGCCGGTGACATCCGCGAGTGCGATGTCCCGCAGGCCGCCGCCTCGCGTCGTCAGTGTGGGCACCCCGCTGTGCATCGCTTCGATGACGACGAGTCCGAACCCTTCTTCCCTGGACACCAGCGCGAAGAGGTCCATCGCCTTGTAGTAGAGGCCCACATCGCGCTGGTATCCCGCAAAGTGGGTGCGGTCAGCGACTCCCAGGGACTCTGCCAGGGCCTCCAGAGCAGGTTGGGCGCTGCCGTCGCCGACGATCAGAAGATGCGCGTTGCTCTGCCGCATAGCGATCGCCGCCCCACGAATGAGGTCAGACGTGCGCTTGTTGCTGTCGTCGATCAGCCGGGCGACGGTGCCCACTACAAAAGCATCCGGTGGAATGCCGAGGGACCTGCGTAGCGCGGCGGCTTCACGCTTTGTTGCGCTCCGCGGCGGATCCACCGCGTTCTGAATCACTCGGACTTTCGCCGGCGCTACGCCGCTGCCTTCGACAAGATATTCACCGACTGCGGGCGATATGGCCACGCAGGCATCTGAGGCCATCGTCAGCCCGCGAAAGAGCAGCTGGCCCTTGCTGCCGCGCGTCACGCTGTACGAGGTTTCTTCGGAGATGATCACCGGTACTCTGCAGACCAGGCCTGCCAGCACGGCCATCTGCACACCTTCAAAGACGGCGCCGTGAATGATGTGTGGCTTGAAAGCACGGGTCGTCGCGATCAGCTTTCGCACCGCCGCGACGCTCTTCAGTGTACCGGTGCCGGCCGTCTCGACGGGCATTCCTGCGGCGCGCATCTCTTCAGGAACCGGTCCGCGAGCCGAGAGGCTGTAAATCTTCTGGTCGAAGCGCGGGCCGAGGGAGCGTGCAAGCAGCAGTCGACGGCGCTCGACGCCTCCGGACGCGATCCAGGGAAGGGCGTGTAGGACGCGGATCGTCGCCTGCCGGTGTGACTCAGACATGGGCGCTCACACGGTCGGCCACGAAACGGGTCCGGTCCCGGACGACGGGCTCCCGGCATGTCGCTTCAGCGGGATTTCTGAGGTGCACGAGTACCGCAGTCACACGCTTGTCCGAGGTCTGAGGATAGGGGGCCGGCGCGCCGGCGCGGTGTACCTGCGGGGATCCGCGTCGTCAACGCGTGGTACCACACCGCAGGCGCTGCCCGGGCTCACGGGTGCGAGCTGGACCGCGGGATACCTACCCCGGCGTCGGGAATTCGCGGGTTGACGACATTTCGCGCTATCGATAGCGGGAGCCCCGTGCCGTAGCCTGCGCCCGCAAGAATGAACGACTTCATATTCACCCTGTTCTACCTGGCGATCGGGCTCGGCCTCTTTGAGCGCTACTCCGAACGGCTGAGCTTCAATGAAGGCCGCGCGATGCGCTGGGCATTCGCAGGCGCGGCAGTCTCGGCACCGCTGATGATCCTCGTCACGAAGTATGTGCTCGGGGGCGGTGACATGTTCTGGTACTTCCGAACGGGGAACCAGCTCATCGATCTGTTGATGACGAATCCCGGACGTTGGGGCGCGGAGATTTTCAAGCTGTCGACCCGCCTCACCGCCCAGTTCCCCTTCTGGGTTCACGGAGCCGGCGGCGGCACCTCGACGGGAGCGATGTTCGGCATCGGAACGTGGATCATGCTGATCTGCGGCAAGTCGACCTACGCGACCTGCATGCTCATCTCGCTCCTGAATTTCGCGTCGCGCGTGGCCTTTTACCACGCGATGCGCCCCCTGTTTCATGAGCGGCATCGCGTCATCCTGGTCTTCGTTTGCGTCGGCGTGCCCTCGCAGGTGTTCTGGACTGCGGGCCTGCTCAAGGAAGCGGTGGCGATGATCGGCCTGGGCTGGGCGATGCTCGGAGTCTCGTGGGTGGCCCGCCACGGCATGCTGCTGCGTGGCGGTGTGCTGATCTTCCTGGGTTGTGTGCCTTCGTACATGGTGAAGCCGTACCTGCTCTTTCCTTTCGTGATTGCGATGGGCGTCTGGATTGCGACCGAGCGGCTGGTCTCACAGAGTGAGGACGGGCGGCTGCGCATCAATCCACTGTATCTGGTGGTCGGCGTCCTGGTGTCGATCGCGGCAGTGACAATCCTTGGGACGCTCTTCCCGCAGTACTCTGTGGGCCAGCTTGGCGACGAATTTGAGACAATACAGACCGCCGGTACAAACGTTGGCGGCGACACGAACTACCAGATTCTGGCGCCGCCCGAATATGACGGGCCTCCGAGTCTTACCCGTCAGATTCTGATGGCGCCGTTGGGGCTCTTGTTTGCGCTGACGCGTCCGGTGTTCTTCGAAGTGCGCAGTCTGCAGCTGCTCGTGAACTCCATCGAGACGACCGCGTTCACGTTCTTCTTTCTCCGCATGTTCGTCGTTAACGGCGCGGCCCGTGTGTGGGCCACCATCATGCGTACGCCGGTACTTCTCGTCTGCATCGCGTATGTCGGCGTGTTCGGAGCCGCGGTCGGCCTCGCGTCCACCAATGTCGGCTCCCTGTCCCGCTATCGGGTGCCGATGATGGGGATGTACGCTCTCATTATCTTCGGTTTGCCGGCGCTGATGGAGCAGGCGGCGGCCGCGAAGCAGCCGGCTGTCGACGCGGAGACCGAGGAGGCACCTTCGAATCCGACGCCTCGCGGAGTTCGAGCGCGACGCGGTCGGTCCAGGCTGAGTCCGGCGGTTCGCGAAGAGATGAGGAGGCGCCGAACCGGCCGTGCCGGGCAGGGAACCTCCCGTGCTGCTACACGGCCGGCAACCCAATGAGCAGGCCGCTGATTTCGTGCATCGTTCCCGTGTACAACTGCGCGGCCTACCTCGAGCCATGCATTGCGTCATTGATCGACCAGCGCGATGTTCAGTTGGAGATAGTCGCCGTCGATGACGGATCGACCGACGGCAGCGCTGAGATTCTGGATCGACTGGCGGCTGCGGATTCGCGCATCGTCGCAATTCACCAGGAGAACGCCGGTGGCGCGGCGGCACGAAACCGGGCCCTCGATGTGGCGACCGGTGACTACCTGATGCTGCAGGACGCCGACGACCTGTCGCACCCGCATCGAGCGCGCCTGCTTTTCGAGGCCCTCGAATCGCGCGATGATATCGACTTCTGTGGCAGCGCGAACTGGCTGACCACGGCGGACACATCGATCATCGGCGTCGTGCGCCCGTCGTTGGACGCCGATGAGTGCGCTGCCCGGATGCCGCACTCGATGGCATATTGCCACGCCTCGATCATGTTTCGACGCGATGTGATGAATGGCCCGGAGCCGATTCGGTACAACGAGTCACTGCGAAGCGCGCACGACTACGAGATGCTGCTGCGTGTATGCGCGCGTCACCGCGGCGCCAATATCGAGCAGCCGCTGTACACCTACCGCTTCTCCGGAGACCAGTTGAGCATTCGGCAGGTCGAAGCAGGCAGCTACCGCAGCCTTTTCGCCTCGCACGTGGCGCGCACAACCGCAGCGGGCGATCCCGCCGAAGTACCCGCCGGTCGACAGGTGCATCGCGATGACATCCGGCAAACCGGGCTCACAGATCCGGAGATCGACGAGTACATGGTCGGCAGATTCCGACATGCTTTCCACATGATGGCGATCGCTGCACCGAAGCAGACAGAGGCTCTTCGACGGCAGTGCGCAGCGTACATACGCGAGCACCGTCCAGCGGCACATGTGGAGTCTGCACTTCGCCTTGAGGTTGCGGCCTCCCTTGGCCTCGCGCGGCGACCGGTGGGCGCGCTGCGAGAGACCCTCCGTTCGCTGCGTCTCTCTCCGCGCGCCGGTGTCGATGGCGGAGTCGGGCTGCTCAAGTTCGGCGCACACGTCCTGAAGTCTCGGCGTAGTTTCGCTCAGTGGAGGCCGCCGGGAGGCGCCCTCGGCTGAAGCGGCCCGCCACGGCAGCTACGAAAACCGTCGTCAGGTGAGAGAGACTCTGGCATAGCGTCGCCGCTCCGAGCGTCCTCCCCTGTCCGTTGGACGCCGCACCTGCAATCGAACGCCTGCGAGATGAGCGAGGACCTGACCACACCGGAGCTGAAGAAGCGCCGCCGACGCAGGGTGCGCCGCAAGCCGGTCGAGCGGCCCGGCGTCGAGAAGGTGCATGCAAAGCTCGACTGGGTTTGGGCCGGTCTGTTGGCGATGGCGCCGCTCGCGCTCGGTGGCACGCACCCCTATGCTGCGTTCGGTCTCAGCGTTGCCTCCATTCTCATCACCGCACTGCATCTCGGCGTGTATGCCGCGTCGGGAAAGCCGGCCCGCTGGTCGCCGGTGTCGGTCGCGTTTGTCGGGTTCGCCGCATGGATCTGGCTCCGTTCGCTGCCGCCCTTCGGCTTCATGGCCAACTCCCTCGAACGCCAGGCCGCAGAGCTGTGGCCCGGTGTGTCCGCCCGGGCCACGATGGCGCCGGGTCTCGCGGCGCTGGCAGCCGTGAAGACGCTGGGCGTCGCTGCCGCCGCCCAGTACGCATCGACCCGATGTGCGAGCAGCAATCAGCTCAAACGTGTCGGCTTTGCTATCGTGGCCGGCGCCGGTGCCATCCTTTTCGTCGGAGCCGCGCAGACCGCGCTTGGCGCGGAACGAATCCTGGGACTTTATCAACCCCTCCAATGGGACCGGGTCACGCCGCTGTCGGGTCCCTTTGTGAACGGCAATCAGGCCGGTTCCTACGTGGGGCTGGCGGCGATCATCGCGGCTGCGGCCGTGCTGATCACTCGAAACAGAAAGCTGGTACCGGCCGCGGTGTCTGTGGCCATTGCGTCGACCCTGTACACCATCGCGGTCGGCGCTCGCGGCGCGACGTTGGCAATCGCGGGAGCGCTCTTCGTTCTGCTGGCGCAGGTGTATGGAAATCGCGTAGCAGCAGACCGAACCCAACAAGCACTCGCCTACGTGGTCCTCGCAGTGGTTACGGTGGCAACCGCGGTCTTCGCGTGGGTCATCGTTCCTGCATCGTCGCTCCCTTTGCCGGAGACTGCAGTGCTCAAGGCGGGCGTGTGGGCGGACAGCCTGTCGCTGCCATTGGACGCCCCGATGTTGGGATACGGCGCCGGCTCCTTTCCGTCCGTGTTTCCGAGCGTGCAGACCACCGGCGCAGGGGAGCGCTATGTGTACGTCGAGTCCGCGCCACTGCAGCTCGCGATAGAGCACGGCCTGATACTCGCGCTATGTGTTCTTGCTGCGATCGTCTTCCTGCTCGTCCGATCGAGCCGCCGAGACCAGCGCTCCGGCGCAGGGCTCCAGGAAGCGAAGTTCGCCATCGTTGCCTACGTGGCTCTGGAGGCGATCACGGGCGCAGGACTCCTGGCAAGCTCCTATGCGCTTGCCGTCGGCGCGCTCGCAGGGATCATGATGGGTCGCACGGCGTCGAGGCGTGAGGAGCACTCCATGCCGGGGGGCCTGGCGGCGGCCGGCGTATTTGGGTTGTTTGCGATGGCTCTGATCGTCGCGGCGCCCGGAGCCGTTCGAAATACGCTCCTCGACAGTACGCAGCCCGCCGCAGCGGAGCTCGCCAGGCCGAACCCCGACGCCGCGGCTGTAGATTCCGCGCTTCGAACGCGCGCAGCCATCGCGCCCGGTGACCCGGATCTGCTCTTTCAGGCTGCTGCGGTGCGGCTGGCGCGCGGAGACGTCGAGTCCGCAGCGCTGCCGGCCAGATACCTTACCAGCCACGCACCCCGATTCCCCGGGACCTGGCTCCTGGCATTTGAGGTAGCGAACGCCGCCGGGCGCCGAGACGAAGCGTGCCATGCACTCAAGATGCACCTCGAGCGAAACGAGCTGCCCGATTTGACCGCCCTCAACCGGTACTCCGGAAACGCCGGCGACTGGTATGACTGCATGCCCACCGACCCGGCCGTGCGCAATCGAATCTACAATCGGGTCCAGCGGCCCCGCTTTCGCAGGGACGCAGTCCTGCTCTTCCTTGAAGTCGCCGCGCGGGAGCCGGACAACACCGCAGTTCTGAGTCGTCTTGCCTCCCACTTTGCCGCCGAGGACGAGCCGATGCTCGCGGTGATCT
Source organism: bacterium (assembly GCA_030427825.1). Taxonomy (GTDB): domain Bacteria; phylum Myxococcota_A; class Bradymonadia; order REDH01; family REDH01; genus JAUICO01. The sequence continues at coordinate 58,933 of JAUICO010000003.1, read as the reverse complement.
ACGCCCGGCTGCTGTTGAATCACGGTCCGGCGACCGAGGGAGAATTTCATACCGCGGCGCGCACACTTGTCGATGCAGGCTACGACACGGACGCCCAGCTGGCGCTTCGACAGGCAGTAACGGACTTTCCAAACTCAGCGGCGCTACGGCTGCTCTTCATCGAAGTGTCCCTGAGATTGCTGGAGCAGCAGGAACAGGCCGGCGACTGGTACCCGTCGATCGTTACCCATCTTGACGCCGCGCGCGGCGCTTCTGCGTCGAGCCCTGCGCTCGCGATCCGCTACCACGAGCTGCGTGGTCAGGCCGCGATGCTCGCTGAAGACTGGCCGACCGCACTGGACGCCTACCGCAGCGTGATTGCCCGTCGCTCCGCGGATACGGCGACGCTGCTGCGACTTGCTGAGATCTCAGAAAACCTGGGAGATCGGCGCGCTGCACGAGGCTACCGTGAGCAGGCGGGTCAGCCGGCGATTCCTCGCGAGAGACCGGACGACACCGAGTAGCAGCAGCGTCACAGCAGCGGCAGCGCGGACACGTTCGCAGTACTCACACGTTCCGAATGCAATGTGTGAATGTGTGTCGGAGCGTATGGGGACGCGCAGCAGCCGCCGCGCTGCGATTGGGGTCTAGCCTTTGACGCGTTCGGCGACCCGGCGCAGTGACCGATAGGCAGCTCTCGCGGGTCCATACAGGCCGAGGCGCTGCGCGGTGTCTGCCGCCGTTTTCCGGAGTCTTGGTGTGACCCAGGCCTGCTCGGCCTTCTGACTGCGTTCCATCAGATCGGTCTCAAGCTGCCGCATGCGAATCGCGACTGCGTCCTGCTCGAAGAGCTTCTTCGGCAGGGCCGATGATGGAACGTAGTAAAGGTCGTAGATTTCGGTGGCGAAGTGTTTCAGAGAAAACACGCGAGTCACTTCGTTGCTGTCCAGGTCCACGACGGCGACCGCCGGCAGATTTGATGCGGTGACCGACGTGTGCATCATGCGACCGGTGCTGCGGGACTGGAGTCTACGGCCTGAAAGCCCGACGTACAGGTTCCGACGAGCCTGTGTCAGTCCACGCGTGTATCCTTCAAGCTGCACCTCGCTGCCGTCCGAAAAGTGAACCTTGTTTGCTTTCGACTCGCAGCAGGCCCAACGCCCATCACTCAGCGAAAACGCCGTGTGTGGGTTGTGAAGGGGGGCCAGCACGGTCTCACCGGTATCCGGGCGAAAGAGTCGTCCCTGTGTTGATTTACCCCATCCGTCTTCGTGCTTCGGACCGAAGGTCGTGCAGAGCAGCCGATTGTCGTGCACAGCGACGGAGTTCAGATGATGATGGTCGTATCTCGTGGGCGACATCCGATGGAAGGGGCGGGTGGTCGCATTGAAGTTGTCGTCGATTTCAATCTCGAGGACCTCATCCGTGCCTGTGTTCGCGGTATAGAGTCGGCCGTTGAGTTCGCAGAGGGAATGCAGCCAGTACATGCCGGGAACTGTAATGATTCGTACGAGTTTGAAGTCGTCGTCCAGGAAGGCAAGCCGGCCGGGGACAGCGCCTTCTTCGAGGTCCGGTTCCATCAGCCGGTTTCCCGGAATGTAGCCTCCAACGACCCAGTGGTCGCGAAACCGTATGATCCCAGATATACCGCGACTGTCTGCGAATGCATCGCGATTGTCGTCGTTGACCAGCCACGCGAATTTTCCCGAACGCGTGTCGAGGGCGCCGAGCGACAGGTGCTTCGAGCCATAGTTATTGGTGAACGTAACGATAATCGGCATTGCGGGTCTCACACGTGCGTGGTTCGAGGCACTGAGCAGGCGCCGGAACTAATGCAGCGGCGATGCGGCATGCAAGCGGATTCCGGGCCCGTTGCCGCCGCGGCGCCAGCCGACTTGACAGTCTACTGCGCCGAACTACGGTCCCGCCGCCTCGCAACGAAGCGACGTGAATCGGCCTCTGTTCGGGGCCTGGAGCATGCTGATGCCGGAAGTTACCGCGCACGTCATTTTGACTCGGCGAGCGGGCCAGGATGCCGAGATCAGCCCTGCGTCGAATGACCTGTTTCTGGACCTGACCCACGACGGGTCGGGGCGACAGGCACTGGAACGTCGCGCCGGGTACGGCAGCCTGAACTGGCACCCGGTCGATCGCGCCGGTGCCGATGTGCTGGGTCGCTCGACCCGGCACTGGGTGCGATGGCTGGCCGAGGTCGGTCGTCGGGAGACGTCGAAGGGCTCTCTCCTGCGTGCTCTTGCCTATGATGAGCGCTACTCACTGTACTGGTCCTCTCAGCTCGCAGCGAAGCATCTTGAGAAGTCCCAGCTCGCTCAGGCAGGGGTGCTTGGGGCCTGGCTTGAGCGTGAAGGGGGCGACGAGGCCGTTCTGGCCGCAACCGCCGGGGTCAAGCGGATACGACTCTACGGTGCGTTTCGTTGGACGCGAGCCGCCATGGAGGCGGCGGTCGCCCGCTGCGGCGCGTCCGCCGAGCTTGCGTGCGACAATGCGACATATACCCTGCACATGGAGGGACCGACGCGGCGCAAATTGGCCCGCGAGGCGAAGACGGCAGCGCAGATCGCCAGAGAACTGGCCCTCGGCGTGCAGCGCGAAGGTCGCCGGCGACCTGCGGAGACGCCGCCTCCGGATGTCGCGGTCTTCTCCTACGCTGCGGACTGGATTCCCGGTCGCGACGGAGCGCCCGCGGCCAATCGCTACTGGGGCGGTGTCGTTGAAGGCCTGCAGAGAGAGGGGTTTTCGACGGAAATGTGGCCGGCCGCGCAGGGCGCCAAATCCCTGAGTCACTACCAGAGCATCGCGGGCGACCATCCAATGATTCGTTGGGACCGACTTCGGCTTCAACGTGGCACTGTGCTTCGTATTGTCGGGCGCCTCACGAAGATGCGTCTGCGGGCACGTGCTGTGTTTCGCCTGCTGTCCGGGGCCGGGGAGTTCGAGTTCTGCGGAATCGACTTTGCAGTTGCCTTCAAGCACAACATCGAGGCGCTGACCGGATTCGGAGGCCTGCAGTACGCCTTTCTGTATGAAGGCTGCCGCCAGAGTCTGGAAGCCGCGCCACCGAAGGCTGTACTCTACCGGGACGAGTTCTATCCCTCAGGGCGGGCTGTACGGGCCGCGATTCCCGAGCAGACCGTGGCGTTGGGCGTGCAGCATGGGAGCATCTCGCGCTTCCACATGGTCTATTTTTATGACGAATCATGGTCAGCGCAGCACCGTCCGGGAGTCGTCTCGTCCTGGGATTCTGTGCCGCTGCCGGATTCCTACGTCGCCTACGGCGCACACGTTTACGAGCTGATGACGGGCTGGAGTTATCCCGGCGATGCGATTCTCCCCGCCGGCAGCCTCCGGCACGACGTTGAGTTCGAGAGGGCCGCGCAGGCGGTACAGGCAGACCCGACGAAGGACCGGCCGCGCATCCTCGTGTGCGGGAGCCTGCCTGCGCAGACCATCGGATGGATCTCGTTGGTACGCGAGGGGCTCGATGCCTCCGGCCACGACGCCGAGATTCTCATCAAGCCTCATTGGCAGTTTCCCATGACCGATGAACTGTCGGCCCTTGCGGCAGAGGACAGCCGCGTCCGCATCGTAGATGCCGCGGGGAGCGTGACCGACCATTTTCCCGATGCGGACGTCCTGATTGTGGAATCGTCGACCACGGGCATGGAGGCTGCAATCTTCGACACGCCGTTGATCGCGGTCCTTCGGCCCGGCGACGAAGAGCCCATGGAGTACGTGAGCGGTGGGGTGGCCACGGCGGCTTGGGACGGGCCTTCCATGGCGGCCGCCATCGACGCGGTGCTCGCCGATGGGTTCCTCGCGGAGTGGCGCACCCACCGCGATGCGTTCCTGGCGCGTACGTTGTCGCCGTCGCTTGGTAACGCCATTGGGACCCTCGCAGCTCACTTACGAACGGTGACCTGAGCTGGAATCTGAGGGACTTCTGCCGACTTCAGAGGGAACGGGCGCTCGGCGACATATCGGGCTGGAGACCGTCGCGCAGGCAATCGTCAGACAGGTACGAGGACCCCTGCCTTCTCTGCTCTCTCCGCCGCCGCGACGATATCTTGAGGCGCGTGGCCGCTGAGCTCTGCGATATGCAGCAGGTCGTGGTCACCGTCTGAATAGTTCAGGGTCCACATCAGGGCCGAGAGCGCCTTCGCCTTGCTCTTCGCACCGCCTGTGTCCGGATACAGGTTTCTCGGGCTCAACATCGGCTCGCCATAGGGTTGGGTGGACCTGAACCGGCGGTTGGCGTCCATCGCCCCGACGATCGAATGATAGAGCTCCGCGCTCGCGACCATCGCGTCGAAGGACACGAAGTCGATGTCGTCCTCCGACGTGTGGTACGCGTCATACTCGCCGTACATCGAGCGTGTGATCGATGCGATTGGTAGGTTGAAGCCGGGCGAGCAATACTGCCGCTCGTCGCTGCCCCGGTCCGGAAAGAAGGGCAGGACGCGGTGGTGATCCGGGTATTCGCTCTGCAGGCAGAGCCGGGCCGCGCGGTCAGCGATCGAGTCGCCGCGACGGGACTGCTTCAGCGTGAAGGGGGCGTCGTCGCCCACGCAGGTGACGACGAAGCCGCCCACGGTGCGCTCGCGCATGCGATCGCCGTTCTGCGCAAGATAAGCGATGGAGCCGATGGTCTCCGGGATGAACACAAAGCGGTAGGTGTAACGTCGGTGCTTCATTGCCGCGAGGCGACGGTACAGCAACGCGGCGACAAGGGGCCCCGAGAGCTCGTTGTTCGCCATGGAGGGATGGCAGGTATAGGTTGAGATCAGGATCTCCTCCTCGCTCTCACCCGCCAGTACAGACTCGGCGTAGGTCAGCGACCCGTCGAAGAGTTCGGTGTCGATTTCGACCCTGTAGTCACCCTCGGGCAGGGACTGACGCACCCGATCACTGATGCAGAATCCCCAGCGTCGCTTGTAGTAGGAAGTGACATACGGGATCGCGTCGGGCATCTCCGGGATGCTGTACAGGTGCTCATTGAGCTGCTCGAGCGTCACCACGCCCCTGAAGGGCTCGGAGTAGTTCAACAGGTGCAGTGTGTGATCGGCTGCGTCCGCGATCACGGCGCCGTCGGGGCCGAGGAGGCGTGCTGATCGGAAGCGCCACTCCGGCGGTACGGTCCAGTCCAGCACGGAGGTTCCGGAGGGCACCTCGGAAATCTGCAGCGGAACCAGCTCGTTGAGAATCGCCATGGATTCGCGAACGCCGTCACCCGTGATGCTGCGCATGATCGGCCACAGGCGGCGAAAGTACCCGGCCAGAAGTTCTGCATCTGTCATCATCATCTCCCGAGGTGTCGGTGGGCGCCGCCGTGCGGCCCCGCCGAATTGGCGCGCACCGTAGCACGGTGTGGGCGCTCAGGTCTTTGCGCACGATGTGCAGCGATGATTCTTCAAATGGCCACGAATCGGCGCCGCCCTCAAGGTTGAGGTTGTATCGTGGTGCCAGACGGCATAGACGCCTGCGACTTGCCTGCGATGGAGGTTCGCGAATGTCCGACATGCTGAAGGATTCATCGATATTGGTTACCGGCGGGACCGGTAGCTTCGGAAAGCACTTCATCGATACGGTGCTACGGAACTACTCGCCGCGGCGCGTAATCGTGTTCAGCCGGGATGAGCTGAAGCAGTTTGAGATGTCGCGTGATCCACGATTCGCGGGTGACACCCGCCTGCGCTACTTCATCGGCGATGTGCGAGATGAAGCACGCCTCATGCAGGCGTTCCGCGGCGTAGACTTTGTGATTCATGCCGCGGCGCTCAAGCAGGTGCCGGCGTGCGAATTCAATCCCTTCGAGGCGATCAAGACCAACGTCATGGGCGCCGAGAACATCGTGAACGTTGCGGTCGAGCGCGGGGTGAAGCGTGTCGTAGCGCTCAGCACCGACAAGGCCTGCAACCCGGCAAATCTGTATGGCGCGACGAAGCTGTGCAGCGACAAGCTTTTTGTCGCCGGCAGCGCATACGCCGGTGATGCCGGCAGCAGCTTCTCTGTCGTTCGCTACGGGAATGTTGTGGGGAGCCGCGGCAGCGTGGTTCCGCTCTTCATCAAGCAGCGCGAGACCGGCACGCTGACGATAACGGACCCGCGCATGACCCGTTTCTGGATCACGCTGGATCAGGGCGTCCGCTTCGTCCTTGATTCGTTGCGACGCATGAACGGCGGCGAGATCTTCGTGCCGAAGATTCCCAGCATGCGAATGCCGGACCTCGGCAGGGCGATGGCTCCCGAGTGCGAGCAGAAGATCATTGGAATCCGACCGGGCGAGAAGCTTCACGAGATCATGATCTCGACGGATGATGCGCGCATGGTTTCCGAGTTCGCGGACCACTACGTCATTCAACCGAACCCGGAAGCGCTGGAAGCGAGCCTGTCCGCAGGCGGCGCCCTCGTCGCCGATGGCTTCTCATACAGCTCTGACAACAACACCGATTGGCTGTCCGCCGACCAGATCTCCGAGATCGTTACGGATCTTGATGTAGTCGGCGCGAAAGCCTGATGTCCGCATCCAAGTTCATACCCTACGGTTCGCAGTATATTGATCAAAACGACATTGACGCTGTCGTCGACGTGCTGCGGTCAGACTACCTGACGACCGGGCCTGCGGTGGCTCGCCTTGAAGACGCCATCACGAGTTTCGGTGGTAGCCGCCACGCGGTCGCGATGAACTCGGGGACGTCGGCGCTGCACGCGATGTACTTCGCGATGGGAGTGGGCGAAGGGGATGAAGTCCTCACAACGCCTCTGACGTTTGCGGCGACAGCGAACGCCGCGCGATACCTTGGCGCAACGCCCGTCTTCGCAGATGTCGAATCCGACACCGGAAACATCGATCCGGAAGCGGTCAGGGCAGCGATCACGCCCCGTACACGGTTGATCGTCGCAGTCGACTACGCGGGCCATCCCTGTGACTATGAGCGCCTTCTTCAGGTGTCTGAGGACAGCGGGGTTCCCCTCGCTTCGGATTGCGCCCACTCCTTCGGTGCCAAATGGCAGGGACAGCCGGTCAGTTCGGTCGCCGTTGCGTCCGAAATCAGCATGCACCCGGTCAAGCCCTTCACCACCGCAGAGGGTGGTGCAGTGCTCACAGACGACGATGAGATCGCAGAGCGGTCGAGCATGTTTCGGACCCATGGGATTACCAGGGACAGTGATCGTCTCACGGAGAATCACGGGCCCTGGTATCACGAGATGCAGCTGCTCGGATTCAACTACCGAATCACGGATCTGCAGGCCGCGCTCGGAGCATCGCAGATTCAGCGTCTCGGCTGCTTCCTGGCGCGCCGCCGGGAGATCGCTGCACGCTACTACAGCGCATTTCGCGAGCTCGGTGACCTGCTGACGCTGCCCGGTTGTCGCGACGATATCGAACATGGCTGGCACCTGTTTGTTGTGCGTGTCGCCCGTCCCGAGCTGCGTCTCCCCTTCTTTGAGGCGCTGCGCGAGCTGAACCTCGGTGTCCAGGTGCACTATCTTCCGGTGTATCTGCACCCGTACTACGCGAATCTGGGGTATCAGAAGGGTCTGTGCCCGAAGGCAGAGCGCTTCTATGAGACCTGTGTCTCCCTTCCGGTGTTTCCGCGGATGAGCGACTCGGACGTCGAGGCGGTTATCGAACGTGTGCAGGCCGCAGCCCGGCGCGTCCTGGCGTGAGTCGAGCCGCCGCCGGCTGAGACACCGGACCGGCGCGCGGTCCACACACCGACTGGAGCGGAGAATCAGGTCGCGGAGCTGTCGACCGGGTCCGGCTGATCCGCAGCAGCATCCTGCGCGGAGCGCTCGGTAGAAGCGAGCCGAGCGAAAGTCGGGCTTGTGACCAGCAGCTCGTCGTAGGTACCCGAAGCTTCCACTTCGCCGTGACTGAGCACGAAAATCTGGTCGCACCTTCGGATCGTGCTGAGCCGGTGCGCAACGACGATGACCGTCTTGTCACCGCCCAGCGCATCGATGGCAGCGGTCAACTTCGCTTCGGTTTCGTTGTCCAGCGCTGAGGTCGCCTCGTCGAGAATGATCACGTCAGGGTTCGAAATCAGCGCGCGCGCGATCACCAGTCGCTGCCGCTGGCCGCCTGAAAAACGGACGCCGTGCTCGCCGATCATCGTATCAAGCTTGAGGGGAAGGCCCTCGACGAAGTCGCCGACCTGGGCAGCGTGGAGAGCGGCCCAGACCGCATCGTCAGGGTCGCCATCGGTCGCCTGCCCCATGAGCACATTATCCCGAACGCTGGTGTCTGCCAGGTACACATTTTGCGGGACGTAGGCGACGCTCTTTCGCCAGGCGTAGCGATTCGAGGAGATGTTGACGCCATCAGCCAGGATCTCGCCTCCGGTGGGCTCCAACAGTCCGAGCATGATGTCGATAATGGTGGTCTTCCCGGCGCCGGTCGAGCCGACGAAAGCCGCCGAGCTGCCCGCGGGGATCGTGAGGTTCAGGTTGCGCAGGACCGGGGTGGTGGTGCCGGCGTAGGCGAAGGTGAGGTCATTCGCGACGATGGAATCCCGCATGTGCAGGGGCGCCACGTTGGGGTCTTCATTGCTCTCGATTTCAATGGCGAAGGCCTTGAGGACCGTCTCTGTAGCGCGCTGCGCGGTACGCATCTTGTTGATTCCGTTGACGGCGCGCACGATGGACGGCGTCATGCGTACGGTAGCGGCGCCGAGAAAGACCAGTTTCGCGAGACGGTCGGCGCCGGACACCTCATCCTGAACCGAGACTGTGAACACAACGGCGATGACCATTGCGAGCGCGACGACGGTTTCGAGCGCGGCCCGCGGGATTTGCTCGAAGACCGCAAGGCGTTGAGCGACGGCTGCGTAGGCACGCGATGAGGTGTCGAAGTTACCGAGAAAGTAGTCGTAGGTTCCGAGAATCTTGGTCTCTTTGGCGCTCCCGAGGGCCTGCTGCACCCATTGAAACATGCCGCCGAGCGCCTCTTTCGCGGCCCTCCCCAGGCGAATCAGGACCTGCTGCATGCGGCGCAGGATGAACAGGCCGGTGAGGACCAGGATGCCGCCGCAGATCAGCGTGAGCATGGGGTCGACGACGAGAAGGGCGATGACGATCCCGCTGACGACCAGAAGCTCAGCCATCACGCTGAGAGACGACGACACGTACCCGTTGAAGAAGGTCCGCAGCTCGCTGGTGAGGTCGCGCAACATGTGTGCGGAGTTGCTGGAGATGAAGTCCGCGTACGGGCGTCGCAGGTAGAGGCTCAGCATCTTGCGCGCGAAGGGTATGTAGAGCTTGTACTGGACGATCCAGGTTCGCATCCAGGCGACCAGGACCAGGAGTGCGCCTTTGATGATAAACGCGACAATCAGGACCGCGCCGAAGCGTATCAGCAGCTCTACCTTCGTCTCGCCGCCGACAATGGATTGGATAATGCCCGCGGCGCCCCCCATCTCGGAGGCCGGCCCCTCTTCGGTCATGACCTGCACGAATGGCAGCAGCAGGCCGAGGCCGACGACCTCCATGAACGCGGAGACTATCGTAAGACAGAAGAGCGCGACGATCAGCTTACGCTGAGATGGAGTGAAGACCTTCCAGGCGGTAAGAAAGTTCACGGCGTTTGGGGGAGTAGGGTATCGCCGATACGGAGCGTCGCTCTGTTCAGACGGGTGCGGCTATTGCTGGATTGGCTCAGGGCTTGCAACCCTGAATAGGCGGTGCCCGCGACTGGCGTTGCACAGGGGTCACGACCTGAGCCCTGTGCCCGATTTGTCGGTTGACTGCACTAGCGAAGGGTGCTTTCTCGCGCTCCCTGCGAGGCTCGCGTATCTCCGTTGCTTCGCCATCAGTGGTAGGACCGGAGCTCGCAGTGACAGCGTCGATCATTACTGGCGGGGCCGGCTTCATCGGCTCCAACCTGGTTCGGTACCTTGCGGCAAAGGATCCGGCACGGCGACTGATTGTTGTCGACAGCCTGACCTACGCAGGAAACCGGGAGTATCTCAGCGACCTCATTGCGTCAGGGCGCGTGGAGTTCGTGCACGCGGATATTACCGACTACGACGCGATGGATCGGCTCTTCAGTGATGCTGAGGTAGAAGACATCTACCATCTGGCCGCTGAGTCGCACGTCGATCGCAGCATCACGGGTCCGGCGGCGTTCATCCAGAGCAACATTGTCGGCACCTTCACGCTCCTGGAGTGTGCAAGGAAGCACTGGCTCGGCGGGGACCGGGCCGGACGTTTCGTTCACGTGTCTACGGACGAGGTGTACGGCGATCTCGGGCCCGAGGACCCTGCATTCACCGAAGAGACGCCCTACGCGCCCAGCTCGCCGTACTCCGCCAGCAAAGCGGCCGCGGATCACCTCGTGCACGCATACCATCGAACCTACGGGCTCGATGTCGTGATCACGAACTGCTCGAACAACTTCGGCCCCTATCAGTACCCTGAGAAGCTGATACCGGTCATCATCAAGAACATTCGCGACCAGAAGCCGCTGCCGGTATACGGCGACGGCACCAACGTTCGCGACTGGCTCTACGTGACCGACCACTGCAGTGCGCTTGTCGCCGCACGCGAACGGGGACGGTCCGGCGAAAAGTACAACATCGGATCCCAGAACGAGTGGCAGAACATCGACCTCGTTCGCCTCCTCTGCGACACGGTCGATGACCTCCTCGGACGTGAGCGCGACTCACAGTCGCTGATCAGCTTCGTTACGGATCGACCCGGGCACGACCGTCGCTACGCGATCGACCCGACGAAGACGGTCGCCGAGCTGGGATGGCGCGCAGAGACACCGTTTGAAGCGGCAATGCGCGATACCGCGGCCTGGTATCTGGAGAACTTTCAGACGCTCTGGCAGATTTGATCAAACACCAATTGAGGCATTCATGAAGGGAATCATCCTGGCAGGCGGCACCGGAAGCCGGCTCGCACCGCTCACTCTCGTAACGAACAAGCACCTGCTTCCGGTCGGCAACAAGCCGATGATTCTTCACCCGGTGGAGAAGCTGAAAGAAGCCGGCATTCAGAAGATCCTCATCGTTACCGGCACCGAACACATGGGGGCGATCGTCGGCCTTCTGGGCAGCGGAAAAGACTACGGCTGCGAGTTTACCTATCGCGTTCAGGACGAGGCCGGCGGTATCGCGCAGGCCCTGGCGCTCGCCGAGAACTTTGTCGGCGATGCCGGTTGCTGCGTGATTCTCGGCGACAACATCTTTGATGACAGCATCGCGGACGAAGTGGCTGACTTCGAGAAGCAGGGTGCAGGCGCTCGCGTCATGCTCAAGCAGGTGCACGACCCGCAGCGCTACGGCGTCGCCAGACTCGACGGTGATCGCGTCGTGGAGATTCTTGAAAAGCCGGCAGACCCGCCCAGCGACTGGGCTGTTACCGGCATCTACTTCTACGACAACGCGATCTTCGACATCATTCGGGGGCTCAAGCCCTCAGCGCGGGGCGAGTACGAGATTACCGACGTCAACAACGCATACATCCACAACAACACGATGAGCTTTGGAAAGTTCAAGTCGTGGTGGACGGATGCGGGCACTTTCGATTCGCTCCATCACGCCAATCAGCTGGTTCGCGGATAGGATGTGTAGGACCTTCGAAGGAGCGGGGACCGGTTTTCGATGAAAGCGATACGCACAGCGATCCCAGATGTAGTCCTTCTCGAGCCGCGGGTCTTCGGCGACTCCCGAGGCTTCTTCAAAGAGACGTGGAACCGCCAGACCTTCGCAGAGCACGGAATCGTCACCGGCGAGTTCGTGCAGGACAACCACAGCCGCTCTCGGCAGGGAATCCTACGTGGCTTGCACTACCAGATTGAGAATGCGCAGGGAAAACTGGTTGGCGTGACCGCCGGATCCGTCTTTGATGTCGCGGTCGACATGAGGCGTTCGTCGCCGACCTTTGGGCGCTGGGTGGGATTCGAGTTGAGTGAATCCAATCATCGACAGTTGTGGGTGCCCCCGGGCTTTGCCCACGGATTCTACGTGATGAGCGAGGCAGCAGACTTCACCTACAAGTGCACCAATTACTACGCACCCGAGCACGAGCGGACGCTGAAGTGGGACGACCCGGAAGTTGGGGTTCAGTGGCCGCTCATCGACGGAGTGACAACGCTGTGTTCGGACAAAGACCGGGACGGCGCCCCGTTCGCGTCCGCCGACACATACAGCTGAGCAGAGAGCAAAGATGCACACACTGATCGCAGGCGCCGACGGACAACTCGGGGCCGAGCTGAAGCTTCAGCGTCGTGGCCGTCTTACCGCGCTTGAGTTTTCCGACCTCGACATCACAGATCGCGATGCGGTGGTGGCCGCTGTCGAGCAATATCGCCCGACGGTAATCATCAATGCCGCGGCCTACACGGCGGTGGATGCGGCGGAATCCAATCGAGATGCCGCTTTTGCGGTCAACGCGACAGGTGCAGGGAATCTCGCAGAGGCCGCCGTCGCGTGCGGGGCGCGACTCCTTCACGTATCGACTGACTTCGTGTTCGATGGAGCGTCTACCACACCGTATGCACCGGGCGCCGCCGTCGCTCCACCTGGCGTGTACGGAGAGTCCAAGGCAGCCGGCGAGAAATTGGTGACGAGCATCGCCGGAGAAGCCGCCACGACGGTCAGAACTTCGTGGCTGTACTCCGCGTACGGCGCAAACTTCGTTATGACGATGCTACGCCTCATGAAGGAACGCACGACCCTGAGTGTAGTTGCCGACCAGGTGGGTAGCCCGACACACGCGCGGAGCCTCGCTGAGCTGCTCTGGACGCTCTCCGAAGACGAAGGATGCGACACGCAGCTGCTGCACTGGGCGAACGCCGGCGTCGCCAGCTGGTACGATTTCGCCGTCGCCATCCACGATGAGGGACGGAGGCTCGGCCTGCTCTCTCGGGATACGGAGATCACACCGATTCGCACGGCAGAGTATCCGACGCCGGCCAGAAGGCCCGCCTACAGTGTGCTCGACACGCGGGCCTCGAACGCCTGGCTTACGCCGCGCCACTGGCGTCACGAGCTGGTGGACATGCTAACCATTCTGGCGGGAAAGTAGACGCAGACCAACAGTCGGCGCCTGGAGCGCAGGCCGCGAGTGCCTGTCAACGTTCACGCTCACGACCACCACGAAGCTCGCAGGTCGATGACAGATTCGCCGACAAACAGGCCGCCTACACTATGCATCCGCGCGGATGCCGGACACGAGTCCGGCACAGGACACACGATGCGTTGCATCGCCGTCGCGCAGGCATGGATAGACCTCGGCGGGAACGTTGTGTGGTTTGCGGCGACAATGCCCGAAGGATTGCAGGAGCGGATTTCATCCGAAGGGATCGCTCTGCGCATTGGCCCCGACGATCTGATTCCGGGGAGTGAAGCGGACGCGCTCGCGACTGCAGCGTACGCGCGCGAGTCAGGCTGCGCTGCTCTCGTCATCGACGGATACCACTTCAGAGATCCCTTTCTGGTAACGGCTCGCTCGGAGCTGCCCCGGCTTACGTTTTGCCTGATCGACGACTGGGGGCAGAGCACGACCTTCCCGGTAGACCTCGTCGTCAATCAGAACACGCCGCCATGGCCGACTTCCTACGCAGAGCTCGTTGGGCCACGAGTCCTGACCGGAACCGAATGGACTCTGCTACGGCGCGAGTTTCGGGAGCACGTTCCCGCCACCACCGATGGAACGCGGTGCCTGGTAACCTTTGGTGGCTCGGACCCGGCGGTGATGACGCCGGGGGTCGTGGAAGCGCTGTCCGGGAGTGTGCCGCTCTCGGTCGTGCTGGGGTCGGCGGCGAGGCACGTGCAGAGGGTTCGCGACCTCGCTGCACGCGGCGCCGACGTCGAGGTCCTCTCGAATGTGACCGACATGCCCGGCCTGATGTCGCGCTGCGCGTTTGCAGTGACGGCGTCCGGCTCAACGGTCTGGGAACTCTGCTACTTCGCGATCCCCATGATTCTGGTGCCGGTGGCCAGGAACCAGCTACCCATCGCCGACTACATGGCATCAAACGCTGCGGCGCTGCGCGTCGATCCCGGTCCCGACTTCGCCGCTCGACTGTCGAAGGCGTTTCATCGGTTGCGGGAGTCTGAGACGCTACGCAACGACCTCGCTGCGGCAGCGGGCCGACTGATCGACGGCCACGGTGCCTTGCGAACCTGCCGCGCCATACTGAATGTTGTCGGGGTTGAACACGCAGCCGACGGCGACAACGATGCGCGGGACGTGAACAACACTTACACGGACAGGAAACATCAATGACGAAAACAGCATCCTTCGCAGGTGACGGTTGCTTTGTGATCGCCGAGCTTTCGGCCAATCACAACGGCTCGCTTCAGAACGCGTTGGCCACCATCGAGGCCGCGGCCGAAGCGGGTGCAGACGCGATCAAGCTTCAGACCTACAGTCCGGACACGATTACGTTGGACTCCGACCGCCCGGAATTCACAGTTCAGGGCGGCGCATGGGATGGTCGCAAGCTGTACGATCTCTACGCCGAAGCGATGACTCCCTGGGAGTGGCATGAGCAGCTCTTTGCGAAGGCCGCGGAGTTGAACCTTACATGCTTTTCGTCGCCATTCGACGAGACAGCGGTCGACTTCCTTGAGGAGCTGAACTGTCCGATTTACAAAATCGCGTCCTTTGAAGCGACGCACCTTCCGCTCATCGAACGCATCGCCGCGACAGGCAGGCCGATCATCATGTCGATCGGAAACGCGACCCTGCATGAAGCTGCACAGGCGGTCGCAACGATACGCGGAGTCTGGGGCGACCGTGACATTCCGCTCGGCATCCTCAAGTGCGTCAGCGCGTATCCGGCAGCGCCTGAAAACATGAACCTGCGGACGATTCCACATATCGCGAGCACCTTCGATTGCATCGCAGGCCTCTCCGATCATTCACCCGGCGCCGCAGTCGCCGTGTGTGGTGTGGCACTCGGCGCACGAATCCTGGAGAAGCATCTGATCCTCGATCGCAACATGGGCGGCCCCGACAGTCACTTCTCGATGGAGCCGGCCGAGTTTCGCAGCATGGTGGAGCAGGTCAGGATCGCGGAGGCGGCCATCGGCGATGTCACCTACGGTCCGTCGAGCGACCGTGAACGCGCAAACCTCGCATTCCGACGTTCCGTGTACGTGTCTCGGGATGTGAGCGCCGGCGAGCTGATCAGCGCTGACAATGTCCGCGTCGTGCGGCCCGCGTTCGGCCTGCCGCCCTCGCTCTATCATCAGGTGCTTGGTGCGCGCGCATCGCGCGATCTGATCGCCGGCCATCCACTCTCGCTCGCAGACCTGCGCTTTGCTGACGGTGAATCGAGGTGATTGAAGAGGAGTCAAACACCCCCGCGCTGCGTCTGCGGCCGGCCACCGCCGAAGACGCTCACAGGCTCCTCGCCTGGCGCAATGATCCCTTAACCCGGCAGGCGAGCCACACCTCAGATCCCGTCGCGCTCTCGGACCACCTCGCATGGCTACATCGTGTGCTGGGTCGTTCGGACGTTGAGCTCTACATCGTAGAGTTGGACGAGGTCCCGTCCGGAACGGTCCGTGCACAGCGCGTAGAACAAGGCCACCTGTTGAGCTGGACCACCGCCCCGGAAGCGCGCGGCCGTGGCGTGGCGCGGCGCGCCGTCACCATGCTGGCATCCATGCACGAAGGACCGCTGATCGCCGAGGTCAAGCGTGAGAACATCGCATCAGCGAAGGTGGCGCTATCGGCGGGGCTTACGCTCGACAGAGAAGTCGACGGGGTACAGTACTTTCAGAGGCCTGCGCTCCGATAGGATGCCTTAGTCCGGACCTGTTCAGGTTTCGCTGTTGGCCGGGTTTCGCATGTCCCACGCAGCAAACTGCCTGGCATCTGCGTCGTGCCCACAGGCCGCAAACCGCAACCGTGCGGCGGCGAGATCGTCGGCCGTGTCCACGGTCCATCGAAGCGCGCTGAAGTCCTCTGTCATCGAGCTGAAGTACGAAGCTCGTCCGTCCTCGACCAGTCCCAGGGTGACATGTTCCCGGTGCGCGCCTGATTCCGTCTGTTCCGCCAGCTCAAGCAACGCGGCTGCGTCGACCACCTCGGCGCTGTATCCATAGGGGTCCCGACGATCGGGCCCATGATTTGAGACTACAGCACAACCCTCCGGGCGGGCGGCGAACGCGCGTAGTGCGCTCTCGATCAGTGCCCTGTCCACACAGGGGTTATCGCCGGTAAGGCGCACAACCTGAGCGGGAGCGACTTTCCGTATCGCTGTCTCAAATCGACTGAGGACGTCGTCCTCAGAACCACGCAGGCACAGCACGTCCTCGCGCGATTGTACGTGGGCAGCGATGGGGTCATCAATCCCGAGGGTAGACGTTGCAACGACGACCGTCGTCGATTCCAACCCTGTGACGCGGTCCAGCAGCACACTCAGCATGGGCTTGCCAGCCAGGTCTGCCAGGACCTTACCGGGTAGACGGCTCGATCCCATCCGCGCCTGGATTACGATGAGTGTCTCCGTCACTATGCTGTCTGCCCGGCGTCCAGCACCAATGTGTGGCCTGTAATTCTGGCGGCAGCGTCCGACGCGAGAAACGCCACCGCATTCGCAACGTCAGATGACTCCGTGACTTCGTTCAGCGGCGTTTCATCGCGGACCAGCTTCTTAATCAACGCAGGCGTGTTCTTCTGTCCCTCTGTGTTTACGTAGCCGGGCGCGATCGCGTTCGCGCGAATATTGAACTCGCCGAGCTCACGCGCGAGGCTTCGAACAAGGTGGTTCAGGCCCGCTTTGGCGGCGCCGTATGCGGAGCTCCCGACGCGCCCGCGAATCCCATTCACTGAGCTGATGAAGATGATGTTTCCGCGTCGCTGTTTGACCATCTCGACCGCCGCGGCGCGCGCGTAGTTTGCTGCTGAGGTCAGTGTGCCGGCGATGGACGAGTCCCAGTCCTGTTGTGTCATCTCATGAAAGGGGACGTACTTGCTGTTTGAAACATTGCAGACAATGCAATCGATGCTCTTTTGTTTGCTTACTACCGTGTTGATCACGGCTACTGTCTGCGCCGGATTCGTGGCGTCCGCCTGCACTGCGGTGACATTGCCGGGAAGTGCTTCCACTTCGGCGAGCAGCCGCTTCGTGGCTTCTTCGTCAGAGCGCCATGTGAAGAACACATCGGCGCCGCACTGCGCAAACAGAACGACGCACGCCCTGCCGATGCCACGGCTGCCGCCGGTGACAACGATGGTAGTGCCTGAAAAGTCGAATGTGGCGGAAGACGTCACTTGCAGTCCTGAGTGTAGGGAGAGTTACGCGGGCCAGTTTGCAGGATTGCGCCATGCCGCATCCGCGATCGAGAGATCGGAAAGGTCTCCGGCGCCGCTTATCGTTTGACGCGCGGCCTCTGCGTTCTGCTCGACCTGTGAAGAACGTTCAACACCCAGCACCACGACGTCGCCGCCGCTGCGCTCGCGTGCCCACCAGAGTGCCAGCTCGTGCAGCGCGACGCCGTGCTCCTTCGCGCGTTGCCTCGCAGCAGCCAGGTGATCCCGAATCGGGTCAAAACGCCGGGGCAGATTGTCGTCGTTGAAGAACACCAGTCCCTGCAGGAACACCGATCGAATGTGTATCTCGATATCACGCCGACGCATCTCGGCGATCAGTCCGCTGTTGGTGAAACGCTGGTCCAGGATACCGGCGGGTACCTGAATCAGCGAGATTGGGTAGCGCTCCATCAGCGCAACGGCCTCTTCAGGCTCGTAGACTGTTGCGCCGATCCTATGCACGCTGCCATCGGCCCGAAGCTGCTCCATGTGGGCCCAAACTGCGTCGCCTCCGTCGCAGAGTAGATTCGATGACCTGTGTGCCAGCAATCCGTAAATCGACGATGATCCCAACCGCTCGAAGGATCGGCGTACACTGTCCTGTGCGGATTCGAGAAGGGATTCGTCGTCACCTATCGGTCGAATCTTCGTAACGACTCGAAACGAGCCCAGAGCGGCGCTGTGGGCTCCAAGCGCCTCTTCGCTACGGCCATACGCGGCGGCGGTGTCAATGTAGCGCATGCCCGCCCGCTCTGCCGTGTGCAGGATTCCGGCGATCTCAGCGTCGTTCGGCGGCCCGTCCCGGTTCGCGACCCCATAGGGCATCCCGAACTGGGCGCTTCCGATAGCAATCTCCGCGGATACGGGGACTTCGCTTCCGACTGGCGGCGTATTCGTGGGCATGAGAGGGGATTGTGAAGTGTGAGGCGGCGGGGCAGGGCGAAAGCCGTCCGGGTACGCACCAATTGCGTTGACAGTCCAACCGGTCAAGTGCTCAGCATGAAATTCCCACGCGCCCCCTTCACACGGCGGGGACGGGTGTAGCGAGGCTGGAGAACGAGTGAAAGGAACGACGGTGCAGGAACCGCAGGTCTCAGTCATCTTGCCCGTCTTCAACGCAACTCAAACCCTGAAGGTGGCGCTTGCATCGCTGCGGATGCAGCGCGGCGTCGCGTGGGAGTGCGTGATCGTCGACGACGGCTCCAGAGTCCCGATCGGCAACAAGACGGCATCGTTGCGGGATCCGCGGATTCGGATCGTCTCGCTGTCTGAAAACCGCGGCCGAGGCGCCGCCCGTCAGGCCGGGCTGGAGGCTGCACGCGGAGAATGGGTGACTTTCCTCGATGCGGACGACTGGTGCTACCCCGGTCGTTTTCGCCTGCAACTTGAAGCACTGCAGTCCGAGCCTGAGATCGACGCGTTGTCCTGCGGGTTCGCGATCGTGGGCCCCCACAACGATCTGCGCGGAATCCGGGGTGTGGATCCGGCGGGGCCTGAAATCGTGCATTCAATCGCCGCTGATTCGTTGCCGTTTGCGCCAACGTGGGTGGGTCGCGAGCTCGCGCTGCGCGTCGGCTTTGATCCCAGACTTCGGCGCGGCGAAGACCGCGACTTTCTGGTGCGCCTGGCAAAGGTTGCACACACCGCCAGCCTGAACCGCGCTCTGTACGCGTACAGTGAGTATGCCAGCAACTCGGCATCCCGCGTGTTGGGAACCCTCGCCGGTCGTGCGCAGGTTGCGCGCCGCGACCACTTCTCTCGAAGCTCGATCATCGATCTCGCAGAGACGGGCTTGAAGTCGCTGGGCGGACTGGCGCTGATTGCCGCCGGACGTGGAGACCTGCTCGTTCAGCGCCGGTCACGTGAACCAAACGTAGAAGAGCACGCACGCCACAGGATGGCGGTGCGTGCCCTCAACGACGCGATGCTTCAAAGCGTCTGACGCTCAGGCAGCTGATACGCCCGCTCGCTTGCGAAACACGATCTCGCCGCGACGCACGTCGGCTTCGATGACGTCGCCGTCGCCGAAGTTGCCTGCCAGAATCTCCTTCGCCAGAGGGTTCTGAATTCGTCGCGTGATCTCCCGCTTCAGTGGTCGCGCACCGTACGCGGGGTCGAAACCCGCGTCCGCGAGGAAGGTCCGTGCTGCTTCGTTCAATTCCAGGGTCATACCCTGTTCGCGCAGCCGTCGGTGCAGATCGACCATCTGAATGTCCACAATGCGGTCCATCTGCTCGCGCTTCAGTGAGCTGAAGATGACGGTCTCGTCGATGCGATTCAGGAACTCCGGCCTGAAGTGGGCACGCAGCTGCCCGTGCACGGCCTCACGCATCTTCTCGTCGTCGTCCGCAAGGTCCTGAATGTAGTTGGATCCGACGTTCGACGTCATGATGATGACAGTGTTCTTGAAGTCTACGGAGCGACCGCGACTGTCCGTGAGCCGGCCATCGTCCAGAATCTGCAGAAGGACGTTGAACACATCCGGGTGCGCCTTTTCGACCTCGTCAAACAGCACTACAGAGTAGGGCCGACGTCGAATCGCCTCTGTGAGCTGTCCGCCCTCGTCGTATCCGATGTAACCGGGAGGGGCGCCGATGAGGCGAGCCACCGCGTGCTTTTCCATGTACTCGGACATGTCGATGCGCACGATGTTCTGCTCATCATCGAAGAGGAAACTCGCCAGGGTCTTTGCCAGTTCGGTCTTACCGACGCCGGTCGGCCCCAGGAAGATGAACGAACCTATGGGTCGTTGCGGGTCGCCGAGTCCGCTGCGCGAACGGCGTACCGCATCAGCTACAGCCTGCACCGCCTCGTCCTGACCCACCACGCGTTCGTGAAGTCGGTCTTCCATCGCGAGCAGCTTCTGCTGCTCCGACTCCACCATCTTCGCAACCGGAATACCGGTCCAGCGCGAGATGATCGCGGCGATGTCATCTTCGCCGACTTCTTCCCGAAGAAAGCGGGCAGTATTGCCGTCGTCAGCATCGATGTTTGCTTCAGCCGCAGCCAGAGCCTTTTCGGTTTCGGGGATCTCGCCGTACTGCAGACGGGCAGCCGCTTCGAGATCCCCTGTCTTCTCTGCACGCTCTCGCTCGAAGCGTAGAGTGTCGAGGCGCTCCTTCAGCTCGCGAATTTTTCCGAGCGAGTCCTTCTCACGCTGCCACTCGGTTGTCATCGCGCCGACCTGCTCGCGCACGTCCGCGATGTTTGCTTCCAGCTTCTGTAGCCGTGCCTCCGACGCAGCGTCACTCTCCTTCTTCAGCGCCTGCCGTTCGATCTCCATCGACGTCAGCTTTCGCGTCAGGGCGTCGATCTCTGCGGGCATGCTCTCTGATTCCATCTTCAGCCCGGCGGCGGCCTCGTCCATGAGGTCGATGGCCTTGTCGGGCAGAAAACGGTCCGCGATGTAGCGGTGAGACAGCGTCGCCGCCGCTACGATGGCGCTGTCGGCGATGCGAATGCCGTGGTGAAGTTCATACTTCTCCTTGAGCCCGCGGAGAATGGTTACCGTATCATTCACCGTCGGTTCGCCAACGTAGACCTGCTGAAAACGTCGCGCCAGGGCGGCGTCTTTCTCGATGTATTTCTGGTACTCGTTCAGCGTGGTCGCACCGATACATCGGAGCTCGCCCCGTGCCAGCGCCGGCTTCAACATGTTGCCGGCATCCATCGCGCCTTCGGAAGCGCCGGCGCCAATCAACGTGTGCAGCTCGTCGATGAAGAGGATGACTTCGCCGTTCGCCGAGTCCACCTCCTTGAGGATGGCCTTGAGTCGATCTTCAAACTCACCGCGGAATTTTGCACCTGCGATCAGGGAACCGAGGTCAAGAGCACACACGCGCCGGTCGCGCAGACTATCCGGTACGTCTCCGTCAGCTACACGCTGCGCGATGCCCTCAGCGATGGCGGTCTTGCCCACCCCGGGTTCGCCGATCAGAACCGGATTGTTCTTTGTGCGTCGTGAAAGGACCTGCAGGGCCCGGCGAATCTCGCTGTCGCGTCCAATCACCGGGTCCAGCTTTCCGGCGCGCGCCGCCGCGGTGAGGTCTCGCGTGTATTTCTCAAGCGAGTTGAACTTCGACTCCGGCTGCGCGTCGGTGACTCGTTGTCCGCCGCGCGTGTCTCTCAGCGCGTCCAGTACGGAATCTCGGGTCACTCCGTGTTTGTTCAGAAGGTCAGACACCAACGGTGACTTTTCGATCAGAGCGAGAAGGAGGTGCTCGGTAGAGCAGAACTCGTCTCCCATTTGTTTGGATTCTTCCTGCCCGGCGCGGAATATGGATTCGGTGTCCCGTGAGTATCCGACGTTGATGTCGCCGCTCACACGCGGCCGCTTCGCCAATATGTCGTCCAGACCTCGGAGGACTACCGTCGGCGCAGCGCCGAGTCGGGAGAGGAGGGCAGGGACGATGCCATCGGGTTGGGAGGCAAGCGCGTACGCGATGTGCTCGGGAAGCACTTCACTGTGTTGTCGGGCCGTTGCCTGTTCGCGGGCGTCGAAGAACGCCTGGCGAGCCTTCTCAGTCAGCTTATCTGTGTTCATGTGTGTTGCTCCGCAGTTTTTGGTACACCTTTGCACAAAGCACATTCAGTTCGTCTGTCTGATGCGCAGCGTGACCCAGGCCGCGTTGTTGTTAGCGCGAAGCTACGCACTGCGGACTTCGTGTCAAAAGCGCACGAGGATGTGTTCGTATGGCCGCCATGGTGCCCCGGTGTTGGAGCGGGAGATCCATGCCGACGTCAGTCGTCGTTGAAGAAGACTGCGGCTTCGTCTTCGCCGACGGTATCGATCCAGAAGCGGCGGAAGCGGTTCTTCACTCCCTTCTCGATCTGGCGGATACGCTCCCGCGACACCTCGAACTGGTCTCCCAGCTCCTGCAGGCTCATCGGGTCCTCAGCGACCACCCGCTGGCGCCAGATGGCGATTTCGCGCTCGTCGTTGAGTCGTCGCTCAAAGGTCGTGACCGCGTCTCGGACGCGGGCACGCAGGTCATTGTCCTGTGCCTCTTCTTCGGGCGTCGACGCGCGCTGATCGGGAATGATGTCCTGCAGGGGCGTCGCATCGACCCCGGGCGCCGGCTGGTCGAGAGACACTGCCGGCTGGTCGAGGATCCGTGCGACGTCGATCACTTCGGACTCTTTGACGCCAAGGTGGTCCGCGATCTGACGGGTCGTGGGCGTAAGGTAGCCTTCCTGAACAAGCTGCTCTCGGGCCTTTCGCAGGTTGTAGAAGAGCTTACGTCCCGAGCGCGTGCTGCCGACCTTCACCAACTGCATGACGTTCATGAGGTAGTTCAGAATCATCGCCCGTATCCAATACTGAGCGTACGACGTGAACTTCACACCTCGATATGGGTCGTAGCGGCGAATCGCCTCAGCGAGGCCGACGTTGCCTTCCTGGATCAGCTCCATCAGCGAATTTCTGCGGCGGTGATACTCGCGAGCGATCTTCACCACGAGGCGGAGATTCGACATGATCAGCTTGCGTGCCGCCTCCAGGTCTTCCTCGTTTACGAAGAGCTCTGCGAGGCGTTGCTGCTCTTCTGCGGGCAGGGGGGGGATGTTCCGTAGCTGCGCGAGATAGGTGGTCAGCGGGTCCGAGACCGTAATGTGCTCGCCCGAAATCGCCGGCAGCGAGTAATCGGGCAGATCTCGCAGAGGTGCGTCTTTCGGCAGAGGAATCTTGCCGTCGTCGTCGACGTCACCGAGCAGAACCTCGACGACGGGTTCCCCTGCGCTTTCTGCGTCGTTTTTGGTTGCCATGGGTAAAGCCTTTGCGGACCGGGCGCTGAGACTAATTCGGAGTGGGCGCCTGTCAACGCGCCGGCTGCGGGCGGGTCAGAGCTTTTTGAGGAGATCCGCGAAGGTTCCGAGGCTGGCTTCCTTTTTCGAGCTCGCCTGCTGGTACTCCCTGACTGCGTCGTCCAGCTCGGCGTCAGCGTCTTCGCGGCGTGAGAGGGTCAGTCGGCGCTGCTCTGCATCAACCTTGATCACTGTCGCCTCGACCGTCTCGCCCGGCTTGAACGCCTTGCGGAATCCGCGCTGCTCCTTGTCTTCAAGCTGAGAGAGGGGAATCAGCGCCATCAGACCGGCACCCAACTCGACGAACACACCAAAACTCTGCACCGAATCCACAGTGCCCTGCACGCGCTGCCCCGGCTTATACACACTCGCCGCCTGGCCCCAGGGGTCGTCCATCAGACGCTTCATCGAGAGTGAAATCTGACGCTTCCGCGGATCCATATCCAGAATCTGCACCTGCACGCTGCCGTTGAGCGTCAGCACGTCCTGTGGGTGATTGATCCGTTTGCCGTGCGCGATCTCCGAGATATGGCACAGGCCTTCGAAGCCCGGGACGAGCTCGACGAACGCACCAAAGGGCTCCATCCGCGTCACGCGACCGGTGTAGCTGCGTCCGACCTGAAACTGTCGTGCTGCGCGCACAAAGGGATCCTCCTCGAGTGCCTTCATCGAGAGCGCGATCTTCTCGCCTTTGTCGGTATCTTCGATGCGCAGCACCTTCACCGTAACGAGCTGACCTTCTTTCAGTACCTCTGCAGGGCTGTCGTAGCGCGTCCAGCCGAGCTCTGAGACGTGAACCAGGCCGTCGATGCCGCCCAGGTCCACAAAGGCGCCGAAGTCGGCGATACGGGACACGGTGCCGTTGAGAACTGCGCCTTCATGCAGCGTCGCGCGGGTCTCGGCGGCGATGCGGTCGCGCTCGTCCTGCAGAAGGGCAGAGCGCGAGACGACAACGTTGCGGCCGCTGTCGTCTACTCGTGTCACCTTAAAGGTGTAGGTATTGCCAACGTGCACTTCCGGGTCTTCTACGAAGCCCAGGGCGATCTGCGAGTGCGGACAGAATCCACGTCTGCCCATGATCTCGACATCGTATCCGCCCTTGTTGACCGCCGATACGCGGCCCTCAACCGGGATACCGTCGGCGGCCGCCTGCGCGAGAAGATCGGGACCGTCTCCGCCCGCGGATTGACGCAGCGCCGACGAGAGTCGAATCGCACCATCCTTGAAGCCGACGACCCAGGCCTCGACCTGCTGGCCTTCTGCGACGGTCAGGTTGCCGTCCCTGTCCACCAGCTCGCCTCGCTCCATCACGCCTTCTGACTTGGCGCCAAGGGCGACGAACACCGCGTCGTTTGTAATCTGAGCCACCGTCGCCGTAACTTTGTCGCCGACATCGTAGGCTGAGACGTCGACGGCATCGTCACCGAACATCGCGGCAAAGTCGTCGGTTGTCGGCATGGGAGCGTCGATGTCGGGTCGACCGACCGGCACGCGCTCCTCAGCCTGCACCGGCGTCGGCTCGGGGGTAGCCGAGGGGCGTGAAACCGAGCCGCCCGCGGCCTTCGCCGTGTTGAAGCGCAGGGGAGTGGCCGCAGGGTTCGGTGCGGCGCTCGCCTCGGGAACCGCCGCCGGGGCGGCCACCACTGCGTCCGCATCGCCGGTCGCGGCCGGAGCGCTTTCGGGCGCCCCCGCCTGCGGGTCCGGGGCGTTGGCTGTCGCATCGACGGCGGCCGCTTCGGTCTTCTTCTTTCGCAGAATTACGCCGGGCTTTGTATCGCTCACGCTGTGCTCCATCGCAGATGATTCAGCGGGAGGCGTGAACTAGCCGCTGAAGGCCGCCTGCGCCAGCACGATCCTGCCTCAACGCGCAGTCAGTCGAGCAGACCCTCGACCAGAGCTTTCACATCCTTGCCGGGGAAGCGTCCTTTCAGTGCTTTCGCTGACGCGCCCATTACGCGGCCAAAGTCCTTCTTCGAGGTTGCTCCGACGCTCTCGATGATTTTCGAAATCTCGGCGCGGGCCTCTTCTTCACTGAGCTGCGCAGGCAGATACTTCTCAATGATCGCGAGCTCGGCCTCCTCGTTGTCGGCCAGGTCATCGCGACCGCCCTTACGGAAAGCCTCGATGCTCTCACGTCGCCGCTTCGCCTGCGTTGAAAGGAAGGACAGCTCGGCGGCCTCGTTCATCTCTTTCTGCGTGTCGATCTGCAGCTTCTTGATGTCGGCGATCATGCCCCGAATGGTCGTCAGCGACACGGCGTCTCTTGCCTTCATCGCGACCTTCATGTCTGCTTGCAGTGACAGTAACAGGCTCATGTTTCTCTCCAAGCTCTGGTGAACGAGTGCGCAAGCTAGTCACGTTCTGCGGTGCCGTCATCTCTGTGGCGGCATTCATGCTCCTGCTGCCCGCCTGTGACAGCACCGGGGACCCGCGAGATCCGGGTTCGGACACGGGCAGTGATGTTGTCGACGCCGACGACGGCTGCCCGGACGTACCCTGCGGCGCCGGTCAGGTCTGCGAAGCCGGGCGCTGCGTCGACGAAGGCGCCTGTATCGACAACGACAACGACGGGTACGGCAGGAATTGCAGCGCCGGCGATGACTGCGACGATCGCGACGCCAACGTGAACCCCGCCCGCAGCGAGGTCTGCGGCGACGACATCGACAACGACTGCAACTTCATCATTGACGATCTAGCCGCCTGTACGCCGTGCACGCCGGAGTGCACGCCGGGCACATCAACGTGCTCAGGCGACCGCGTTCGGCTCTGCGATGACTCCTCCGGCTGTGCGCAGTACTCTGCCGCGTTGACCTGCGGACGAGGCGAGGCATGCCGCGACGGCGCCTGTGTAGAGCTGTGCGCCGACCGGGATCTCGATGGCTTTGCGGCGCTCGCCGACTGTCCGCCGGTCGACTGTGATGATGAGCGCGCCGACGTCTTTCCCGGCGCGCCCGAGATCTGCGACGGCGTCGACAATGATTGCGACAGAATCACAGACGAGGGTTTTGTGTGTGATGAACCCTGCGATGACGAATGCTCGCAGGGGCAGGTGACATGTACCGCCGACGGCGCCGGCTTCATCGCGTGCCGTCTCGCGGACGACGGGTGCTACTTCGAAACCGGCCGAATCCCCTGCCCCGACGGGCGCGCGTGTGTTGATGGCACCTGCGTTGAGGAGGTTGTTTGTATTGACAGCG
Source organism: bacterium (assembly GCA_030427825.1). Lineage (GTDB taxonomy): Bacteria > Myxococcota_A > Bradymonadia > REDH01 > REDH01 > JAUICO01. The sequence continues at coordinate 32,660 of JAUICO010000003.1, read as the reverse complement.
ACGGTGATGGCGCAGGACCATTCTGTGACACTGCGGATTGCAGGCCCGCGGATGCCCTGTCGCATCCGGCGGCGACCGACATTTGCGATGGTCTCGACAACAACTGTAACGGCATCGTCGATGACGGTGGAGTCTGCGCGGGCTGTCCGGCGGGCACCGTCGCGACCGCGACGGCGCTCGCGGCCGGCGAGGAGCACTACACGGTCGCCTGCGGTGGGAATCAATACTTCAGCCTGCCTTCCATCAGCGGCGAGGCGACCATCATCGTCGCGTCCAACGCAGGACCACTGCCGGTCGCGTTGGGCACGAACGGAGGCGGCAGCTTCGCTGCAACTCAGACCGCATTCACACTGGGCGACTCCAGCGCTTTGACAATCAACGATAGCTGCACGGGCTGCCTGGTTCGCGTGAACGCAGTCGCCGGCACACGCCTGCGACTGGCCGTGTCCCTGGATTCGTCCCCGTGCGACGCGGAAACACAGCAGCCGAACAACTCGCCAAGCGCCGCCGCACAGCTCGGGTCATTGCCACACGTTGTGGCAGGACAGACCTGTGCGGGGGACTTCGACTTCTTCGAAATCGATGCAGCCCCCGGCGCGCTGATTGCTGTCGACGGCGCTTTTGATGGGCGCACGGGAGGCGAGCTTCGCGCTGAGATCTGGCGCAACGGCGCGCAAACAACGCCAACGCGCGCGGGCGATCCCGGCGGTAGCGGGCTGCCTGACGGTCGCTTCGCCTTCTTTCGTGCGGACCTGCCGGGCAGCTACCTGGCCGTCGTTCGCGGTGTGCAGCAGACATCGGCGAACGAGTATGCGCTCGCGATTACCGAGGTGACCGTGCCCGGCTGCAACGATGACAGCCTCGAGACGGTGAACGGGCTCGACAATGACTCCTTCGCCACAGCGACGACCATCGCTGCCGGCGTGACGCTCAGCGGGACCCTGTGCCACGGCGACCTCGATGTGTACGAGCTGGGTACGCTCTCTCAGGGCAGCCACGTAAGCGCCACACTGACCCGGACCGCCGGGGGCGGCAACCTGGACATTACCCTGTACCGGGATTCCTTTACCCATCTCTCCCAGGACCGAATGACCGACGGAGAAGTGGAGCTCGTCGACAACAACATCAGCACCACCGGCCGGTACTATCTGGTGGTTCGCGGGCGCGGCGCGACAGACTCGGCGGATTACACCCTGACCTGGTCGACTCCGTGAATGCGATGCGTCGAGCCGAAGGGGTCCGGGTATGAGCGAGAAGCTCTCGATCCAGGTCGCTCCCCTGCGCAAACACATTCTGTGCAGTGACAGGGAGACTGTGAACCAGATCCTGGTCGCTGTGCAGCCCGGCGCCGAAGCCGCAGCTTCTCGCGTCGAGTCAAACATCATGCTGGTGCTCGATGATTCCGGTTCGATGTCCGGCGTGCCGATCGATCATGTGCTGCACGCGACGCGGGCCATCGTCGGGCAATTGGGCGTCAACGACAACCTTGGAATCATCGGCTTCGGCGATGATGTGGAGGTTGTGCACCCAATCGTCCACTCAGCCCACCGCGACAGCCTGCTTCGCGTCACGTCGCCGCAGGTCTGGGGCCACGGCAGGCGGGGATACGGAACAAACATGGCACTCGCCATCGACCGTGCCTGGGACGAGCTGCTTCGTGCCGGCGATGCGCGGCGGATGAATCGAATGATCCTGCTGACAGACGGATACTCGTCGAATCCGGAACAGACGCTCGAAGTCGCCGAACGTGTCAGCGCGGACCGGGTGTCGATCGTGCCGCTGGGATTCGGCGGACAGTTCGATATGGACTTCATGGACAGGATCGCGGGCTGGTCCGGTGGCGCGTGTGAGTACATCGATCCAAACAGCGTAGACGCCGCCATTGGTAGCTTCCTTGACCAGCTGCGCAGCATCCAGAACCAGATCACCGACAACACACGAATTCGTCTCCGCTTTCGCGGAGAGCACCGGATTACAGACTTCTTTCAGACCTGGCCGAAGGTCATCTACCATGGCCTCACCCGGCTCGACGCCGAACGCTCCTGGGAGCACCGCCTGGCCGCGGTCGAACGCAGCGACGGAATCGAGGTGCTGTTTACAGTGGTGCACCCGCCCGCCGGCCCCGGCCGCGCGCTTGTCGCTGAAGTCGACGTTACCTACGATATGCCCGGGTCGGGCATCTACGACGAGACGATCAGCGCACAGGCGATCATCGAATACACAGATAGCCAGAGCGACTGGCTGCGCGTCGACGGACGGGTCCAGCGCCGATACGCCGACGCCTTCGTGGAAAAGCAGCAGACAAGAGCGCGCCAGCTGGTCGCCGCAGGCCAACACGACGATGCTGTTCGGGTGCTCGGTACGATCCGTAAGCGCGGCGACGAGCGTGTGCGGGCGCTCGCCGAGGGGACCATACGAAAGATTCAGCAGGGCGGGGTCGACAACGAGTCGATGTTTGAGCTGAAGATGGGCACACAGAAGAAGCGAAGAGGTCAGCCGTGAGTGATCCGCTGTACCAGTGCCCGTCGTGCAGTGTTCCAGTTCATCCGGGCGAGACCATCTGCCTTGAGTGTGGAACCGAGCTTGCGGTCACCGTAGATGTCGACCTCGAAGACGCGGTGTCCGCTTCAGAAGAAGTTGCGGGCGTGGCGGCACCCGGGGAGGCTGCGCCGGCACCGGGCCCGGCGGACGCCACGATCTGTTTGGAGTGTGGCGAGCGTGTGAGCCCGGACCCCAACGGCCTGTGCCCGATCTGTGGATTCGACTTTGACGCACCGACGATGGTGCGAGACGCAGACTATCATGGGGCGGCCGCGACATCGCAGCCGGCGCACAGTGTCGACTATCGCCGCTTCGCCGGCGCCGCCGACAACAACGCCCCCGAGGCGCCTGTCGCACGTGGCGCCGCTATGCCTGCAGCGCCGGCCGCCGTCGGCACGACCTCATCAGAAGCCACGGCTCAGGCGGGGATCCAACTGTCGATCTCAGCGCCGGCCAGCCCCTCGCTGTATGTAGATGGCGGACAGGCCGTCTTCTTTGACGGCCGCATGACCTCTGTCATACCCCTCGATGTGGACCAGCTGCAGATCGGGCGCCGGGACCCTGAGGTCGGTCACTATCCCGAGGTAGACCTTGCACACTATCGACATGTCGACCCGCACCTGTCCCGCCGCCACGCGCGGGTCGTTCGCGAAGGGAGCGAGTGGTTTGTTGAAGACCTGTGTGCGAACGACGCTACCTGGCTCAACGACCGCGCTCATGTGCTGAACCGCGAGCGAGCACGGCTTGGAGAAGGTGATAGGATCATTATCAGTGACTCCATTGCGTTTGTTTTCCGGACGCGGGCGAGAGGGTGAAACTACAGCCCGGATTTGTTGTCGCCGGTGGCAGGAAGATCCTGTGTCTGAGCGCTGAAGGCGCAGGCTTTCGTCGCTACGTCGCCGACTCGGATGCAGGGCTCGTCGATGTTACGGTGGCACGACACGAGAGTTTGGAGCGCGACGATGTCGACGAAGCCAGGACGGAAATCCGCCGCATCTGGAGCGCCATGCGCGCGCTCAGCGGCATCGGTTTCGACGAGCTCCCATTGCCGCTGGAGCTCGTACATATGTATCCCGGCGACCCGGCGGTACGTGCTGCGCTGGCCGGCGATGTGTCACGTCTACGGAGAGAACCCTACATCATCAGTCGGCACGTCTCCGATCCGCCGTTACAGCAACTGATCGCTGATGGCAGCCTGGATGACCAGGACTCACTCGACATCGCGCTGCGCATCGCGATGCAGATCGAGGTCGCGCACAGCGGGGGGATTTCACTCGGTAGACTCAGCGCAGATGACTTCAGCGTAAACGAAGCCACACGGCGCGTCACGCTGACAAATGCGGCCTGCGCGCGCCCATTAGCGCCGGACACATCGGATGTCGAAGTCGAGGGCGCGGCCCACGTGCCGACCTCCTACGGGCGCATTCTCACGGGGATGTTTGGTGGCGCGACGCCGCCTGACTGGCCGATAAACACCGAATCACATAGTCGCTGGCGGCGGCTCCTGGTGCATCGTCGCGTGGCACCGGAGTACCACGACCTCATCCTCGGTTGCCTGGGTGACCGTGATGAGTTCAACCCACGAATCGACGCGGTAGTGAATCGCCTGAAGGCGTTGACGGGCCGCACATTGAACGCCGGGCTTCAACGTCATCGACAGAGCGGACGTCCACCCCTGCCTGCCGGCACCGTGTTTGCTGAGAGGTACGAGCTTGGCGCGCCGTTTGCGAGCGGAGGGCGAGGTTTCGTATATGATGTGATGGACCGGAAGACACGGATCCGGCACGCGCTCAAAGCAAACAGATACCGTTACGACTCTGCTGACGAGTTCCTGCTGGAGCTGCCGACACGCAGGTTGGAGTTGGAGCACGAGTACGAGGTCATGGCGCGTTTCGCGCCCACCGTCACGATGATTCCCCAGCCGGTGGCCCTCGTACATGGCGACGCCCGCGGCGGTTGGTTCGACCTGCCGGGCACGGCGTCGCGCGCTGAGCCCTATCTGATCATGGAACGCCTGCAGGGCGTGCCTGTGAGCATGCTCCTGAAGAGGCCTCATGAGGGCTACCGGGGTGCGGGAATGAAGGACAATCGGCTGCCCTGGCCCTTTGTCCTTCGACTGCTCGCTGAGGTGGCCGGCGCACTTACGGAGTTTCATCGCGCCGGCTATCTCTACCAGGACCTCAAGAGCGACAATATTCTCTATAACTCGGGGACCGATCGCCTGTCGCTGGTTGACTTTGCTGCGCTGTGCCCGCGTGACGGTGCGGGCCTGCTTGATCGCAGCTCAGTGGCCTTCGGATCGCAAACACACGGTTTTGCCGCGCCGGAGTTTCGGGATCTCTGGGAGCGCGTGGACCAGCGCTTCGACGTTTACTCACTCGGCGCCACCGCGTGGCATCTCCTTACCGGTGTGAACCCGGAGCGGGTCGCGATCGAGACCGGCGAAGAGTATCCAACTCTCGATGTACGATTGCTGGCTCATCTTCCTGAACCGGTGTCACGGCTGATCTCTGCGTGCCTCGCGCCACAGGAGTCGCGGATCCCAACCGCACCGGACCTTGCCTGGCACGCCGAGATGACGCGGCTGTTTCTCTCCCGTTCGCGCCCCAACGATGTGCGAAAGCCGCGGGTGGATTGGGGGGATTCCGGCGCCACCCTGTCATGGCTCCTGCCGGATGATCCCCGGGTCAGCTCGGTACAGGTGCTTGCAGGGGAGGCGACGGTTTGGGAGGGCGCGCGCGCCGGCGAGCTTGAACTTGGGGACGCACCTGCCGATGACACCGACTACCTGATTCGCACCGGAATGGTGCGACGCGGGGAACGGCGCCACAGCCGCGGTGTTGTAGTTCGCGTACACGCGCATCCGCCATGTGTGGAGTTCTCGGTGACGCCCGGATTCGCTCAGAACGTAATTCAAATCAGGGTCGCGCCGCACGCGGACTCGGTCGAGCTTCGCTGGCAACCCGAGAGTCCGCCCCTGGATGTTGACGAAGGCATGTCGCTTACGGTGCCGGCGGGAGGGGGGCTGACGCACACAGTAGCCGGGGGCACATGTGCGCATTACACCGCGTGGGCGCGCTACGGGGATGACCTCTCGGCGCCCCGATTCGCGACAGCCAGAGCGCGGGTCCTGCCCGAGAGCCCCGGCGCCCTCCGTGCCACACAGGACGAGCATCGCGTTCGCCTGACGTGGGAACGTGACGTCCCCGGTTTGGTTTTGTGTCGCACGATCGACGGGGTCTCCGGTGACATCGCCCGCTCGGCAATCGGGCGTAGCGTTGATGACAGGGACTGTCCTGCCGGAGCCGCGGCTTCCTGGTCCCTGCACGCCGAGGATGAGGGGGTCAGGTCCCACGCGCTCGCTGAGACGTCGGTGATACGCTGGCCGGCTCGCCCGGTCATCAACGCGACGCCGGGTTTTGGGAGCGTCACCTACTCGTTGAATGATAACAACGAGGGCCCTGAACGGCTCTATGTAGAAAGCGGTGGTCGACGGTACGATTTCGAAGGGGGCATGTGTTTGCTTCGTGTGGAGCCGGGTACATTGATTGTCCTGCGCGAGGCCGTCGGATACGCTGATGAAGCGCCCGTGTGGGAGCTGCCGAACGTAGCTGTTCCTGGGCACCCGCAGGTTGCGCTCAGTGTCGAGAACGACACGCTTCGGTCGAAGGGCGGCAACGCGAAGGCGATAGAACCGGTGACTCTCACGCTGTCTGTGAAGGGCGCTGAAGGTTGGGACGGGACGTGGACCTTGCGCCTCTATGCCGACGGCCGGGAAGTGGGCCGCTGTTTGGCCGACGGGAGCGCGCTGGCCGCCGGTGTTGGGATTCCGCACGAAGGGGCACCGGTAGGGCGCAGAGTCGAGTACTCCGCCTCGGTCGAAGCGCCGGACGGCTCCCGGGTGTCGGCCCCTGCTCTTGTTGTTGCGGTGCGACGGCAGCTTCCAGCGCCGACCCTGACGCCGCAGCTGGACCGAATCGCGGTAGCCGAGACCATGGATGGTCAGGCAGTTGAGCTGCGGGTGGATGGTGTGGTGCTGCCGGCGGCAGGCGGTGTCTCCTGCGAGGGCGGAAGCACACACACCGTAGAGTGGCGTCTTGTCTGCTCCGATTTCGAGATGCCGTGGTCGGACGCGTCCATGGCGACCTCACTGAAGCTGCCGGACCCGCCCGACGGTATCGCAGTCGGCACTCACGGCGACGTGGTTCGGATTCGTTGGTGTGGTGTGGGGCAGACCGTCGAGGTGACGGCGCTCTCGCCGGCGGGAGAGAGGCTGGTGTACCTCGGAGTGGGCGACACAGCGATCGACACATCCCCTGCAGTGCGGAGCGGCTGGCGGCTGCAGGCAATCGACGGCGCCCTTCGTTCAGAGGCACGGGTGGTGACCCTCGGTGCAGGTTCCGGTGGCGGCGCTGCGCCTTCCACGTCGACTACGGGAGGCGGGCGGCCCGTCGCCGCCGGCAGGTCCGCTGTTGGGCTACCGCCACCTGCAGCGCGTCTCGCGTGTTTCGCAGTCGACGAGGGACTGTTTGCTGTGCGTGCACCGAGCGCAAGGGTGTGGAGAGTGAAGCGCGCGGGGGTGGAAGTTGCCCGTGCGAAGGCCACGGCTGCGTGTACACTTGTTGTGTTTTGCGCCCGAGAGTCGGAGATAGGAAAGCACATCATCGTGGGCACCGGCGGCGAACGCTTCGGGCTTCACTTCGAGGGGCGGGCGCGCCTGGTGGCGGCGACGGCTGAGGGCGTCCTGAGCGACCGGAGCGGGGCGCGAGCCGCGGGCAGCGATAGCTTCGAGGACGCCGTGCCCGAAGGCGCCGGCGGTGTGTTGTCGCCGCCTACGATCGCGTTGCCATTCGATGCCGTGGGCCCCGCAAGCGACCTCAGCGCGGTGTTGTGGTTGGACACCTGGAACGCAATCTTCGAAGCCGCCGTGGTCGCGTATGCCTCGCAGCGTCACGCGGCGGTCGTGCGGCTGAGTGTCGGATGGGCGTCCGCGGCGGACCTTCTGGTGGCGGGGACGCACTTGCGCGTGACCGGCCGGGTTCTGCGTATCGGAAGAGCCGGCCGTGCTCGGATTGAGCTTCGGGTGGCACCCGGTCGCCGCCGGCTTCGCGTGCGACTCGACCTCGGCAACGGACAGGGCGCATCGGCCGCGCTGGTGAAGGCCTTCTGCCGTCGCGACGCGGAGCAGACCGTGCCCGAAGCACGCTTCCTGCCTGCGTAAGGCGGTGCCCACCTGCCGAGGCACGCTCCGTATTGCCGGTCCAGCGCGGTGGAGCACGCCGGCGCTGGCGATCCGCCACGCAGCGTGTAAAGGGTGCCTCTGGAATGAATGAACCGGTGCCCATCGCTGCGATAGATGCGGGCTCGAATGCGATTCGAGCTACCGTCGCGCATGCCATCGGCGGTCATGAGTTTCTGCCGATCGCCAGCGAGCGTATCCCGGTTCGCCTGGGGAGCGGCGCGTTCACGCACGGCGAGATCCCCGCTGAAACCATCGACGCCGCCGTCGCGGCCTTTTCGCGATTCCGAAAGCTCTTCGATCTACACGGCGTTCGCCGATTTCGCGCGGTCGCGACCAGCGCAACCCGCACCGCTCGAAATCAGGAGACGCTCATCGGGCGAATTCAGCACGAAACGGGCATTCTGATCGATGTCATCGACGGGCGCGAAGAGGCGCGCCTGGTAAGGGACGCTGTCACCCACGCGTTCGACGCCGGCCTGCCGCCGATGCTGATGGATCTCGGCGGCGGAAGCCTGGAGATCGCTCAGCTGCGAGGCCGACGCGAGTCGACCTCGGTACATCTCGGTACGGTTCGTCTGCTGGAGGTGTTTCGCATCGGTGAAACGGTCGATGCCACCCAGACTGCGCTGCTCGCACACTATATCGACGCCAAACTGGCGGGCCGACGCATCGCGCCCTCTGAGGACGGTACCGCTGCAATCTGCGGGGGAAACGCCGATGCTCTGGCCGGACTCTTCGGCAGTGAGAGAGAAGACGGACTCTGGGAAATCTCCTGCGACGCGGTCCTGGAGGCCGCGAAGGAGATCCTACACATCGACGTACCTGCGCGCATGGAGCGCTGGGGCGTGCGCGAAGACCGCGCAGATGTGATGGGCGTGGCGGCGCTGATCTTTGGCGCTGCGGCTCGTCTGCACGGCGTTCACACCTTGATCGCACCCGGCGTCGGCCTGCGCGAAGGCATCCTGCACGAGCTCTGCGCCAACGTGCTGGGCACCGCATCACCGATGGATGTGTCCCACGCCGCGCTGGCGTCAGCGCGCGCTTTCTGCGCGCGCGTCAAGCACACTTCAGCACATGGCGAGCATGTGCGGAGAATGGCACGCATGCTCTTTGTCAGCCTCGCAGATATTCACCGGGTGCCCGATGAGTATCTCGACGTCCTCGAGCTGGCCGCGCTACTCCACGACGTCGGAGAGGTGGTGAATCGCAGTGGGCACCATCGCCACTCCGAGTACATGGTGCAGAACGCGAGGCTGCCGGGCCTGGAAGAGCCGAGGCGAAGCATGGTCGCCGCTCTGTGTCGCGCGCACCGCCGGTCGTTGCCGAATCCGGAGAAGCACTCGGCTTTTGCGTCCCTGCCGGAACCGGAGCGGGACATCGTCCGACGGCTCGTGCCGGTGCTGCGAATGGCGGACGCATTCGACACGGATCATCGGCGCATTGTGCGCGGTCTCGATGTGCGACCCGCTGCTGATGGCGCCCGAGAGATTCGCCTCCTGATTCCCGGCGGCCGGCAGCTGACGGCGGCCCCGTTTGAGCGGCGAAACCGATTCTTCGAAGAGCAGTTCGGGGTCCGATTGACCACCACCCTGGTCCCGTGGGACGATCCCCACGAGCCGGATGACCTTGCGTTTCGTTAGCTCACTGCTGAGGAGATGCGCACCGGCCACGTCCACGCGGCGCTCAGAAGTCGTTGTCTGGTCCGACGGTCTGTGCTTCAGGACCTGCCGGAGTGCACGGAGGAGAACGCCATGAAATTCACAGTTGTCGACGAGATTCCTTTTGGACGTGAGCAGGTATATTGCACGCATCGTGACCGTATGGCGGACATGGTGGATTACATGCCCGACATTGACTCCATCGAAGTCGTCGAGCGGCAGGAGGACGGCGACATTGTGCGTCTGGTGAACCACTGGGCGGCCGCGCAGACGGAGGTGCCCCGCGTGGCCCGTGCCTTCATCAAGCCGGAGATGCTCAAGTGGGTAGACACGGCCACATGGGATCAGTCGCAATGGCGCTGCGAATGGAACATCGAGCTGGGCTTTCTTCCCGGCGCGATCGAATGCCGCGGCTACAACGAATTTGTCGAGGTCGACGGTACGACCCGTATCACCATGAATGGCGAGCTTTCGGTGAACACCGACAAGGTGCCCGGTGTACCAAAGCTCCTCGGTCGAAAAATGAGGCCTCAGGTCGAGAAGTTTGTCATCAATCTCATCGAGCCGAACATGCGGGAAACAAACAAAGTCGTCGCCCGCTATCTCACGGACAACGGCTGACGTCCTGATATCATCTACTCGGTAGCCGGTGAACGCATGCCATCGCACTTTATCATTTCGCTCGACCTGGAGCTGCACTGGGGCGTTCACGACAAGCGCTCCATCGACGACTATCGTGCAAACCTGGACGGAACGAGACATGCTGTAACCCGCATGCTGTCGTTGTTCGCCGAGCACGACGTGGCCGCGACATGGGCCACCGTGGGGATGCTCTTTGCGGATGGGCCCGGGGCCGCGCGGGAGTTCGCGCCGGCAACGATGCCCGGGTACGAAGGGACGCGTTTCGACTCGTACAGACTGGTCGAAGACAACATGGCCGGCGACTACTACTTCGCGCCGGAAATGATCGCCGAGATCGCCGCCGTCGATGCGCAGGAGATCGCGACACACACATACAGTCACTACTATTGCCTGGAGCAACCCCGCCGCGATGCGGCATTGCGTGCCGACCTTCGCGCCTGCGCGGCGATCGCCGGGCGGATTGGGATCGAGCTGAAGAGTATCGTCTTTCCGCGGAACCAATATGACGACGCCGCCCTCCGTGTGTGTTTCGAGGAGGGGATTCTCGCCTATCGAGGTCAGCCGAAGCACCCCTTTTACGATCCCCGCACGGATGAGTCACAGGGTCTGCACATTCGTGCCGGTCGGCTCCTTGACGCCTATGCGCCGATCGCTCGATTCGACACACTTCCGGAGCTCTCGTCAGGACGTCCTGTTAACGTGCCGGCGACGCGCTTCATGCGCCCCTGGTCGCCTTCTGTAGCCCTCTTCGAGGGCCTTCGAGTGCGCCGGATTCTGGCGGAGATGCGGCATGCAGCGCGCTCCGGTCAGGACTATCACCTGTGGTGGCACCCACACAACTTTGGCACACACACAGATCAGAACATCGACGCGCTGCGGGAGGTCCTCGCGCACTTCACGCTTCTGCGCTCAATGTATGGGATGCAGTCAACGACCATGGGAAGTCGGGCTGAGCTCGTTCGTGCAGAGGCCGCGGCGTGAGCGCGAAGCTTCGCGTTGTTTGTCTGGTCGGCGAAGGGGATTCGTCCTGGATTGTCTGCAACGCCCTTCGGCGGGACTTTGATGTATGCGCGGTCATCGTCGAGCCTCGCCCCGCGCGATATGCGATGGTACGCCGCCGCGCAAAGCGCCTGGGTCTCCCACGGGTGGTAAACCAGCTTGCTTTTCAGCTGAGCGTTCCGCGTATCCTGGCGTCGGCTTCCGGCGATCGCATCGCCGAGCTCTATCGGGAGTTCGACTTTGACAGGACGCCACCGTCGCAGTGTGTTCGCGTCGACACGGTGAACGATACCGCTGTGCCTGAGCTTGTGAACCGCCATGATCCGCATGTTGTGGTGATCAACGGAACACGCATTGTGCAGTCGCAGATTCTCGACGAGATCGATGCCCCCACGATCAACACACACGCAGGTGTGACGCCCCGCTACCGTGGAGTTCACGGGGGGTATTGGGCGCTACGCAATCTGGATCCGAAAGGATGCGGCGTGACCGTGCACCTCGTTGATCCCGGTATCGACACCGGTGGCGTGCTGGCTCAGTCCACGGTGACACCAACGCCCGCGGACAACTTTTCGACCTACCCGCTGCTGCAGCTGGGTGCCGGCGTGGCGCTGCTTCGCGAGACGATTCCCCGCGTGGCGGCCGGCGATACCCGTTGTTTGTCCGAGCCGCCCACGGACTCGAAGCTCTACTATCACCCCGGCCTGACGGACTGGCTCTACGGCTGGTGGAAGTACGGCGTCCGTTAGGCTTCAGAGGCCGCAGATCTCGGCAGACAGGTCCCACAGTTGTTTCGCGACGTCCCGGTTTTCGGCGATACGTCGCGGCTTCTTTACCTTCGACTTTGCCCAGTACTTTCCGGTGATGCCGGTGACATCCGGCGAAGCGCACAGGTGGATTGAGGTCTGAGCACCCTGGCGGGTTGTGAGGATGAAGGGTTTGACCAGCCACCAGAGCGACTTGATCCACCCCTGCGCGTTGTCGCCGAACTCGGATGCGATGACGCCGGGATGCAGGCTGTTGACGGTGACTTCGGTCCCCGAGAGGCGCCGTGACAGCTCGCTGGAGAACAATATGTTCATCAGCTTGGTCGTGCCGTACGCCGGCATCGACATGTATCTGCGGCGGGACCAGTGGAGGTCGTCGAAGTCGAGACGCGCCCAGCGATGCGCGGCTGACGCCACACACACAATGCGCGCCTCGCCGGCGGCCTTGATGTTCTCAAGTAGCAGGTTCGTGAAGAGGAAGTAGCCGAGATGGTTCGTGGCGAACATCTGCTCCAGGCCGTCCTCGTTCACCGCTCGCGTGGTCGCTGCGAAACCGGCGTTGTTCAGAAGGACGTCGATTACCGGGCACCGGGCGCCGACGGCAGCCGCCGCTGCTCGAATCGATGCGATCGACGACATGTCGCCGATGACGAGCTCAACGGTCTCGCTGCCGGTGCGCTCTTCGAGCTCCAGCTTTGCTGCCTGGCCCTTACTCCGGTTTCTGCAGACCATGACGACGCGAGCGCCCAACGCCGCAAACTCCGCGGCGGCCTCCTTGCCGATGCCTGAGTTGGCGCCGGTCACGACGACGGTTTTTCCTGCGATATCCCATGCCATGAGCTTCTCCATTTCCCGAGATGCGGGGCTGATACCACGGCGCGCATCGGAACTCACTGCGGGCCTGTCACCGGCCCCTGAGCGCGGTCGTCGCGAGTCTCGCAATTCGATTCACGTAGCATCGCCGCTCTGCTACACATCCGCGCCGTGAGCACCAACGACGATACCAACGGCACCGCCCCTGCCGGCGCCGCGGCCAAAGGCGCCGAGGGCGCCGAGGTCAGCGAGATTCGTGAGGGCATCAACGCGGTCGACGCAGAGCTGCTGACACTGCTCAAGCAGCGCCGCGAGCTCAGCTCGCGCATGGCTGACGTCAAGGATCGCGCTTCGTCTCCGATTCGCGACCAGCAGCGCGAGGAGTCCCTGCTCGTAGACCGCATTCGTCGCGGACGTGAGGCGGGTCTGGACCCGCATTTCGTCACCCGCGTCTTTCACACGGTCATCGAGGATTCGGTACGACTGCAGCAGCATATGCTGCAGCGGCGAGCCAACGCCGATGACGGTGGTCCGCTGGTCAAGCGCGTTGCGATTCAGGGGATCGACGGATCCTACTCGAGCCTCGCGGCGCGTCGCTTCTTCGGCGAGCGCGGAATCGAGGTGGTCCTCATCGAACAGGACACCTTCAGTGACGTGGTCAAGGCGGTCGAAGACGGGGTGGCAGACTATGCAATGCTCCCGGTCGAGAACACGACCTCCGGCGGTATCAACCCGGTCTACGACGTCCTTCTGCACGCACGTCTATCCATCGTCGGTGAGCAGAAGTTCAAGGTGGTGCATTGTTTGCTTGCACCAAAATCGTCTGACATTGCGTCGGTGCGGGATGTCTACTCTCACCCCCAGGCGCTTGCGCAGTGTCAGCGCTTCCTGATGTCACTGCCATCTGCCGAGGCGCGCATGTACACCGACACGGCAGCGTCGGCGAAGATGGTCGCCGAGAAGGGCGACCCGCAGAAGGCGGCGATCGCCAGCGAGGATGCGGGGCGAATCTACGGGCTTCAGGTTCTCAGGCGGGACATCGCCACGCAGAAAGACAACTACACGCGCTTTCTCATCGCCGGCCGCACCGCGCAGAAGGTGGATCGACGAATTCCCTGCAAGACCTCGCTGGTGATGGCGACCGCGCAGAAGCCCGGCGCGCTTGTGGATGCGCTGTCCATCTTTCGTCACTTTGATCTGAACCTGTGCAAGCTGGAGTCGCGCCCGATCATCGGGAACCCGTGGGAAGAGATGTTCTATCTCGACTTCGAGGGGAACACCGAAGACCCACGCGTTGCCGATGCTCTCGACGAGCTGGCTCGATGTACCCGCTTCCTGAAGGTGCTGGGTTCTTATCCGTCGCAGGACCTGCCGCCGACCGAACTCTCGTCGGTAGCGCGCGTGGAGTCCCGGGCCGGTGAAGATTCCGGCGACGCACCGGTGCCGGAGCCCGCATCCTCTGTCGCCGAAGCGGAACGGAATGGCTACCGACGGGCCAGTCGTGCCTACAAGGCGGAGGACACTGTGGTGTCCGTCCGCGGCGTGACACTCGGTGGAAGCGGCTTCGCGATACTCGCTGGACCTTCCAAAGTGTTGAGCCGAGAAGAGCTGGACGCCTGCGCGGTGATCGCCGCAGACGGCGGCGCGCTTGTCCTGCGCTCCGGCCTTCGCGGCGGCGGCGCCTTCAGCAGGCAGGCACTTGAGGTCGCCGCTGAGATTGCACATAGCTACCGGCTGCCGCTCATGACCCCGGTGTCTACGCCGGACGATGTGCAAAACGCTTCGCCTGCGGATATCCTGTTGGTTTCCGCGCGCAACATGATGAACCACGCGCTGCTGCGAGCGGTAGGGGGGAGCCACAAACCGGTGTTGCTTAAGCGCGGCTGGATGGCTTCGCTGGACGAGCTGCTACAAAGCGCCGAGACGATTCTGGAGGCGGGTAACCAACAGGTCATGCTGTGTGAGCGGGGGATTCGTACCTTCGAGCGATCCACACAAAACACTCTCGATCTCGGCGCTATCCCCATCCTGAAGTCACGCACACACCTGCCGATTCTGGTGGACCCCTCACGGGCTGCAGGTCGCGCGGACCTGATTCTGCCGCTGAGCCTGGCCGCGAAGGCAGCCGGTGCGCACGGTGTGTTGCTTGAGATCGATCCGAACCCGGAACAAAGCGCCGGTAGTCGATCATCTCTGTCACCGCGTGAGTTCGATGCCGTGACAAAGCGGCTGCTCAGCTGACCCGGGGACTCCGGCGGCTGCGCCGTGTCTCCTGCCTGTGCTATTCGCGAAACTCCACGGAGTCAGCGCCGGTTTCACCACCGCCGACGTGACCGCCGCGCTCCGCTCGATTGATCAATGTTTGCATTCTCTCTCTCGCACGGAGCCTGTTGATCGTGCCGTCGCGAAGGTATTGCATGCCTCGGTGCGGAGATGGCTTCAGAGAAGCGAGGAAAGCCGCTTCTGCGGGCGTCATGTCCGTCGGGTGCTTACCGAAGTAGATGAATGAGGCGTCGACGATGCCCCAGATGTTTCGTCCGAACTCAATGCAGTTCAGGTACATTTCGAGGATGCGGAACTTCGTGACACGTTCCTCCATCGCCCAGCTGACAAGCAGCTCCTGGAATTTGCGAGAGAGGCTCTTCGTGCGAGTGAAGAAGAGGTTCTTCACCAACTGCTGAGAGATGGTGGACCCACCGTAGGAGAGGTGTCCCGAGCCGATGCTGCGCCGAATGGCCTTATTGATCAGCGTGAGGCTGACGCCATGGTTCTGGTAGAATCCACTCTCTTCGCTTGAGACCATGATCGAAGTGACGTGACGGGGCAGCAGCTCCTGTCGTATCCAGCTGCGGTACCCTGGACCACAGAACACGTCGTCTTCGGTCACACCCTCAGTTACGTGGTGCAGAAAGTCCGGGTCGTTGAGCTGCTCGGGATCGAAGCGCGGCGTGATCCATGTGATTCGGCAGGTCTCGGGGACGCCGGCCACATTAAGGACAAAACTCTCCGGCTCGCCGATACGGTACTCCGCCCGGAGCTGCGGGGTGATCCCCCCTTCAAAGGTCATCCCGTTTCGACCGATGTCCGCGATCAGCCCGTCGGGGAGATTGTTCCAGATGTTCCGGCATTCCGTCTGCTGCGTAAGGCCGCCGCTCACTCTGAGGCGAACTGCCGGCTGTCCATCTCGCGGGTGTGTGACTTCAAGCATGTCGCCGGCGAAGGTCCACGGCATGTGGGTCTCGGTCGCCTGACCGTGTTGTCCGACGCGCGCTGATCCGGAAAACTCGGCGCTGCCGGCGTCCTCGGTCGAGAGTGTCGCCCGGAAGGTGCCCTGCGTGTCCAGGTGTTCCATCCGGTTGTCCTCAAGCCCGTTCGGTGTCATCGCGGCGTCCGTCGTGGACCACGTGCCGTCGACGCTGATGGCGGCCGCATGGTCCATTGTCGCGTGAAGCTCGAAGTCCGCGCTGCCCGACGGCTGCATCGGGACACCCGCGCGCTGCCCGAGCTCGCTGAGATCGACGCCGGTGCCGGTCAGAGTCATCGAGAGGCTGTCGCCGGTGCGGACCCGGGCACCGAGCGCTCCGAACGTGCCCTCGGTTTCTACCTCAAGAAACCGTCCACTGGAGAAGGCTGCGCTCACGATCCGCAGCTCCTCGTCTTCAACGTGAATTGCGATGTCACGAGCACGCAGGACCGGAAGGTCTCCGGCGTCGATGCTCAGATTGAAGAGGCGTGCGAGGCCGGCATGCGCGCGCTGAAGGAGTCGTACGCGGACCTCTTCGCCAACCGGGTACAGATCGTGGTCTGTCTCTTCGGGATCCCGCTCTGCCCATCTTCGCTGCGAGCGCACCGGATGCGATGCGATCCAACGAATCGGACCATAGCGAGGCCGACTCTCAGATAGGGAAAGCCCCGGGTCGGTGAAATCGCCGACGCCTGGCGCATCGCCGAGCTCTACGTGCAGCTCTCCTCCGACCGCCATCGGCGCGGGTGCGCTCAACGTTCCCCGTAGCTGCGCTTCGGCTATGGTACCTGAGAATGAGCGTGCGCCATGCGTCGCTGTCAGCGCCAGTTCGGAGCAGCCGACGTAGTCCGCGCCTGCGATCAGGACGCGGCAGGTGGCGGTCGCACCGTGCTCCTCAACCTCGATCGCTTCCGCAAGCTGCAGCTCAGCACGCCGTGTCGCATGCCTGGCGTTCAGGCTGCCCGCAATTCGCTCTCCCGACACGTCGGCGCTCAACTCGGCTCTCAACGAAGCGTCGCGGCGGTCAAAGCGAATGTCAGCACCGCTCAACGAACCGTAGCGGGGATGCTCGGCGGCTGCGGCGTCTATTCGTAGTCGGCCCACCGTGTCGCCGAGCTTCTCGAGGGCTGACCATGCCCTCGCAAGCACTGATTCGACGCTGGTTTCTTCCGTGTTTGAGACCTCTGTCTCGGCGCCTTCAATGACCCGTGCACGGCACTCTTCGACCCCCGCGCGTCGCACATAACCATCGCCGCGGAGCACCGATCCCGGCCGAATGTGCAGAGTCAATCCCGTGCAGACGGCCTCAAGTCCGTCGGCGCTGACCGAAATTCGGTCGATGTGCACAGTTCCACTTAGCGAGACCCGAGGCTTGGAGACCTCGGCCACGCTACCGGGCAGGGCCTGTTCGAGGCGCGACTCCGCGAGCTGCCGTGCTGCTCGGCCGACGACAGGTCGCCAGAGCAGGGCCACGACCAGCCCGATCACCGCGCAAACTGCGAGACCGACCGCGGTTGCGCGCTTTGATGGGGCTTTCACGTAGGGGTTCTGTCACTGTGTGATGAGGTTTCCCACATACTGATTACGGAGCGGAGTCAGAAGTCACTTCCGAAGGGACGATCTCAAGCGCCGGCGGGTCGTAATTCTCGCTCGTGGGAAAATGGACGACCCAGGGAGCGGCGGCCGCAACGTCCGCTTCGTCGATGTGCCCCCCATAGCGCACGAGACGCTCCATCAGTACGCGCAGGCGGTTGTTGTTCCAACCCTCGGCGGCCGAGCGTCCGCGTCGCCATTCGCGACGACCACGTATGGGCGACGGCTTGAGTGACGCGAGCCACGCGGCCTCCAGGGGGCTCAGCTCGGCGGGCTCTTTGCCGAAGTAGTGGCGAGATGCGCGCACGATTCCGTACAGGTTGGGTCCGAACTCGATACAGTTCATGTAGAGTTCAAGGATCCGGTCCTTGGTGAGCGTGTCTTCGACGGCCCAGGCAACGATGGCTTCTTCAAACTTCCGCGCCAGGGTCTTTTCGCGGCTGAAAAAGAGGTTTTTCACAAGCTGCTGCGTCACCGTGGATCCGCCGTATGCGAACCTGCGTCGCGGAAGGTTGTAGCGGACCGCCTTGGCGATCAGCCGTACGCTGATGCCCGGGTTGCGGTAGAAGTCGATCTCCTCGCTCAGATACATCAGGGCGGGGATGTAGGACGGCAACGTATCGATGCGCACGTAGTCCGACGTCCCGGGGCCGACGTAGATGTCCGAGCGGGTCACGCCCTCATTGACGTGATGCACATAGCGGCGGCGCAACAGCCGCCGGGGGTCGTAGCTGCGCGAAGCCCCTTCAAGGCGGCAGGTGCGCGGAAAACCCCAGGTGTGAAGGCGGAACGATTCATGGTCGCCGAGTGTGTACTCGAAGCGTAGGCTTGGACGCGCGCTCCCTGAGAACCGGTAGGCGCCGTGGCCCATGGCAGGTAGAAGTCCGTCCGGGATCGCGTCCCAGATCTCCTGACACGGCGTGGTGCCCGCAACGGAGAATGAGAACTGTAGTGTCTCAGCACCCTCCACGTGCGCGAGCGAGAGATCGGTAGTGAAGGGTACTCCATCGCTGTCGAAGCCCGCGCTGAGCCGGGCGCTGCGTGACTCGGGATCCACCCGGCCTACAAGTGTCCCGGACACTCTTTCGAAGTGTACCGGGCGTGGTGATAGGAGCGGGTGCTCAAGGGCAGGGCGGCTGAGAGTGAAGCTCCCGCTGATATCGAGGGAGGTGTCCGCGCGTGTGACGGCGAGGCGGATTGAGGCCCGGCCACCAAGTTCTGCTCTGTCTGACAAGAGGCCGGCGAAGGGTGACAGTGGTACGTCGTCGATCTCGACGTCCGCGCGCTCGCTGCGATCGGCGGGCACCGATACCCGCAGCTCGGCGCCCTGTACTTCTGCGTGAAGGCGTACGCCGCTGCGGTCCGCGGTAGCTACGTGCAACCGCAGCTCATCACCGTTGCCGGTAGTGAGTTCGATGTCGCTGATGGACACGCTCCTATCTTTCACGACGTTCGTCGCTGAGACCTGAAGCAGGGCAGCTGCCAGCGAGTACAGATTGTCGGCGACACGCACTCCCCATGTTGCTGTGTTGTCATCATCGGGCACTTCAAGTCGGACGTCCTCCAGGGCGCCCCCTTCGTCAAAGCGAAGCGCCTCCGGCAGCGCGTCTCGGTCAGGGGTCGCGACGCGCACGGCGCCGCCTTCGACCGACAGCGTCCTGAGGTCGGTCGTTGCGTGAATCCGATGCAGGCGGGCGCTCGCGCCGGAGCCGCCGCCCAGAGCGACGTCGTCTGCATAGATGCGACCGTGGGGGTCCAATCCGAAGCGCGTAGTGCGCAGATCCCAGCCGCTCCGGTGGACGTAGAGCAGCGCGGCTTCGCCAACGACGGTCAGGACGGGTCCCGCGTTCACACGCAGCACAACCTCTCTGCCGGAGAGACGACCGTCCGTCGTCCACAGGTCCACCGTTGTGCGCAGCTGTGGAGTACGGCCTGCGCGAAGGCTGAGCTCCGTGAAGTCTGCGCGTAGCGTGCTGCTGCGATGCAGCTGTACGGCGAGGTGGTTCACGTGAAAGCTGCCCAGCTCCGATGCGGCTTCGCGCAGGGCGATGCGGCCGCGTTCGATGAGCTCGGCGAAGCCTTCATCGTCATCCCCGTCATCGGATACGGTCGGCCGCGGCAGTATCGCCGCGCAGTCCGTGAGGGTGAGACGGCTGAATCGGCGGCGACCCGTGAGCAGTCCCCCGACTCGCAATCGAGCGCGCAGGCCTGCGCACCGCAGGACGCCGCGCCGGCTCTCAATGCGAAGCTGATCGATGCGCAGTCGTCCGAAGCCGCGAATCGAAAAGTGTTCCCAATCGGCGCTGAGATCGCGAGCTTCAAGCGCCGCCCGCGTCTGCTTTTCAGCGACCCTCTTGAGAATAGCCGCGGACCCGAGCGCAACCAGCGTCAGGCCGCCCACGAGCAGGCACGCCACGAGCACGCGCTGTCGTCTGCTTTCGATGCTATGGCATAGATGCTTCAATGTTCGGCAACGCGGGTGCGTAGGAGTGCGCCTGAACACCGCCACTAGCAGCACAACGCGTGAATTGTGACACGCGCCGTGTTGTCACTGTGCCCGCGGACGCCCCGCCTTGTTTCCCTAAGCGAGGTCAGGGAACGGCCGCAGGGGATCGAGATCAGGCCTCAATGCCGAAGGCTCGCAGCATCTCTACGGCCGCCAGCGTCGGAGTTGTCCTGCCCGCGGCCAGGTCCGCGTCCAGCGTGGCCGCCCGTGCGGCGACGGACGCGTTGCCGTGCAGCTCCTCGATGAGCCGCTCTTCCACCATGTCCCAGGTCCACTGCTTC
The DNA here is from genome assembly GCA_030427825.1 of bacterium. Lineage (GTDB taxonomy): Bacteria > Myxococcota_A > Bradymonadia > REDH01 > REDH01 > JAUICO01. The sequence continues at coordinate 12,374 of JAUICO010000003.1, read as the reverse complement.
TGCTGCGCCTGCCTCGTAGCAGCGAGCTCGCCGGAATCTCTGAGTGTCCGGCGATGGTCCTCGATGGCTTCGGCGAGGCTGTCCAGGCCGATGTTGTGCAGGCCGCTGATGTGCAGGACCGGCGGCGTCCAATGCTCGGAGCGGGCCTGCAGATAGTGCAGGGCGCGCCGGTACTCTGTGCCCGCGAGTTTGGCGCGGTTGGCGTTGTCACCGTCGGCCTTGTTGACCGCGAGAATGTCGGCGCGTTCCATGATGCCGCGCTTGATGCCCTGCAGCTCGTCGCCGGCACCGGGCAGCATCAGCAGAACAAACACGTCGACCATGCCGGCGACCAGGGTCTCGGACTGACCGACCCCCACGGTTTCTACCAGGATGCGGTTGTATCCTGCAGCCTCGCACACAAGAATCGTCTCGCGGGTCTTTCGGTTCACCCCCCCCAGTGAGCCCCCGGTGGGTGAGGGACGAATGAACGCGCTGTCGTGTACCGACAGGCGCTCCATGCGCGTCTTGTCACCGAGAATTGAGCCCCGTGAGAGGCTGCTGGTCGGGTCAACAGCGAGCACCGCGACCTTGTGTCCATCGTCGATCAGGTTGAGCCCAAACTGATCGATAAACGTGGACTTTCCGACGCCCGGCACACCGGTGATACCGATCCTGTGTGCTTCGCCTGTGTGTGGGAGCAGCCCGAGCAGCACCTGCTGGGCCTTGTCTCGATGTGCCGCAACGTCGCTCTCGACGAGTGAAATCGTTCGGCCCACGATCGTACGGTTCCCCGCCAGGACGCCGTCGACGTGGTCTTCGACGCTGAGCCGGCGTCGTCGTGGCAGGGCGCGGATGGCCATCAGTCGCGATTGAGGATGTCGACTACGTTGCCCGCCGCTTCCGTAATCACGGTTCCGGGCCCGAATATGCAGCTCGCGCCGGCGGCGTAGAGATCGTCATAGTCGTTGGGCGGAATCACGCCGCCTACAACGATCATGATGTCCTCGCGATCGAGCTCTGCCAATGCCGCACGAAGGGCCGGAACAAGGGTCAGATGGCCGGCGGCCAGGGTGCTGACACCAACGACGTGCACGTCGTTCTCGACAGCCTGTTTGGCGCTCTCTTCCGGCGTCTGAAAGAGCGGTCCGACGTCTACGTCAAAACCGGCATCAGCGAAGGCGGTCGCGATGACCTTCTGTCCGCGATCATGTCCGTCCTGACCAATCTTTGCGACGAGGATTCGCGGTCGCCGACCTTCACGTTCTGCAAAGAGATCCGTCTTCTTCCGAACCTGATCGAGTGCGTCTGTCACTTTGCCAACCTCTGCGCTGTAGACACCACTGACTGAGCGAATCTGCGCCCGGTGGCGGCCATATACCTTCTCAAGCGCGTCGCTGATCTCGCCGACCGTTGCCCGTGCGCGGGCCGCGTCGATCGACAGCGCCAGGAGGTTTCCGTCGCCGCTGTCTGCGGCCTTCGTGAGTGCGTGAAGTGTGGCTTCGACCTCGGCCGAGTTTCGCTCAGCGCGCAGCTCCTTGAGTCGCTGGATCTGCGCGCCGCGCACCGCGGAGTTGTCGACCTTCAGGAGCTCGATGTCATCTTCCTGATCGAGCTGGAATCGGTTGACTCCGACGATGGTCTGCTGGCCTGAGTCGATGCGGGCCTGGGTCTTCGTCGCGGCCTCTTCGATGCGCAACTTGGGCAGGCCCTGCTCGATCGCCTTTGCCATGCCACCCAGCTCTTCGACCTCAGAGATGAGTGCCCACGCGCGCTCGGCGAGGTCGTGGGTCAGACGCTCGACATAGTAGCTGCCGCCCCAGGGATCGGCGCTTCGGCAGGTACCGCTTTCGTGCTGAATGTAGAGCTGTGTGTTTCGTGCGATGCGAGCCGAGAAGTCGGTCGGAAGGGCGATCGCTTCGTCGAGGGAGTTTGTGTGCAGCGATTGTGTGCCGCCGTGGGTCGCCGCGAAGGCTTCGACGCAGGTACGGACGACGTTGTTGAATGGGTCCTGCGCGGTGAGGCTCCAGCCGGAGGTCTGGCAGTGGGTTCGCAGGCACATCGACTTCGGATTCTTCGGGCCGAACTCGTTGACGAGGCGTGCCCAGAGAAGGCGCCCGGCTCGCAGCTTGGCGATCTCCATGAAGTAGTTCATGCCGACGGCCCAGAAGAAGGACAGTCGGGGCGCAAAGGCGTCGATGTCGAGGCCCGCAGCGAGACCGGTACGGATATACTCGACGCCGTCAGCCAGGGTGTACGCCAGCTCAATGTCGTTCGTCGCACCGGCTTCCTGCATGTGGTAGCCGGAGATGCTGATCGAGTTGAAGCGCGGCATGTGCGTCGCGGTATGCGCGAATATGTCGCCGATGATGCGCATCGAAGGCGTCGGCGGATAGATGTAGGTGTTGCGCACCATGAACTCTTTCAGAATGTCGTTCTGAATGGTCCCCGTGAGGTCCTTCTGCGCCACGCCCTGTTCTTCGGCAGCGACGATGTAGAGCGCGAGGACCGGCAGAACGGCGCCGTTCATGGTCATCGACACGCTCATTCGATCGAGCGGTATGCCGTCGAAGAGAATTCGCATGTCCTTGATGGAGTCGATGGCGACGCCGGCCATACCCACGTCGCCGGCTACCCGTTCGTGGTCGGAGTCGTATCCACGATGGGTGGCCAGGTCGAAGGCGATCGAGAGGCCGCGCTGACCGGCTGCGAGGTTGCGCCGGTAGAAGGCGTTCGAGGCCTCTGCGGTTGAGAACCCGGCGTACTGGCGCACGGTCCACGGCCGGCCGACGTACATCGTCGTGTACGGGCCCCGTACGAAAGGCGGGAAGCCCGGACGAGTGCCCAGGTGTGTGACATCCGCGAGGTCGGCCGAGGTGTATGCCGGTTTGACAGGGATGCCTTCGGGCGTATCCCAGGGGGCAGTGGCGGCGGGGGCCGGTTGTGTGGTTGCAGACGCCGCGGCTTCTGAACGAAGAGGGATGTCGGCGAAGTTTGGAAATGTGGCCATGATCAGTTGCCTCCCTTCGCGCCCGCAATCGTCAGCGCGTCATCAAGCACTGAGATCAGGTCCGAGCCCATGTAGATAAAGTCATCGACGCCGGCTGCCCGCCAGGCCTTCTCGTTGTCACCGGGTCGCCCGGCGAGGTAAAGCTGCTGTGCACCTGCCTGCTTGAGTCGGCCGGCGATGTCGGCCGCGACGCTCTGGTAGTTGGCATCCGAAGAGCAGATCACCGCGATGTCGGCGCCGGAGCTGCGGAACGCCGCAACCAACGGCTCGATCTCTGTGAATCCGTCGTTTTCTTCGGCGACGAAGCCACCGGCTTGAAAAAAGTTCTGCGCGAAGCCCGAACGCGCTCGGTGCTCGGGAATGCGCCCGTAGTTCGCCAGGAACACGGTCGGTGCTCCGTGGTCGTCGGCCCGGTCACGCAAGGCCTCGAAGGAGTCGGCGTAGCGCCGAATCCGGAGTGGCCTGCAGGTAGCCGCCGTCGAGTTCGCGCTCAGACCGGCGAGTACCGCCGGCACGCTCGCACCGGAGCGCAGGGCGTGGATGCACGCCTCTGTGACCGCGCTGCTGCCTGCGCCGGCGACCACAGCCGCTGCGATGTCCATGATCGGCGATGCGTCTGCGTCCGGCTTTGAGCTGCGGGATTCGACGACAAGGCGCTCTTCGCCGGGGTTGGCGAATTCGCTCACGCCGATAAGGGACAGCTTTCGCTTCGCGATCTGTTTGCCTTCTTCTGTCGCGCTTTCTTCGATGGCCCGCCGCACCAATCCGGATCCAAGCGCCGCCGCCAGTCCGCCCTCACTCTCGATGCGCTGGACATAGGACCACGCCAGCTTGGCGAGCTCTGCGGTCAGGTGTTCAACGTATTCACTGCCGCCGGCCGGGTCGACCACACGGCCGATGTGTGACTCGGACTGAAGAATCAGTTGTGTATTTCGGGCGACGCGGCGGCCAAAGGCTTCGGGTGCGCGAGCCGCTTCGTCCCAGCTGCCGGTACAGACGCTGTCGGCGCCTCCGATGGCGGCGGCCAGGGTCTCTGAGCTGCCACGGAGCATGTTTACCCATGCGTCCCGGACGCTGCGGTTTCGTTCAGAGCTGCGCACAAACATCTGCATCTTCGCGTGTCCGTCGTCGCCGCCGGCCGCTTCGACCACCCGGGCCCAGAGGGTTCGAGCGGCGCGCAGCTTCGCGATCGTGACAAAGAAGTCGCGCCCGGATGCGAAGGCGAACTCGATCGCGTCCGTCGCGTCGTGCAGAGTAATTTCGGCGCGCGTCAGCTGACGCAGCATCTCGATTCCGTTTGCGACGGCAAGGGCCAGCTCCCACGCTTCGGTGGCTCCGGCGTTGTGAAAGGGGAGCCCTGAGGCGCGCAGGGCGCGAAACTCCGGCGCGTTGTCCGCGCACCATCGCGTAAGGTCGGCCGCCAGGGTCCAGGCACGCTCGAGGCTGAACGGCAGAGAACCGTCGGAAGCGAGAGCTCCGAGGGGATCCATGCCGAAGCTGCCGGTAGAGGTGCCAAGTCCGGCGGGTCCCTGCAGGGCGGCGAGGGCGGCCGCCGGCACATGAGCCGCCGCGCCCGCATCGCAGTGCGTGCCGATCATCTCGAACATTACGCCGTCGAGCAGGGTCGAGAAGCCGGCAAGGTCAGCGGCTTCGATACCGGGCGCTGTTCCCGCGCCGCGGGAGGAGGCCGCGAGGCGAAGCTCGATCGCGTCCACACCGCGGCTCAGATCTTCGAGTATCCGCGCATTGCACTCGGCGGGGTCGCTGTTGGTGAATTCCTGGCGAATGCTCCAGCCGTTGGGCGACGGGACGGCGGAGTTGCCGCGCGTATAGGGCATCGCGCCGGGTACACCCGCGACGTCCGGAGCCGCCGCCGGAACATCGGCGTTCGGGTACAGGGGCTCGACGCGAACTCCATCTGCGGTGGTAGACACGAGGGCCTTCTCGAAGGGTGCGCCGCGCAGGCTCTTTTCGGCCTCCGACTTCCACCGCTCGTGGGAGATCTCCTCGAACTTTGTTGGGCCGCTTTCCTTCGACATCAGTTGGGGCTCCGCGCTTCGTACAGGCGCTGCGCCGTTTATCGGTCAGATGGGAAGGGCGCAAGCGCTAGAACGTGTTTCAATCGGGCGCTCCCGGCGCCAAAGAGGCCCGGATACGCGCCTGGTCGCATGCACTACGATCGGGAATCAGACGCGTGCGAAAGAGCAGTTCGACCGGTCCGGAGCCTCGGTCGGCCGGAAAAGGGCATAAATCTGCGTTTCGGGATATACACAGTGTCCCCCTTCGGCGAAGGGTTGCCCCTGAAGGAATGAGACCTTGAGAAACCTGCTACATTGCATCGCGTGCTGCTGCCTGCTGGCGGTAGCGTGCGCGACGGCCGGTGATCCGTCGCCGCGCCGGGTGCAGGTTCATGGACCGGAACCGGGCGCTGCAGATGAGGCGCGGGCCGCATCCGACCGTCATGCGCACGTTGATCTGCGCGACGGACAACGCCCGGGGGACACCCGTGTCGAGCGCCGAGAGGTAGCGGACCCCTACATCGACATGGTCTCAGGCGACGATTTCACCTGTGCGATGCGCCGCAGCCTGCAGATTGACTGCTGGGGTCGCGGTACCGCGACCTGGCAGCTGCCGTCGGCGCAGCAGGGTGACCTTCTGGTCGCCGGCCGGCGATTTGCGTGCATCCATCGCGGGGGCAATGGCATGCTGGACTGTTTCGGCGATGATCCGCCTGCCCCTCCGCCGACCGCGTTCACGGCGCTGACTCTGGCAGTGCATCATGGCTGCGGGACAGACGGAGCGGGCGCCGTCGTCTGTTGGGGTGAGGACCGCGCCGGCGAGACGAATGCTCCGCAGCGCGCCTTCACCTCAATGATTTCCGGCCGACTTCACACCTGTGGCCTGCGCCCCGAAGGCAGCGTCGAATGCTGGGGAGAAGCTTCACTGGCCGTCATGCAGGTGCCCGAGGACACTGAGTTCGTCGAGCTTGTCGGCGGAGACGACTATGCCTGCGGTCGCGATCGCGCCGGCGCGGTGCAGTGTTGGGGATTCGGACGAGCCGGCGAGACCCGGCCCACGGACGAGGTGGTCGCGTCATTGACGGGGAGTCGCTCCCACGCATGCGGCCTCCTCGACACCGGAGTCGTCCGATGCTGGGGCCTGGGTTCTGACGCCCAGACTGAGGCTCCCGGGCAACCGCTGACGCCGGCTGAGATCGCTGAAGCCGAGGCCAGGGCAGAAGAAGAGGGGGAGCCGGTGCCGCCGATGCACCTCGAGCGCCCTTTTGTCAGGGTGGCTCCAGGTACCCGTCACACCTGCGCGATCCGTGATGATGGGACTGCACGATGCTGGGGACACAGCTACCACGGACAGGCGCAGAGTCTCGGCAGCCGCGGCACACAAATCGCAGTGGGTGACGCGCACACCTGCATCCTACGCTCTACGGGGTCCGTTCTCTGCTGGGGCGACGGCGGTGGCGAGCGGGTTCATGGCCGTATCGGCGGCAACTACACAGCCGTCGTAGCCGGCGCCGGACATGGGTGCGCCTACAACGAGGCGTTGGGCGGTGGCCGCTGCTGGGGCAGTCGGGCCTCAGGAGAGGATGAGATGCCGGACAATCGGCTGCTCCGGTTTGCCCCCGGGCGGCAGGCGAGCTGCGTGATTTATCGCCGAGGGCGCCGCCTGGAGTGTTGGGGGCGCACGGATCGAGACCTGAATCGGTATCCTACTGATGGCGAGTTCGTGGATGTTGCGCTGGGAGACAGTCACGGCTGTGCCATCGAGGCCGGCGGTCGCATCCGGTGCTGGGGAGATTCTCTGCGCGGTCAGCTGCAGGCGCCTGATCTGCGGGCCACGCAGGTGTCTGCGGGTGTCGATTTTACCTGCGCGATTGCAGCGGACGGTGGGACTCGATGCTGGGGTGACGACAGCTACGGGCAGCTCGAGGTGCCGGCGGGCTCGCGCTACACCCACATCGACTGCGGTGCCCACCATTGCTGTGGCCACCTGGAGAGCCGGCAGGTTCAGTGCTGGGGCGACGATGGTTTCGGCCAGGCGAGCCCTCCGGACATTCCCATGATTGGATTCTCAGCAGGCGGCGCGGCAAGCTGCGGCCTGAACGACGACGGCCGGCCTCTGTGCTGGGCAACCTACGGACACGATGAAGCGTTGTAGTCTGAAATCAAAGACGCACGCCGCGGTGTGTGCTCTCGCGCTGGCGCATGTGTGTTTCCTGCCGAGCGTGGTGTTTGCTGCGTTGCCTGAGGTCGAGACGGGGATCGAGGTTCCCGAGCACTCGCGGCTGTCTCGCGCCGAGTTTGTTTCTCTGGTGGCGCACAACCTGCCCGAGATCGCCCGTGGACGCATCACAGTGCGTCGGGCAGAAAGCGAGAGCGCACAGACCCTGGCCATCTTCGACCCGCAACTCGCGGTCACCTATGAGACCCTTGCGAGTCGTGCTCGCGTTGAGAATGAGCTCTCTTCCGGTATTGCGGAGCGCTACTCACATTCCCTCAATGCTTCGATCGGGCGTTTGTTTGCTTCAGGCGGTACCCTGACCGCGAGCTTTAACCAGAGCCTGACCCGATCGAAGACGCCGTATGAAATTTTTGGCGAGACGATAGAACAGGGCGTTCCCTGGAACTACGGGCCGCAGCTGACGATCGCCTTCGAGCAGCCCCTGCTCGAGGGGCGCGGACGGCGGGTCACCATGCTCGCACACAGCGCTGCGTTGCGTCGCGCAGAGGCAGAAAGGGTCGCTGTCGAACAGCAGATCAGCGCGGCGTTGCTGAACGCGCTCTCGGTGTGGCTTGAGGTACGCTTCGCGGAAGAGGAGCATCTGCTCAGGGAGCGCAGCCTCGCGCGTACTACCGCCCAGTTGGAGGCCGCCGGGGCCCTTGTCGAAGGTGGGCGCATCGCGTCGTACGAGCTGGAACTGTTTCGCGAGCGGGTGGCCGCCGGACTCCAGGAGCTGGTTGCGTCCCGCGTGCGCGTACAGGCGTTGAGCCGTACGCTGGCCGACCTGGTCGGTGCCGCGCCTGGCGAGCAGCGCTTCGGTTCCGGAGCTATCACGATTCCCCCGGACGAGCTGGATGGCGCCGCAGTGTGCGCCGCCGCAGCGGCACGCAGCCCCGAGGTCCTTGCAGCGCGGGCCCAGCTTGTTCTGGCAGAGACGGCGGTGGATGCGGCTTCGGATTCGGCGAAGGCGACCCTCGATGTCTGGGGCTCGTTTTCTACCGGAGGCCTGGACGAGAACGTCGGCGCCGCGTTGGCGCAGATGGCCACCTTCGAATCGATCGCGGTCATGGCGGGGCTACGCTTCTCCGCGCCGATCCGAAACCGCGCGGCGCTCGAATCGGTAAAGCAGGCGGCGGTTGATGTGGACCGCGCGCGCCTCGAGGTGGCGCTCGCTGAACGCGCGGCGTGCTTTGCGGCGATGGACACACACGAAGAGCTGGGCGCGCACCGGGACCGCTACTCTCTGGCGGCGTATCGCACCGGGGCCGTTGAGCGTGTGCTGGACGCCGAAGAAGAACGCTTCGCCCGCGGCCTGAGCACGGTACAACAGACGCTGGATGCTCTCGAACGCGTTGAGGCTGCGGAGCTCTCAGCTTTGCGTGTGCGCCTCGACGGAGAACTCGCCTTTCGTCGCATGCAGCACCTGACCGGGACGCTGTTGTCCGAGTCGGGTGCTGCCGTAGACATGAGCGCGCTCCTGTCGGCCGATGGTACGGGCGCCCCGTGAGAGGTGAGCTGCTCCCCGGTTTTTCGATCCGACGCCCGGTGACGGTCGCGATGATCGGCGCCGCGCTGCTCGTGCTCGGGATGAACTCGTGGCGCGAGATTCGTCGCGAGTTGATCCCATCCGGCTTTACGCCACCGTTTCTGTACGCCCAGATCAACACCTTGCCGGGCACCCCCTCAGACCTGGAGAGGGAGGTTGCGATTCCGATCGAGGAGATGCTGTCGACGGTCCGCGACGTGAAGTCGATGTCGGTCGATATCAACGCGAACACAACGTCGTTCCTGATGGAGTTCGTCGACGGGACCGACATGGACACGGCGTACAATCAGGTGCGGGACCGTATCGAACGCGGCATCGGACGTGTCGAGGTCGAGACCGGTCCCTGGTTCATTTGGAAATACAATCCAAACGAGGATCCGGTGACCTGGTTTGGAGTCACGATGGATGAGTCGATCGACGATCCGCAGACCGTCATCGAGTCCCGTCTGGTACCGCTGCTCGAACGCCTGCCCGGGGTGTCACGGGTCGACGTGTTCGGGCTCAACGAGCGACGCGTTGCGATCGAAGTTTCGAATCGGCTGGCGGCCGGCGGCGGCGGCGCGGTGCAGCTGATCGATCGCCTGCGACAAGACAACTTCTCCCTCGCAGGTGGCTCGGTGATGAATGCCGGCCGCGAGCTGCCGCTGCGCGTTGTGAGCCGCTTCTCATCCCTCGCTGAAATTGCCGGGCTCCCGGCCGGCGGTGGACTGCGAATCTCGGATATCGGCAGCGTAGGCATCGAGTCGGCGACGGAGCGCCGGATGTACCGGATCAATCGGCGTCCCGCAGTCTTTCTCGGTGTGTACCGGGATTCGGCAGCGAACATTGTCGATGTGGCGTCGTCGATACGCGAAGCGTTGACCTCAGGCGCAGAACAGGACCCGGTGCTCGCCGGCATTGAACCGCATTATTTCTTCGATCAGGGGGTCATGATCACCGACTCCCTGCGGGACCTGCAGACGACGGCGTTGTGGGGCGGACTCTTCGCGGTCTTCGTCCTGGCCATCTTCCTCCGCCACGCCAGAGCGACGCTCCTGATCACGACGGCGATACCCTCGTCGCTGCTGATGGCGACAGCGGTCCTGCACCTTAGCGGGAGGTCGCTAAACGTATTGTCCCTCACCGGTATGATGCTCGCTGTGGGCCTGGTGGTCGACAACGCGATCGTGGTTGTTGAGAGTATACAGAGCTACCGGGCGCGCGGCTTCAGCGCACGCCGGGCGGCGCTGCGTGGTGCGTCCGAAGTGTCTCTGCCTATCGTCGTCGCCACGCTGACGACGGTGGTCGTTTTTCTGCCGTTGACCTTGATGACAGGCAGCGAGACGCTGACATTCTATCTTTCAGAGATCGGAGTCCCGGTGTGCGCCGGCCTGATCGCGAGTTTGATCGTCTCCCTCCTCTTTCTACCGGTACTGGCAGCGCGTATCGGCGGCGACAGTGGAGTGACTTCCCCTCGGTGGTTGCTGTGGCTGCAGGAGCAGTACGCTCGCGCGCTGCGCTTTGTTCTCATCCGGCGAGCGGACGCATTCTTTGTCGCCATGTTTGTTTTCGCGACCGTACTTATTCCCATGACGAAGGTCGCGACTACCGATCAGATGCAGGCAAACATCAACGACATTCGTGTCTCGATGGAATTCGCGCCCGGCATGTCCTGGGATGATCGTGTTGCGGCGTGCTTGAGTTATGAAGAGGCGATCTGGACCCGCCGAGAAGAGTTGGGAATCCGCGATCTGCGCGTTGGGCTCGGCTCATCGGACATCGGCGGCACGCCTGTGCGCGCCTTCCTGTTGCCACCGGAGCAGCGTGACCGGACCCGCGAAGAGGTCATCGCTCAGCTTCAGGCGGTTCTTCCCGTGATTCCCGGCGTGACCCATGCGGTCAGCACCAGCGCGATGAATCCCGCACAGGCGTCAGGTCCGACGGTCGCCATTCGCGGGCCGGACAGCGCTGTCCTGCGTGAAATCGGCGATCAACTCAGCGAGCGCCTGCTCGAGTTGGACGGTGTGCTCAGTGTGATCGAAGGGCAGGCGGATCCGGGCGCGACCGAGCTGCAGCTCGCCGTCGACAGAGCGAGCGCGTTTCGCAGCGGGACCGACGGTCGTGTGGTTGGGCTGACCCTCGACTATGCGATGCGCGGTCGTGAACTGAGCGACTTCAGAGGGCACGAACGGCGTCTTCCGATTGTAGTTCGGGGCGTGACAACGGACGCCGATGACCGTGACGAGATCGGCCTGGTCGAGGTTCCGGGCGCCGTGGGGACGGTGCCCATATCGACGCTCACCAGTGAGCGCGTATTGCCGGCGACCCTGTCGATACATCGTGAGGACGGAAGCACGCTGCGAACCCTCGAGATCACAACCGGCCGGGATGACCTTGACGCTCTGGCGGCAGAGATTGACGAAGTCGCGGCAGACATTCCGCTACCTCGTGGGTACTCGATTGAGAAGGGCAGCCGCTTCAAGATCGCGCTCGAAGGCGGGCAGGAGCGCAACATGGCTCTGTATCTCGCGATCGCCTTCGTATTTATCCTGATGGCGGTGTTGTTTGAGTCCTTCGTGCTGCCGCTCAGCGTGCTGCTCGCGGTCCCTTTCGCGGTAGTTGGTGTGTATTGGAGCCTGTACCTTACGGGCACCTCGCTGGATGTGATGGTTGCGGTGGGATTGTTGATCCTCGTTGGCATCGTAGTGAACAACGCGATCGTGGTTGTGGACCTCGCGCGTGAACAGGTGAAGGCCGGCGAAGAACGGATCGATGCGCTTGTTTTCGCGGGCCGCCAACGACTGCGACCGGTCCTGATGACAGCGCTGACGACGATTTGCGGGCTGATCCCGATGGCGATGGGCAAGTCGACCCTGATCGGCATCCCCTATTCGCCACTGGGTAGAGCTGTCATCGGAGGCCTGACGATTTCGACGCTACTCACACTCTTTGTGGTCCCCATCTTCTACACATTCTTCGACGACCTCGGACAATGGGTGCTTGCCCGGGTTGCGCCGCACAGATCGCCGCCGGTCGTCGGACAGCAGGGCACACCGAGCCCGGTAGTCGGCGAATGACCACACACTGGGATATCTCCGACGAGACGTCTGCGCGCCGGAGCATCGTCCGTGTGTGCGTTCGGCTGCGCGATGCGGGGTTGATTGCGGGTGTGGCCGGCAACGTGTCCGTTCGTCTCTCGAACGGACTCGTGTTGATGACGCCGGCCGGTGGCTTCAAGGACGAGCTCTCGCCGGACGCATTGATTCGACTTGACTCCCAGGGACACCTTCTCGACGCAGGCTCCCGCCCGTCTTCGGAGTACCGCATGCACATGGCGGCGTTTCGCGTGCGACCTGCGGTTAACGCCGTTGTCCACGCGCATCCGCCTACAGCCACGGGGGTTGGAACTGCGGCCGGCGCCGTGTTTGGTGTCACCGCTGAAGGTGCTGCCCTCGGTGGAGTCGCGATCGTGCCCTACGCGAGACCCGGCAGCGACGAGCTGGCCGCATTGGTCGCCGATGCGGCGCCGCGCAGTGAGGTGATGATTCTACAACATCACGGGGCCCTGACGCTGGGCGGGGACCTGGCCTCAGCGCTCGCCCGAATGGAGAGTCTCGAGCATGT